>DATDFC010000093.1:0-31785 GCA_036522815.1 Gemmatimonadales bacterium | reverse complement strand
GTGCGCGGCGGCGGCGGCGGGCGCGCGCGTGCCCCCGCTCGACGTCATCACCCGCAGCGCGCCGATCGCGCGCTCGCGCAGGCCGAGGTCCAGCCGCTCGACGTAGGTCGAAACCCTGGGACGGAGGTATGCTTCGACCGTGGTCGTGCTGGTGCGCTCGAACTCGCGAAACGCGGGGAGCACCTCGTGGCTCGCCGCGACGGCCACGCGCGGCAGCGCGTCGCGCAGGGCGGCGGCGAGCCGCCGCTCGTGCGTCGGGTCGCGAAACGCGAACAGCAGCGCGATGGCGACGGCTTCCGGCGCGAGCCCCCGCACAGCGGCGACCACGCGGGCAACTTCCCCCTCCGTAAGCGGCTCGAGCACCCCGGCTGGGCCGATGCGCTCCGCGACCCCCAGCACGTCTCCGCGGGCGACGAGCGGTGGCAGGTGGTCGCGCGCCAGGTCGTAGAGCGCGGCGCGGTCCTGCCGGCGCAACCACAGCAGGTCCTCGAATCCCCCGGTGGTGACGAGCGCCACGCGGGCGCCGCGCCGCTCGAGCAGCGCGTTGGTCGCGATGGTCGTGCCGTGCACCAGGAGCTCGATGGCCGGTGCGGCCAGGGCGTCGAGCGCCCGAAACATCCCGACCGCGGGGTCCTGCGGCGTGGTGGCGACCTTGCGAACCTCGATCGCGCCGTCGGGCGTGAGCGCGACCAGGTCGGTGAAGGTGCCGCCCACATCCACCCCCACTCTCACCGCTCCCCCTCCCTAACGCGGAACGCGGAACGCGGAACGCGGAACAAAGCAAACGCGGTTCGCTCGCCGCACCGTGTATCGGGGATCGAACTCCGCACACACTGTTCCGCGTTCCGCCTTCCGCGTTCCGCGTTTCTCACGGGCTCCGCCTCCAGTACTGCACCGCCAGCGCGCCGGCGAACCCAAGAGTCGCCAGCACACACAGCGTCCCCACCCAATCTCCCAGTCGCACGTACGGCGGGATCACGTCGCTCGAGCGCAGCCGGCCGGTGACCACCGCTTCGACCTCGAGACCGGTGGCCGCGGAGGTCTGGCCCAGCGGATCCACGAACTCGGAGATGCCGTCGTTGGCGGCGCGGGCGATCCCCGTCCGCGTCTCGATGGCCCGCATCACGAGGTGCGTGGCGTGTTGATAGGGACCGGCGGTGCGGCCGTACCAGGCGTCGTTCGTGATGTTCACGAGAAAGTCGGCGCCCGCCGCGCGATAGCGGCGCGCCAGGCCTTCGAACGCCGACTCGTAGCAAATGACCACCCCGAAGCGTCCCACGGGACTGGGATAGAGCGGCAAGGTGGACCCCGGCGAGAACCCGCCGGACCAGTTTCCCAGACCGGGGACGCTGCGAAACAGGCGCACCGGGACGAAGGGGACCCGCTCGACCACCGGCACGAGATAGTGCTTGCCGTACACCGGATACGCCCGCCACTGGCCGGTCGTATCGTAGAAAAAGGCGGCGTTGTAGTAGGCGTCCCGCGTCAGCGCATGCAGGCCTCCCGTGACGATCGGCGTGTGCCGCTCGCGCGCCAGGGCGGCGATCTGTGCGTCCCACGTCGGCGTCTCCGCCAGCCAGCCGGGCACGGCGGCCTCGGGCCACACGAGGAGGTCGAGCCGCCCGCCGGACTCGAGCTGGCGCGACAGGCTGAGCAGCTTCGCCACGACGCTGTCGGCGTGCGCAGGATCCCACTTTTCGTGGTAGCCCTCGTTCGGCTGCACCAGGCCGACCGTGCCCAGCTCGCGCAGCGGCAGCGTCCGCATCCGCCAAGCGCCATACCCCCAGGCGGCGAGGACCGTGGCCAGCACCGCCGCGACCGGGCGCCACCGGAAGGCACCGCTGAACGCACCCACCAGCATCACATTGCACCACACCAGCCACAGGGTCACGCCGCGGGCGCCGGCCACGTCGGCCCATTGTACCAGCACGGGTGCGTCGCCGAGCGACGTGCCCAGCCCGAGCCAGGGAAACCGGATATCTCCCTGGTGTCCCACCGCCCATTCGACGGCGGTCCAGGCGAGCGGGAACACGAGCGCGAGCGGCACCGCGGGGAGGCGCCGGCGCACCCGGAGCACGAACCAGAACAGCAGGCCGTGCCACAAGCCGAAGATGGCGATCGTCGCGAGGTAGCCGAGGGCCGCGAGCGGGGTGAAATGCCAGAGCGCGACGACCAGCCAGTACAGCACCGCGCCCTGGGTCACGAAGCCGTACGCGAATCCCCAGCGCAACGCGTCGCGCGGGTGGCACTCCTGCTCCAGCCGGCGCAGCAGCACGACCGCTGGAGCGACCGCGACGAAGCTCAGCAGGGGAAGGCGGAAAGGAGGGTAGCTGGCGACGAGGAGGGCGGCGCCGATCGCGACCAGCGCCGCGGACCGCCGGCTCGCCGGGGTGAGGGTCACAGCAGCACGTCACGTCCTTCGTCGGCAGACCGATAGACGGCCTCGAGCACGCGGTGCAGAGCCAGCTGGTCGCGCGGCGGGGGCGCGTTCACGTCCCCCTTGATGACCGCCAGGAAATACGTCCATTCGGCGCGGTAGGATTGCGCGAATGCCGTCTCCCGCCCGCTGGCGCCGGTCGGCGTCACATCACTCACATTCCCGTGGATCTCCTTGAAGATGCGCAGCGGCTGCACGCTGGCCGACCCTTTTGTCCCCACCAGGTCGAACCAGAAGCGCTCGGCCTCCCCCATGTGGCGCCAGCTCACGTCGATCGACAGCGACACCCCGTTCTCGCACACCACGAGCGCCGTCGCCATGTCCTCCACGCCGTCCTTCGATGGTCGGATGGCATGCGCGGCGACGCGCTTGGCGGCGGGCCAGCCCGCGAGCCACAGGCCGAGGTCGAGCAGCTGGAGCCCGAGGTCGAGAAACGCGCCGCCCCCCGCCTCCTGGCGCCGCAGCCGCCAACCGATGACCTGGCGGCTCGGTTGGAACGTGTACCAGCCGCCCCGGATCGCCTGCAGCAGGCCGATGTCGCCGCCCGCCAGGAACCCCCGGACCGCCTGCACGTCCGAGCGGAACCGGTGGTTCATGCCCACCATCACCCGCTTGCCGTATTTCTCGCTCGCCTGCAGCACCCGCTCGACGCCTGCCACGGTGAGCGCGAGCGGGCGCTCGCACAGCACATGCACGCCCGCCGCGAGCGCCGAGACGACATGGATCTCGTGCAGGTGGTTGGGCGTGCAGATCGCCACCGCGTCCGCGCGGGCGTACTTGAGCACCTCTTCGATGTCGTCGAACGTCTCCTTGACTTCGAACCGCGCGGCGAGGGCCTGCGCCTTGCTGAGATCGTTGTCGCAGATCGCCGCCACCTCGACGCCGGGGAGCCGCCGCAACGACGGCAAATGGGCGACCTGCGCGATCGCTCCCGCGCCAACGACGGCGATGCGGATCGGGTCGCTCACTTCGTGGCCCAGCGATACATGACGCCCGAGCGGAGCGACGCGGTCGAGAGCCCGCTCGAGAGCACGCCGCGCGCCTCGAGCGTGAAGCGCCATCGTTTGGCGCCGAATTCAGCGCCGAGCGTGCCGTTCAACCCGGCCGTGATCTCGTTCAGGGCGTCCTGCACGAAGGTACCGTTGATGGCGGCGCCGCTGCCGTGGCGGAAGTGGGCGCCGAGACCGATCCCCATGTAGGCCGTGACCGCGTGCCCCTGCGGGAGCACGTACTGCAGGTCCACGTCGCCCGTCACGTCGCTCCAGGTGATGCTCCCAAGCCTGATGGTGTCGTCGCCCGTCGGGTCGACCACGACGCTCTTGAGGCGCTGCTCGAAGCGCGCGCGGGCGGCCGACCCGAAGTCCGCTTTGAAGTAGGACACGCCCAGCAACACGCGCACGTGCGGCGCGATGAACCCGTAGTCCAGCCGCAGGCCGCCCGTGAGCGCGCCCCGGATGTTGTTGCCGCCGAGCGGCCCGACGTCGAGCTGGAGCGCACTGGGCTTGAGGTTGTCGTAGGAGAACTGGGAGAGCAGACCTTGGGCGGACAGGCGGACTGGCGGGCTGGCGGACAGAAACAGCGCGATCAGGCTGACTGCCCGTCCGCCTGTCCGCCCGACCGCCCTAGTAGAGGCGCTCGACATGGGTCCCCGGGAAGTAAGTGGTGAGAATCGTACGGTAGTTCTGGCCCGCCCGGGCGCGGCCCACCGCGCCCCACTGACACAAGCCCACGCCATGGCCCCACCCCGCGCCGGCCGCGATCACGCGCGTGACCTGACCACCGTCCTTCGTCACGGAAAGTTGAAACGCCGCGCTCCCCAGCAGCTGATCGGGCCGGGGCCGCAGCACGCCCCGCACATCGGACCCCGGCACCCGCACGTCGCCGTGCTCGAACGCGATCCGCAGCTCGCTCACGCGTCCCGAGGGCGTCGTGCCCGTCACGGCGACGTCGGTGATGCGCTGCAGGCCGCCGCCACTCACGTTCATCACCGCCGGCAGCGTCCGCGACAATATAGCGCGCAGGGTGGCCGCATCCCATTCCTCGCGCCAGCGAAACCGCGGCGAGATGTCGCAGTAGGCGTGGCCGCCGCCGGACTCGTCCGAGACCGACCGCAAGTAGGGTCGGCCGCGCGCCGTCCGAAACGCTTCCTCCACGCCCGCGGTACGGGACCCGCAGGTGGAATGGAAGTAGGCCTCGATCAACGCGTCCCGGTACCACACGACCTCCCCGCGCGTGGCGCGCAGGGCGTCCCACACCTCTCCGGTCTCTCCGGCCACGCCCGCGTACACCTGATCGCGCACGTCGGCCCAGGCGTCGAACCCCTGCCCCTCCCAGCGTCCCCGATTCTTGAGCGCGTAGGTGCGCGACACCACCGCCTGGGCGAGCATCGCCTGGCGCTCGTCGGGCCGGCGGGGACCCATCTCGCCGCCGATCACGCCCGCGAGGTAGCTCTCGACCGGCACCCGGTTCATCAGGGTGAGCCCGGCCGGGTCGCGGATCACGTTCACGCGCCCGCGGTAGCGGCGCCCATTCGCCATGGCGAACCGCCCCTCGGTGACGTTCACCGCGGAGATGCCGAGCCGCCGCTCGCCCCTCGACCCATCGGGCTTGACGAGCCGCAACCCGGGGGTGTCGACCACCACGGTCCACGTCAGGCCCACCGGGATCGAGCCCAGGGGCTCGCCGTTCGCATCGTCGCTCACGAACAGCTCGCCGTCGCCGCCCAGCGTGACGCCGGGCGCGCCGGCCGCAAGCCCGATGCGTAACTCGGGCTCGGTGCCGGGAGTGACCGGTTGCGGCCGGGTACAGGCGGTCCCCCCCCCCGCGACGAGCAGGCTAACGAGCCCGCGCCTCGCCCAGTGCCGCGTCCAGTTGTGCGATGGTGAAGTCGATATCGGCATCGCTGTGTGCGCTGGAGACGAAGCCGGCCTCGAACGCCGAGGGGGCGAGGAACACGCCACGCGCGAGCGCGGCCCGGTGCCAGCGCGCGAACAACGCCGTGTCCGCGGCCTTCGCCTGCGCGAAGTTGCGAACGGGGCCGGGGGCGAAGTACATCCCCCACAGCGAGCCCGCGTGTCCGCCCGTGATGGCGACCCCCCGCCGGCGCGCGGCGTCCCCTATACCCGCGACCAGTCGCGCGGTTCGCCGCTCGAGCGTCTCGTAGAACCCCGGCCGCTCGGTCTCGCGCAACGTGACGAGTCCCGCCGCCATCGCCACCGGGTTGCCCGACAGGGTCCCGGCCTGGTACACCGGGCCGTCCGGCGCGATCAGCCGCATCAGGTCGGCACGCCCGCCGTACGCGCCCACGGGCATCCCGCCGCCGATGATCTTTCCGAGCGTGGTCAAATCGGGGCGGATGTGCAGGCGCTGCTGCGCACCGCCCGCCGCCACCCGGAATCCGGTCATCACCTCGTCGAAGATCAGCAGCGCACCGTGGCGGTCGCACAGCCGTCGCAGGGTCGCGTGGAAATCGGCGTCCGGAGCGATGAAGCCCGAGTTGCCCATGTAGGGCTCGACGATGACGGCCGCGAGCTCCGCCCCGCGCCGCCGGAACAGGTCCTCCACCGCGGCGCCGTCGTTGAACGGCAGGGTCGCCGTCAACTCGGCCAGAGCGGGCGGGACGCCCGGACTATCGGGAAGCCCCAGTGTGGCCACGCCGCTCCCCGCCTTCACGAGGAAGCCGTCGGCGTGCCCGTGGTAGCAGCCCTCGAACTTGAGGATGAGGTCACGCCGGGTGGCCGCACGCGCGAGCCGCACCGCCGCCATGGTCGCTTCCGTTCCGGAATTGACGAACCGCACCAGCTCGACCGACGGCATGCGCCGGCGTACCAGCTCCGCGAGCTCGACCTCCGCCTCGCACGGCGCCCCGTAGGTCCAGCCCTGCGCCGCGGCCGCCCGGATCGCTGCGAGCACTGCCGGATGCCCGTGCCCGAGAATCAGCGGGCCCCACGAGCAGACGTAGTCGACGTAGGTCCGGCCGTCTACGTCGGTGAGGCGCGCGCCCTCAGCCCGCGCCACGAAGAAGGGCGTCCCGCCGACCGCCCGGAACGCCCGTACCGGTGAATTCACTCCCCCGGGAAGCACCGCTTGCGCCCGGGCGAAGAGCTCTTCCGAGCGGCTCACGTCAGGGCGACGGCCTTGAAGTCGTAATCCTCGCTGGCGATCAATCGCGCCGACAGGAAGCTCCCCGGGCGCGCCCAGCCACCCTGCGCCAGGTAGGTCACGCCGTCGACGTCATCCGCCTGCCAGGGAACGCGTCCGACGTGGGTCGACCCCGCCTCGTCGTCGGGATCCGCCAACCGGTCCACCAGCACCGCGACGTCGCGCCCGACGAACCGGCCGAGCCGCTCGCCCGAGATGGCGCGCTGCACTTCGAGCAGCTCCTCCAGCCGGTCGCGTTTCACTCCCTCGGGGACGTCGTCCGGGTACGCGGCGGCGCGGGTCCCCTCCTGCGGCGAGTAGGCGAAGGCGCCCAGGCGGTCGAACTGCGCCTCCTCGAGGAACTCGAGCAGCTGCCGGAAGTCCTCGTCGGTCTCGCCCGGGAACCCCACGAGGCAGGTGGTCCGGACCGCGAGATCGGGGATGGTCCCGCGCAGCCAGCCGAGCTTTTCGCGCAGCGTGTGCCGGCGCTCGGGGCGGCGCATCCGCTCGAGCATGCGGTCGGAGGCGTGCTGGATCGGGATGTCCAGGTACGGGAGGATCCGCGGCTCCCGCGCGATCAGCTCGACCAGGCGATCGGTCAGACCCGCCGAGTAGACATAGAGCAGGCGGTACCACGGCACCGCGGTTGCGGCGAGCAGCGCCTCGAGCAGATCGGGCAGCGTGGGCGCGCCGCGCCCCGCGTCCCGGCCGTAGTGCCCCAGGTCCTGGGCTACGAGGTTGATCTCTTTCGCCCCCTGCGCCTCGAGCAGCTGCGCCTCGCGCACCAGGCGCGCCACCGGCTCGGAGCGGTGCTTTCCCCGCATCAGGGGGATGGCACAGAAGGCGCAGGTGTGGTCACACCCTTCGGAGATCTTGAGGTAACGGACGTGGGGCTGATCGCCCAGGAACTGGCGCACGCCAGGATGCGACGCCACCGGATCCGCGATCAGGCCGCGTCGGGCGAGCTCGGGGACGAGATGGTGGAGGTCGGAGAACCCGAGAAACAGGTCCACCTCGGGGATCTCGCGCTGCAGCTCTTCTTTGTACCGCTGCACGAGGCAGCCGACCGCCACGACCGCCTTGACCGCCACTTCTCGCTTCAAGCTGGCGGCCGAGAGCAGCGCATCGATCGATTCCTGCTTGGCGGCGTCGATGAACCCGCAGGTGTTGACGAGAATCACGTCGGCGTGGAGGAGGTCCGCCGTCACGACGGCGCCGTGACCCACCAGGTCACCGACCAGGCGCTCGGAGTCGACGGTCGCCTTGTCGCAGCCGAGCGAGACGACGCCGAGCTTCATCCGCGATAATTCCCGAACTTGAGCTCGATGCCCCAGTCCTGGGAGCGGAGAAACGCGATCACTTCCTGGAGCTCGTCCTTGGCCGGCGCCTGGACGCGGATCTCGTCGCCCTGGATCGACGCCTGGGCCTTCTTGAATTTTCTGTCCTTGATCGCCTTGACGATGGCCTTCGCCTTCTCCTGGGGGATGCCCTGGGTGAGCTTGATCTCGCGGCGCACGGTGTCATTCGCGGCAGGCGTCACCTCGCCGAGCTCCAAGTTTTTCACGGGGACGCCGCGCTTGACGAGCTTTCCCTGCAGCACGTCGAACAACGCCTTCATTTTGAAGTCGTCGTCCGCCACGAGCGTGAGCGTCGCCTTGGGGCGATCGAACGCGATGGAGGCCTTCGAGCCCTTGAAGTCGTAGCGCTGGGCGACCTCTTTGGTGGCTTGATTCACCGCGTTGTCGACCTCCTGCAGGTCGGCACCGGTGGAAATGTCGAACGATGCGAGACTGGCCATGGGGAGACAATATACAGGCGTGGTGCGTGGTGCGTGGTGCGTGGTGCGTGGTCTGCCCCGGAGACAACCACGCACCACTTACCACGCCGTTCGTTCTTAGAAGAGGAAGCTCTCCAGCGCCCTGGCCCGCGAGACGTGGCGGAGGCGCGCCAGCGCCTTCTCTTTGATCTGTCGCACCCGCTCACGTGTGATGCCGAGCAGCGAGCCGATCTCCTCGAGCGTCATGGGCTCCTGCCCCTCGAGGCCGAAATACAGCCGGAGGATCTTGGCTTCGCGCTCTTTGAGCGTCGCCAGCACTTCTTCGATCGACTCCGTGAGGGCGTGCTCGAAGATCTGATCGTCGGGTCCGGGGTTCGTAGTGTCGGGGAGGTAGTCGAGCAGCTTGTTGTCCTCACCGGGGGTGAGGGGCGCGTCGAGCGAGAGGTGCGCCTGCGAGATCGACAGCGTCTTGGCGACTTCCTCCTCGGAGATATCCATTCCTTCGGCGATCTCTTCCACGGTGGGCTCACGACCGAGCTCTTGCAGGAGCGAGGCCGAGCGCTTGCCGATGCGGTGCAGCGTGCCCGCGCGGTTGAGCGGCACGCGCACGATGCGTGACTGCTCGGCGAGCGCCTGGAGGATCGCCTGACGGATCCACCACACGGCGTAGGAGATGAACTTGATCCCTTTGGTCTCGTCGAACTTGTGGGCCGCCCGGATCAGTCCGAGGTTGCCCTCGTTGATCAGATCCGAGAGGGAGACGCCCTGGTTCTGGTATTTCTTGGCGACGGAGACCACGAACCGGAGGTTGGAGCGGACCAGCTTGTCCAACGCCTCCTCGTCGCCGCGCTTGATGCGCTGGGCCAGCGTGACCTCTTCCTCGCGTGTGATCAGGGGATACTGGCTGATCTCGCGCAAGTACTGATCGAGCGATCCCTCGTCGAACGAGGCTCGCTTCGCGGTGTTGAGTTGCATGGCCTAGTCACCCTCCAGGCGCGAACAACGCCGCACGTGAACCGACGACGGCTTCAGCGAATGATCGAGCCGAGCCGGTGCCAGCGAATATCGGTCAACCAGGGCAGCGCATCGTGCGCCTCCCGGTCGTAGCTGAAATACACGACGAGCGGTCGTCCCTTGATCGCCGCGGCGCCGACGAAGCCCCAGTAGCGGGAATCCGCCGAGTTGTCGCGGTTGTCCCCCAGCACGAAATACCTCCCGGCGGGGACGACCAGCGGACCCCACGTGTCGCGGGTCGGGTGATAATTGCGGGCTACGCTCGCACCACCGAGCAGATAGTCCCGCTGCCAGTTGAACTCCGGATCGTACACGTCGTGCCCCGGGTCCACGCGCTGCACATAGCGTTCGGCGAGGGGGTCGCCGTTCACGCGCACTTCGCCGCCGCGCATCTCCACGGTGTCGCCCGGGAGGCCGATCACGCGCTTGACGTAGTTGAGCTCCGGATTCTTGGGGTAGGCGAACACGATCACGTCGCCGCGCCGCGGGGACTCGAATCCGGGCAGCCGTGCCTTGGTGCCGGGAATCTGCGCACCGTACACCGCTTTGTTCACGAACAGGAAGTCCCCCGCGAGCAGGGTTCGCTCCATGCTCCCCGAGGGGATCTGAAACGCTTCGACGAGGAAGGTCTTGATGATGACGAAGAGAATGACGGCCATGCCGACCGAGCGCAGCCAGTTGTCGAACCAGCGACCGAGTCGCGACTGGCGCTTCTCCATGGGGGCGACGGGTACCGGCGCGGTGCGTGCGCCTGTCCCTGCCCGCGGTCCCCCCAAGTCAAGCATGCCTTTTACTTTACCCACGCCGCCCGCCGGACGCAACAGTAATCGCCCATCCGCGGGCCGCTCCCCAACGCCGCACCCGCTCGCGGAACGCGTCGGGCGGGTCGCCATGCAACACTCGGGCCGCCAGACACGCCGTCTCGCCCTCGCGCTCGACGCGGACCCACGTCACCATCACGTCGGTCAGGGCGCCGAGCGCCGTGCGTTCGAGCGGCGAGCCGCCGAGCGACAGAATGATCAGCAGCGATTCGTGATCCACTGGACGCAGCGTAACGCGTCCGGCGTGAGGAGCGTCACCGTCTTCTTGCGGCGCGTATCAATCCTGCGCGCTACACTAGACCTCCGTGTCGATTTGCGCGCGTTGCAGCTTCCCGGAGAAGTCGACGTAGACGACTTTCGTCTCCGAATAGAAATCGTACACTTCCCACCCGCCCTCGCGGTGCCCGTTGCCCGTCTGCTTGACGCCGCCGAACGGCAGGTGCGCCTCGGCGCCGATGGTCGGGGCGTTGACATAGGTGATGCCCGTGTCGAGCTCACCCATCGCCCGGAACGCGGCGTTCACGTCTCGCGTGTAGAGCGAGCTGGAGAGTCCGTAGGGCACGTCGTTGTTGACGCGAATCGCCTCGTCGAGCGAGGCCACCTTGATCACCGCCAGCACCGGGCCGAAGATCTCCTGCTGCTCCACCCGCATGCCCGGCGTAACGCCCGCCAGCACGGTGGGCTGATAGAACCAGCCGCGCTCGAGCCCCGCGCCGGTGGCCCGCTCGCCGCCGATCAGCACGCGGGCGCCGTCCTGGCGGGCGACGCCGACGTAGTACTCGACCTTCTTCAGGGCGTCTTCGTTGATGAGCGGACCCACGTCGGTTCGCTCCTCCAGGCCGGGCCCGAGCCGCAGCCGGGCGGCGCGATCACACAGCAGCTGCACCAGCCGGTCGTGCACCCGCTCGTGCACCACCAGGCGACTCGTCGCCGTGCAGCGCTGCCCGGTGGTGCCGAACGCCCCCCACAGTACGCCTTCCAGCGCCAGGTCGAGATCGGCATCGTCCATCACGATCATGGCGTTCTTGCCGCCCATTTCGAGCGACAGGCGCTTGTGCATCCGGCCGCACGTGGCGCCGATGATCGCGCCGGTTTCGGTCGAGCCGGTGAACGAGATGACCGGCACGTCCGGGTGCTCCACCATCGCCCGCCCCACGACCGAACCCTCCCCATGCACCAGCTGTACCACCTCGGGCGGCAGACCCGCGTCCAGCAGCAGCTCCACCAGCAGGTGCGCCGTGTGGGGCACGTCCTCGGCCGGTTTGAAGATCACCGCGTTCCCGCACAACAGGGCCGGAAACATCTTCCACGTCGGAATGGCGAGCGGGAAATTGAACGGCGTGATGAGGCCCGCGACGCCGATCGGCCGGCGGAAGCTCATCGCCCACTTGTTGCGCAGCTCCGAGGGCACGGTGCGGCCGAACAGCCGCCTGCCTTCGGTGTGGGCATAATGCGCCGTGTCGATCCCCTCCTGTACGTCCCCCCGGGTCTCGGCGAGCACCTTGCCCATCTCGCGCGTCATGGCGCGCGCGATGGTTTCCTTGCGCTCGACCAGCAGGTCCCCCACGCGGTGCAGCACCTCGCCCCGGACCGGCGCGGGTGTCTTGGACCATTGCGCGAAACCGCGCTGGGCCGACGCGATGGCGCGCGCCACGTCGTCCGGGCCGGAGCGCGGGAAGCAACCGATGATGTCGTCCCGGTCGGCCGGGTTGCGGTTTTCGAAGTAGGCGCCGGTCGCGGGGGCGACCCATTGGCCGCCGATGAAGTTCTTGAAGTTCTCGGTCATCAGTCGTCAGTCGTTAGCGTGGAGGGGGCACGTCGGCGCAGAGCCAGAGCGCGGCCGCGTGGCTGCCGACGCGCGGCAGGATTTCCCGCGTCATCAGGAGGAAGCCCCAGACGATGAGGACCTGCGCGATCACGTGCGCGAAGCCGAGGCGCCGCTTCCACGACGAGAGACTGGCCCACACACCCGCGGCCACTACCGTGGTCACGCCCAGGAGATAGAAGATCAGCCGCAACCCGCAGCCGTGTGAGTACGGCCAGACGCCGGGGGCGACCCCGATGCCGACGAGCACGCCGAGCGCCACCTTGGCCCACGTGCCGAGTCGCCCGGAGCCGCTCGGGGGTGCGACGCCGCCGCGCGGCGTCACGGTGGAGAGCGCCGGCTTTTTGGCGGTCGGCTCGTAGCCAGCCCCACGGCCCAACGTCGGGTCCGCGTTGGGGAGCTTCTTGAGCAGCCGGTCGACTTCGGCCATCTCTTTGTCCCAGTCCCGCTCTTTGTCGCTTCCCGCCACTACGCCCCCCCGTCCCGCGCCAGCCGGTAGCGCTCGATCTTCTTGTAGAGATTGCTGCGCGGCATATCCAATGTGCGCGCCGTCTCCGACACATTCCAGTCGTTCTCCTGCAGCTTGGCGAGGATGTAGGTCCGCTCCGCCACCTGCTTGAACTCCTCGAACGTCGCCGCCCGCATCCACGGCGCCGCGGACACGTCGGCGGGCCCCGTCCCCCGTCCCCCGTCCCCCGTCCCCACGCCCGCGATGCGCTCCACATCCGATACGGTGACCGTCGGACCGGAGGCGAGAATGAGGAGGCGCTCGACGGCATTGCGCAGCTCGCGGATGTTGCCGGGCCAGTCGTACGCGGCGAGCCGTTTCAGGGCGTCGGGGTCGACGCCCTTGGCCGGCAGCCCGCCGCGCTCGGTCAAGCGGGCGGTGAAGTGCTCGACCAGCTGCGGCACGTCGGCCCGGCGGGCGCGCAGCGGCGGCACCTCGATCGGCACGACGTTGAGCCGGTAGAGCAGATCCTCCCGGAACCGGCCCGCGGCGATTTCGGCGCGCAGATCCTTGTTGGTGGCGGCAACGACCCGCACGTCCACCGCCAGCGTCTTGCCCGACCCCACGCGGGAGATGACGGCCTCCTCCAGCGCGCGCAGCACCTTGGCCTGGGCCGAGAGGCTCATGTCGCCGATCTCGTCGAGGAACAGCGTGCCGCCGTCGGCCAGCTCGAACTTGCCGGCGCGGTCGGCGAATGCGCCGGTGAAGCTGCCCTTCATGTGCCCGAACAGCTCGCTCTCGATCAGCTCCGTCGGGATGGCCGCGCAGTTCACCTCCACGAACGGCCCGTCGGCGCGGGGGGAGAGCGTATGGATGGCGCGGGCGACGAGCTCCTTGCCGGTGCCGTTTTCGCCGGTGATGAGAACGCGCGCCGCGGTCGGCGCCACCTTCTCGATGCGCTCGATCACCCCCTTCACGGCCCGGCTCGAGCCCACGATCTCGTACTGGGCGTGCACCTCGGCTTTGAGCCGCACGTTCTCGCTGGCGAGATCGACGTGCTCGAGGGCGTTGCGCAGTGTGAGGAGGATGCGGTCCGTGTCGAGCGGCTTCTCCAGAAAATCGTAGGCACCGAGCTGGGTCGCTTCGACGGCGGTCTGGATGGTGCCGTGGCCCGAAATCATCACGACCTGGGCCCGCGAGTCGAGCTCGCGCAGCTTGCGCAGCGTCTCGAGGCCGTCCATGCCCTGCATCTTCACGTCGAGCAACACGAGGTGGGGCCGGAACTCGGGGTAGAGGCTCAGCGCCTCCGCGCCGGAGACGCACGCCCGCACGTCGATGTCCTCGTACTCGAGCAGCTGGGTCAGGGCTTCCCGGATGCCCTTCTCGTCGTCCACGACCAGGACGCGCCGGCTCACGTCTTCCTCCGCTTGTAGCGGTACAGCACCACTCCCGTCGGATGGATGGCGACATCGGTGAAGGCCGGGGACACCCGCAACGGCACGGCGCCGCTCGAATCGGCCCCCGCCACGCGCTGCGCCAGCTGCTTCACCAGGGGCCCCGGGAACGGGAAGCCGCGCAGCGACAGCTCGGCGACCGTGAAACGGCCGACGCCGGGCCGCTCGATCGCGAGCGGGCCGGCGATGCGCAGCGGCTCCATCGGACGCAGCATCCCGGCGAGCGGCCCCAGCGCGTCCGGCGGGATGACGCGCGTGTCGAGACGGCAGTACACGGCGAGGGTACCCTCGAGCAGCTCCACGCGCAGCGAGTCGAAACTCTTGCGCACCGACCAGTCGATCCCGCTCCCGATCATCGCGGCGATCTCGTTGGGCGAGAGCACCACCGAGTCGGGACCTTCGTCATGCCTGAGGCGCTCGACCTTGGTCTGACTGGACGAGAGCGCTTTGGGGGTGGGGGCGCCGACCGCCGTATCGGCGACGGGCGGGAGTCTGGTCGAATGGGGCCCGAGCCAGCGAGAGGCGCTGCGCAAGAGCGGCTCGCGGAACCACCACGCGACGAGCGCCACCACCAGGGCGGTGGTGAAGAGCGCGAGCCGGAAGAGTCCCTTAAGGCAGCCGTTCACTGTGTCTCACGTTGTACACCACCCCGCCCGATCCGAGCGTGCTCTGCATCAGGTCGAGCCCGCTCACCACGGCCGTCTGCGCGAACTCGAGCCGCGCCAACGCGGACTCGAGCCCCGCGAAGTCGGGGGGGCGGGCCTCCCGCCGCGCGCGCCCCAGCGTCACGTGCGGGCGAAAGGGCCGCGCCTCCGAAGGAAACCCGAGCGGCGCGAATTCCTGCTCCACCCGATGCTGCAGGATCTCGAGCCCCGGCTCCGGCGCGATTCCCGCCCACACCACGCGCGGCCGGCGGAAATCAGGGAACACGCCGAACCCTTGCAGCGCGAGCGCCAGGGTGCGCGCTCCCGCCGCCGCACGCCCGAGCGCCGCCGTGATCTCCGCCTCCCGGTCGTCCCCGACCTCGCCGAGAAACTTGAGCGTCAGGTGAATGCCGTCGCCGCGCACCCAATTCACGGGGAGTCCCAGCTCGCGCAGCGGTGCCGTGGCAGCCCACAGCGCGTCGCGCACGGCAGGAGGAAGATTCAACGCGACGAACAGCCTCACGCGCCAGGAGCGGACGTGTGCCCGGCAAGCAGGCTGCCGCGGCGGTACCCCTTGGGATCGAGCTCGACGGCGGTGAATCCCAGCTCGCTCAGCCGCCGCACCACGGCGGGCATGCGCCCGGCGAGCCACGGAATCCAGCGCGGCTCCACCTCGATGCGGGCGCGGTCGCCGTGGTGGCGCAGGCGCAGATCCCCCGTGACACCCAGCTCCCGCAGGTACGCCTCCGCCTGCTCCACCTGGGCGAGCCGGCCCGGCGTGATCGCGATTCCGTACGCGACCCGGCTCGAGAGGCACGGCGCCGCGGGCGCATCCCATATGGGGATCCCCAGCTCGCGCGCCGCGGCGCGCACGTCCGCCTTCGTGAAGCCCGCTTCCACCAGCGGCGAGCGGACGCCGGCCGCCACCCCGGCGGCATGCCCCGGGCGATGCTCGCTCAGATCGTCCGCGTTGGTGCCGTCGCACACCACGGCGAGGCCACGCGCCCGCGCCTCGGGGAGCAGCCGGCGCCACAGCTCCGTCTTACAGAAGAAGCAGCGGTTGGTGGGATTGGCGAGGTAGCTGGGGTCGTCGAGCTCGTGTGTGTCGAGCTCTACGAGCGGCACATCGAACCGCTCCGCCACGGCCCGGGCCGCAGCCCACTGGGCGGCGGGATAGGACGGGCTCCGGCCCACCGCCGCGAGGACGCGCTCCCGCCCGAGCTCCTGGCGGAGCACCACGGCGAGCAGAGCCGAATCGACCCCGCCCGAGTACCCCACCAAGGTGGAAGGAATGCCGCGGGCGAGGGCGCGCAATGCCGGAAGGGAGCCGGACACGGCGGAATAGTAATGACTTACACTGTCTCCATCAAAGGACATTTCCGTGACGGGAATCGGATAGATCGTAGCCACGGAACCGTTTATTCTTATCATACGTTGTCACCAAGCAGCTCTGGTTTACGTCTAGTAGGTCTACAGGTATCGAGGCTTGCGAAATGGCACACAAGACCGAGCTGGATGCCGTGGATCGCAAGATCGTGCGGCAGCTCGCGACCGACGGGCGCGCCAGCTACCAGGCGATCGCGGACGAAGTGGGACTGTCGCGGCCGGCCGTGATGGAGCGCGTCAAGCGGCTGGAAGAGGCGGGCTACATCACCGGCTATGGGGCGCGGTTGGACCGCGCCAAGTCGGGCTTTCCGGTGACCGCCTTCGTCGCCGTGCGCTACGCCAACTCCGACTACGTGGGCGACGAGCCGCGAATGCGGGACATGGAGAAGCATCCGGAAGTGCTCGAATGTCACCATGTCGCGGGGGAGGATTGCTACATCCTTAAGGTGGCGGCGCCCGATCTCGAGAGTCTGCAGGGCGTGCTGAAGCACCTGCGCGGCTCGTCCAAAACCCAGATGAGCACACGGACCACGATCGTGCTGGGCACGGTGTTCGAGAAGCCGGGATTCATCCCGGTGGAGCCGGACTGATGGCCGGGCTGCGTGGCAAGGCGCTGATCGCGTATCTGGTGGTGTGCGTCGTCTGGGGGTCGACCTACCTCGCGATCCGGGTCGGCGTGGGCGTCCTGCCGCCCTTCCTGTTCGCGGGGCTCAGGTTTTTGACGGCCGGGGTGCTGCTGCTCGGCATCGTGCTCGCGCTGGGCGACCGGTTGCCGCGGCGGCTCGTGGACTGGCGCACGCAAGCGATCGTGGGCGTGCTGCTGCTCGCCGGCGGGAACGCGTTCGTGGTGTGGGCCGAGCAGTACACCGCGTCGGGCATCGCCAGCATCTTCGTCGTGACCGTGGCGTTGTGGATGGCGTTCTTCGACGCCGTCATTCCCGGGGGCGCGGGGGATCTCAACTGGCGGGTGGTCGCCGGCCTGGGGCTCGGGTTCGTCGGCACGGCGCTGCTCGTGGGCGCGAGCCCGGCGGAGATCCTGCACGCCGACCTGCGCGGTCCGATCGCGCTCACGGCCGCGAGCGCCTCGTGGTCGCTCGGCTCGGTGTACGGCAAGCGGCACAAGACGGAGACGAGTCCCTACGTCGGAGCGGCGCTCCAGATGATCGCCGGCGGCGGCGCCGTGATCGTGCTCGGTAGCGCCCTCGGCGAATGGAGCCGGTGGCATTGGAGCGCCAGGGGCGCGGGCGCCATCGCGTACCTGGTCGTCTTCGGGTCGATCCTGGGCTACAGCGCCTACACCTACGCGCTGCGCCACGCGTCGCCCACCATCGTCGGCACGTACGCCTACGTGAACCCCGTGATCGCCGTGCTGCTGGGCTGGCTCATTCTGGCAGAGCCGGTGACGGCGCGCACCTTCCTTGCGATGGCGCTGATCCTCGGCGCCGTCGTGTGGATCCAGTTCTCACACACGATTGGGCGGTTGGGCGGACGGGCGGATGGGCGGACGGAAACCGCGGCAGTCCAACAGGAGGCCTCCTAGGATGCGCAGCGTGAATCTCGCGGCGAAGTTCCGCCTGTTCGACGAGTACTGGAGCCCCAAGATCGTGGGCGAGCTCAACGACTCCTACGTCAAACTGGTCAAGCTCAAGGGCGAGTTCGTGTGGCACCACCACGAGACGGAGGACGAGCTCTTCTTCGTGGTGAAGGGCCGGCTGCTGCTCAAGTTCCGCGATCGCGACGTATGGGTGGAGCAGGGGGAATTCGTGATCGTCCCCCGGGGCGTCGAGCACCTGCCCGTCGCGGCCGAGGAAACGCACGTGATGCTGCTCGAGCCGAAGTCCACCCTCAACACGGGGAACGTCCGCAATGAGCGTACGGTCAGCGAGCTCGACCGGATCTGAGCGCCGGATGATCGCCCGGCTGTGGCACGGCGCCGTTCCGGCCGCCAAGGGCGACGCCTACGCCGCCTACTTGCGCAAGACGGGCGTGACCGAGTGCCGGGCCACGCCCGGAAACCTGGGCGTCCAAGTGCTGCGCCGCAGCGCTGGCGGCGAGACCCACTTCCTGTTCATCTCGTTGTGGGATTCGATGGAGGCGATCCGGACGTTCGCGGGCGACGACGTCGAGCGGGCGCACTACTATCCCGAAGACGGCGAGTATCTGCTCGAGCTCGAGCCCACGGTCACGCACTACGAGGTGCTGGAGCGGTAACCCTCAGTCGTCGTCGACCTGCAGCCCGCTCGGCTGGGGCGTAGTGGGCGGCGCCCGCAGGGCGGGCTTTCCTTCTTCCGTGTACTTGAATCCCCGCGTGGTGTGGTACGCGAGATCGATGTCAGGAGCGCCGGCGAACTCGCTGAGGATGTCTTCCCAGATGGCGTGCTCGGTGCCGCGGCGCTTGCGGGGCTCGATCAGATAGCGGATGGTGAGCTGCACACCGTAGTCCACCACGTTGGTGTACACGATCGGCGTCAGCTTGCGGTAGTTGATGAGATACTGCTGCGACGCCGCAAGCAACTCCTGCTCGGCCTGCGCGGTCAGGTGCTCCGCGTGCTTCACGGCGATCTTTCCGAGGATCTGCTTCGCCTTTCTCCAGTCGCTCTCGAACGTCACCACGACGGGGACCTCGTTCCAAATGTAGCGGAAGCCCTTGTTGTAGTTGGCGACGGGATCGGTGAAGATCTTGCCGTTCGGAATGTGGATGATGCGCCCGGTGGACTGGTCGGCGCTCACCCAGCCCCCGATCTCGTTGAGGGTGAACTGGAACAGCCCCAGATCGATGACGTCGCCCGCATGAGGGCCGATCTGCACGCGGTCGCCCACTTCGAACGGGCGACGCCAGATAATGAATCCCCACCCGGCGAGGTTCGAGACGAGGTCCTTGAGGGCGATGGCGAGGCCGGCCGAGAGGAGGCCGAAGAAGGTCGCGAGGGCCTCCACGCCGGCGAACCACATGCGGCCGACGATGACGATCCCCGCCACGACCAGCAGGTACGTCAGGCCCTTGCGCCAGCGATACCGGCCCCACGGATCGCGGACCCGGCGGTAGACCAGGGCCAGGATGATCCGGTGCAATAGCCACAGGCCGATCACGGTGGCGAGCGTGGCGAGGAGCCGCGCCTGGAGCTCTGGGCTCAAGCCGAGGTGCGTCTGCAGCCAGTCGATCATGGAGAGAACCGGGAAACTAGGGACCTGCCGGGCGGCGCGCCAGCCGGAACCGCGTAGATTATCCCGCGATGCCTACGCGTTCTCGCGCGCTGCTGCTCGTCCTGTTGGCCGGGGCTTGTCACCGCCCCGCCGCCGCCCCGCTCAATCCCAGGGCCGAGGTGGCGGTCACGGTCGACAACCAGAATTTCCTCGACATGGATGTCTTCCTCATTCGGGGCGGACAGCGCGTCCGTCTCGGCATGGTGCCGGGGCTGTCGACGCGCATCCTCATGGTCCGGCCGGAGCTGATTGGCTACGGAACGGAAGTGCAGTTTGAGCTCCATCCGATCGGCGGTCGCGGCAATCCCCTGAGCGAGACGATCTCGGTGCGGCCCGGGGACGTGATTCACTTGACCATACCGCCGAGCTAGCTCCGCGCCAGCATCGTTCCCGCGAGCTCCTTGACCAGCTTGGCGCACAGCGCCGCCGTCACGCCGCTCGCATCCTGCGCCGGGTTGAACTCCACGACGTCCGCGCCGACCAGGGGAACCTCGAGCCCGTGGAGCACGGCGAGCACGTCGCGCACCGTCAGGCCGCCGGGCTCGCGGTGCGACACGCCGGGTGCGAAGGCGGGGTCGAACGCATCGAGGTCGATCGAGACGTAGGTCGGGCCCTCCAGGCGCGGGCGCCGTCCCGCGACCCAGGCGCGCATGTCGATCACGTCGACGCCGTAGCGCTCGGCCTGGGTCCGCTGCACCGCGGTCATGGTCCGGATGCCCACCTGCACCAGGCGATCGGCGAGGCGCTCCTCCATGACTCGCGCAAACGGGCAGGCGTGCGAGTACGCGTCGCCTGCGAATTCGGGATAGAGATCGGGGTGGGCATCGAAGTGCAGCACCTCGAGTCGCGGGTGGAACCAGCGCACCGCCCGGATCACCGGATAGGAAATCGAATGATCGCCGCCCAGGACGATCGGCCGGCCGCCCCGCTCCAGCAGCGTGCGCAGCGACTCCTCGATCTTGCGGCGCACCTCGGCACTCGAGCCCCCCAGTGGGACGTCACCCATGTCGGCGAGGGCGCCGTCCCGGCCGAGATCTTCACCCAATTCCGTCCACGGATTGCCGGCGGGCGAGTGCAGCGCCTGGCGGATGACGGGAGGAGCGGCGGCCGCGCCCCGCAGGAACGACGAGCTCCCGTCGTAGGGGAGGCCGATGAGGGTCGGGGCAGCCGGGTTCGCGCGGGGCATACCGAAGAACGGGGAACATACACGTGCGGCGCCGGGGGCGCGCGCCGCTAGGCCAGCCCGCGACGGTCCAAACTGCGATACTGAATCGCCTCGCTCACGTGCCGCGATTCGAGCGCGGCCGCTCCCGCGAGATCGGCGATGGTGCGCGCGATCTTGAGAATGCGGTGATACGCCCGCGCCGACAGCGCGAGCCGCGTGATCGCCGTGCGTAACAGCGCATCCGCCCCGTCCGACACGCGGCAGAACGTGCGGATGTCGCGCGCCGCCATATGCGCGTTGGCGTACACCCCCGGACGGGTGGCGAACCGCTCGCGCTGCACCGCCCGCGCCCGGTCGACCCGCTCCCGCACCTCCTCGCTCGGCTCTCCCCCGCCCTGGTCCGCGAGGGCGCGGTACTTCACGGCCGGCACCTCCAGATGGAGGTCGATCCGGTCGAGCAGCGGTCCCGAGACGCGCGCGAGGTAGCGCTCGACGCCGAGCGGCCCGCAGACGCAGTTGTGCTGGGTGTCGCCGAAGTAGCCGCAGGGACAGGGATTCATGGCCGCGGCCAGCATGAAGCGCGCCGGATAGGTGAGGCTCATCGCGGCGCGCGCGATCGTCACCACGCCGTCCTCCATCGGCTGGCGCAGCACTTCCAGCACGTTCTTGCGGAACTCGGGAAGCTCGTCCAGGAACAGCACGCCACCGTGCGCCAGGCTCACCTCGCCGGGCCGCGGGTAGGAGCCGCCCCCGATCAGGCCGGCGTCCGAGATGGTGTGGTGCGGGGCCCGGAACGGACGCCGCGCGACCAGCGACTCGCCCAGCGGCAGCACGCCCGCCACGGAGTGGATCTTGGTCGTCTCGAGCGCCTCCTCGAGGCTCATCTTGGGCAGGATGGTGGGGATGCGGCGGGCCAGCATGGTCTTGCCGCTCCCCGGCGGGCCGATCATCAGGATGTTGTGCCCGCCGGCCGCCGCCACCTCGAGGGCGCGCTTGGCGTGCGCCTGCCCTTTCACCTCGGCGAAGTCGACGTCGGCGCGCGTGCGCTCCGCGAACAGCGCGGTCAGGTCGACATTGGCCTCCGCCAGCTCCGCCCTGCCGTCGAGGAAATCGGCGAGCTCGGCGAGATTGCCCGCGCCGAGCACCCGTACCCCCGAGACGACGCCCGCCTCGGGCAGGTTCTCGCGCGGCAGCACCAGCGCCTCGAGCCCCGCGGCGCGGGTCGCGAGCGCCACCGGCAGGGCGCCGCGCACCGGCCGGATCGCGCCCTCGAGCCCGAGCTCCCCGAGCACGGCGACGCGCCCGAGCCGCTCGGGGGAGATCTGCTCGGTGGCCGCGAGGATCCCCACGGCAATGGGGAGGTCGAAGGCCGAGCCGTCTTTTCGGATGTCGGCCGGGGCGAGATTGACGGTGATGCGCTTCAACGGGAAGGTGAAGCCCGTGTTGGCGAGGGCGGCGTACACCCGCTCCCGGCCCTCCTTCACCGCCCCCTGAGGCAGGCCGACG
Organism: Gemmatimonadales bacterium; assembly: GCA_036522815.1. GTDB lineage: Bacteria > Gemmatimonadota > Gemmatimonadetes > Gemmatimonadales > GWC2-71-9 > AG41. Next base: position 9,964 of record DATDFC010000093.1, on the reverse strand, counting down.
GTGGCGAACGTGGGGATGCCGTTGGCGATGTCGGTCTCGACGTCCACGAGGTAGGCGTCGATACCGAACACGGCTGCGGAGCGGACGCGGGCCAGCATGGCGAACCATGCAACCCGCGCCCGCGGGAGTGTCACCCAATCAACGCACGGCAGACCTTCTTGTTGCGGTCCTCACCCCCCTGTCCCCCCTCTCGCCATGCGGAGAGGGGGCACGCACGGCTCAGAACTCGACCCGCGCCGCGACCCCGGTCGACCGCGTCCCGAACCACGGGGCCACGCTCACGGCTGACGGCGTCACGACGTGGCCGTTCCCGATCAGGCGCACGGCGCCGAGCGCCAGCGATGCCGCGCCGACGCCGGTGTTCAGGATGCCCAGCGTGCCACGCGGCCCCGACGTCCCGAGGTTCGACGCCCCGGCGATGATGCCGATCGTGCCCGCGCCCAGCGAGGCGATCCCGCCGGCCTGACGCGACAGGCCAGTGTGCAGGACATTGAGCGTGAACGTCGCGACGTTGGTGGCGACGCTGACACCGGTCGCCACTTTGTATCCGTCACTCGCAGGGGGTACTGCGCCGGCGACGGCACAGTCTCCCCGTAACGTGCCGCACCCGTAGGTCGGCTGGATCCGGGTCGCCTCCGCCAGCGTGATGCCGTTCTGCGCGAGCCAGCGGCCCACCTCTGGGTCGTCCTTGAGCTCCGGGACGCGCGCGTAGTTGCGCGTCGCCGCGATGCGGAGCACCAGGTCCTCGTGTCCCGTCTGCTCGACGAGGTAGGCAAAGCCGCACCGCGTGCCCCGCCAGTCGACGAAGACGGGCACGTCGCGGTCCGGGAAGTCAGTGTTCCGGGGAAACTGGCCACGGACTTCGTAGGTGTGGAGGATATTCAGGACACGGGCACGGGCCGCTCGCTGGGCCGGCGTCAACCCCGACACATCCCGGGCGCGCAGTTCCCGCTCGACGCTGTCGAAGTGCGCCTGCAGCCGTACCCGTTCGGCGGCGGCGAACGAGATCGGAGCGGGCGCCCGCCACACCCCTGTCGTGAGCGCCCCGGTCACGACGGTCGTCAGCAGCAGAGCCTTGCGCATGGGGACCTCCGCAGAGCGTTGTGCTCGAGCCTATGCGGAGTGCTCCTTGCGTGTCAAGCCCCGGCGGCGCATCGCGTGCGCCGCTGATGGCGGCACGTCGTCCGCCGCCGCTACCAGCGAAGCTCGGCTGGAAAATACTCCGAAATCAATTCGTCATAGAAGGGCCGCAATTGCTGGACATTCGGGCGCTCGAGGCTCTTGGTATAAAGGTCGTAAGGATTGAAAGCTCGAACCCACCCGAACATCTCCTTGTCCCGGCCGTTCATGAGGTGCTGATATTCCCCTTCGCGGTGCGCCGGATAGAAGGAGTGATAGCGGATCATGTAAAGGGCCTCCGGCGGCAGGTAACCTTTGACGACGTGATACAGGTATTCGTCATGGCCCCAGGAGAGATGAACGTTTTCCAAGCCGCAGCCTTCAGAGTAGATGCCGGTTCGAGTTTGGTATTTCGGCTCGCGGCTGTCGGGATTGTCGGCGAAGAACTGATGAAAGACGATCTTGTCCGAATAGGCGCAGCCTACTGGAAACGTATCGCCCACCACGGCCCACTGTGGCTCTCCGTAAAGACAGAGGATTTTTCCCAGATCGTGAATAAGGCCCGTCACGATGAACCAGCGCGGATGTCCATCGCGGCGGATCTGTTCGGCCGTTTGAAGCAGATGCTCCAGCTGCGATAGATCGGTATCGGGATCGCTGTCATCGACCAGCGTGTTTAAGAACTCCATCGCTTCCCAGATTCCCATTCTGCGCCGCGACAGCGACAGGAATTCTTTCTTCTTGGCCTGTACGAAGTCGTAAGTCTGATGGCGGTGATTGAGCCGGTAGAACTCGCGCACGCTGGGTCGTGCGCCGGCTTCATAATTGCGAAACTGCTCCCTGGCCTTATTTGGGTCCGTCGCCTGAAAGGGCTTTGAACTGGCGGCTGTCTCTTCAGGATAACGGACTTTGAGGAAGTCCTCCCATTCTTGCAGGTTGGCAAGAGGGGCGTTCGAATTGGATGGAGTTCCTGTCGCGGCCATAGATTCCTCCGCAGGCCCTTGGCTGCAACAACTGAGCCAGTAAGGGCACCCGGCGCAGCCTCGTTCCTGAGGTTACCGCCAGCAGCGACAACCTTCATTGCTGCAATCCCTTGGCAGGGTGTGGTAGTTGAGGAGCGGCTCCTCCGGCTTCGGGCGAGTCGCGGTTAGGGCGCTCGGCGCTGTTGAAGTGCGGCCGCAGGCGGACCCGTTCGGCGGCGGCGAAGGAGATCGGAGCGGGCGCCCGCCACACTCCTGTCGCCAGCGCGCCGGTCAAGACGGTCGAAAGCTGCGGCGGCCCTGGCCGCGCCACTTGGGCCTCCAGCTCAGTGAGTGATGTCGATGGTCACCTGGTGGTTTGTCCCGATCACGGAGGAGTCGGGCTGCGTCACCCCCCCAACAGGCAACCCGACGACGCTGCCCGTGGCGTTGGCGGAGGCCGAGGCGAAGCTTCCTTGGGAACGGTGCGTGAAGCCGGGGAAGCTGAACTGATTGGTTCCGCTCGAGCTCTGGGTAAAGAGTCCGTTAACACGCCAATCCACCGACACCAGTCCAGTTGGTCCCACAGCAGTGGAGAAGTTCGGATTGCCGGTCGTGTTGGTCCTCAAGGTCAGCGAACTAGCACCGCCGCTGAGGTCGCGGTTCGGGATCAGCCCAAAGCCGTCCCGGACGGGGTTGCACGAAAAGAACGGGTCGCACTGGAACACGAAGTAGCTGAGGAAGGTCTGCGGATTGTTCGTGGGTCCGCCGCGGCTGACGGAGACGGACCCGAACGTGAAGCCCCCTGCGGGATCGACCTCGAACCAGTTGAGATTTCCGAAGTCCCCGTCCGCCACGAAGTGGAACTGAGTTGCCGCAGAGCTGGTTGCCCCGGCCGTCAGGAGCGGAACGGCACCGGCCGCGGACGACAACCGAGTCTGCGCCGTCGCGTCCACGCCCAGTAGTGTCGCTGCAAGGCCGGCGGCATTCGTGCGCGTGATGTCAAGCGTCAGCTGGTGGTTCGTCCCGATGTCGCCGAGCGCCGTGGGCGAGATCGCTACGCCGACAATGTTGCCCGCTGCGTCGGCGGAGGCCGACGAGAAGCTGCCCTGCGAACGCTCGGTGAAGCTGCGGAAGCTGATTTGATTGATTCCGGTCGAGCTTTGGGTGAAGAGTCCATTGGCGCGCCAATCTACGGACACGGGTCCGGTTGGTCCCGCAAAGGTGACGAAGTTCGGATTGTCGCTCGTGTTGGTATTCAGGTTCAGGGAATTACCGCCTCCGCCGAGATCGCTGTTCGGGATCAGCCCAGAGCCTTCGCGAATCGTGCCACACGAGAAGAGTGGATCGCACTGAAAGACGAAGTAGCTCAGGAAGGTCTGCGGATCGGTCGTCGGGCCGCCGCGGTTCACGGAGATGAAGCCGAACGTGAAGCCCCCGGCGGGATCGACCTCAAACCAGTTGGCATTTCCGAAATCCCCGTTGGCCACGAAGTGGAGCTGGGTGGTGGGCGTGGCGATGTGCCCGCCCGTCCACACGGGAACGGCATCGAAGATACCGTCGTTGAAGGTCAGTTGCGTCACACCAGTGCCATCTGCGTTCATGACGAAGATGTCTTCGTCGCCACCGTCGCGCGTGCTCTGAAAGGCGATATGCGTGCCGTCCGGGGACCACGAGGGATCGTCGTCGTCGTCGAAATTGCGCGTGAGCTGGGTGACGCCGCTGCCGTCGGGGTTCATGACGAAGATGTCGAGGTCGCCGCCGTCACGAGTGCTCGAGAACAGGAACCGCTTGCCGTCGGGTGACCAGCCGGCGTGGTCGCCTTCGTCGCTGGCGGGGTCGTTGGTAAGCTGAGTGATTCCGGTCCCATCCGAGTTCATCACATAGAGATCGTTGTCGCCATCGCGGTCGCTGTTGAAAGCGATCTGTCTGCCATCGGGCGACCAGGCAGTCGGGAAACCGCCGCCTTGGGTGAGCTGCGTCACCCCGGTCCCGTCCGCATTCATGACGTAGACCTCGCCGTTCGTACTGAATGCCATCCGCGTGCCATCGGGTGACCAGGCTCGTGGGAAACCGTCATGGAAGAGCACCCGTTCACCACTTCCGTCTGCGTTGATCACGACGGCATCGCACACGTCGAGACACCTGCCGAACGCGATCTGCTTGCCGTCGGGCGACCAGATGGGATCGAATTCGTTGACGGTGTTTTTCGTGAGCTGAGTGACTCCACTCCCGTCCGCGTTCATGATGTAGATATCGAAGTCGCCGTCGCGGCTGCTGTGGAAGGCGATCCTACCCTTGAGGTCCGCAGACGGCGAGAGGCTGAACCGAGGTTCGTCGGACCTGGGGGCGAGAGACCGCTCGCTGTGACAGGCTGTGAGAAGAGCCCCGAAGGCGAGGAGTGGACTGACATGCAGTCGGCGGCCCATATGCTCCCCCGGTGTAAGAGGCGGCACGGCGATGTCGTGGTGTGAGTTGGCTGAGCAAATGTGCCGTATGGTGCGGGGCGGGGCGCGGCGCTAGTCGTGAGGTTCGCGACACTCCTCGTGTTCTGGTCTGACACTTGCCCGATATACCTTCGGGCTCACGCCGAGATATCGCTTGAAGGCCCGCTCGAAGGTCCTGACGTCTTGAAAACCAGCGGCAAACGCTATCCGGGTAATCGAGCCGTCACGAGCACACATCAACTCCATCGCACGGCACACCCGGAGGACGCGGAGCCACTCCGTGAACGTGGCGCCGACTTTGGAACGGAAGAAGGCGGAGAAGTACTTTCGCTCGAGGCCGGCGAGCTTTGCGGCCGCGCCGAGCGAGATGGGCGTCGCTACGTTGGCGGTGACGACCTGGAGGACGGCCGACAGGCGGTGGTAGTAGGAGAAGGCTTCGTGATGGAAGCGATGGGCCAGACCGGGGACGACGAGTGCGCCCGCGAGCGGATGGAGATGCGTCAACAACGCTCGCTCCCGCAGCTAAACCACCGCACGCGCACCCCGTTCAGCCATCGCAAGATGCCGCAATTGACGGTCATGTCTGCACGGTGTCAAGATGGAACGAATCGACGGGCGTAGACTTCATCGACCCCGACCGGACCGAGCCCGCATGGCACCAATCGCCTGGGATGATTTCGCCAAGGTCGACATCCGCGTCGGCCGGATCGTTGAGGCCGAGGACTTCCCCAAGGCCCGGAAGCCGGCCTACAAGCTGCGGATCGATTTCGGAGAGCTGGGCGTGAAGACGTCGAGCGCGCAGATCACGCGCTACTACGAGCGGGACCAATTGGTGGGAAAACTGGTGCTGGCGGTGGTCAACTTCCCGCCGCGTCAGATCGCGAACTTTTTTTCGGAAGTGCTAACGCTTGGCGTCGTGTTGGGCGACGGGGACATCGTGCTCGTCCATCCCGAGCGCGACGTGCCGCTGGGAAGCCGGATCGCGTAAAGCTCCGTAGCGGGCCTCGATGTACTCCTCGAGGATCTTGAGAAACTCGGGAACGATCGTCTCGCCCTTCAGGGTGACCTTGAGCCGCCCGTCCACATAGACGGGCGCCTTCGGCTCCTCGAACGTGCCAGGCAGCGAGATGCCGATGTCGGCGTGCTTCGACTCCCCGGGGCCGTTCACCACGCACCCCATCACCGCGACGCGCAGCGTCTCCACGCCCGGATAGCGGGCGCGCCACGCGGGCATCTGCTCTTTGAGGTGGGTCTGGATCTGCTCTGCCATCTCTTGAAAGAACGTCGAAGTAGTGCGGCCGCATCCCGGACAGGCCGAGACCTGGGGCGCGAAGTGCCGCAGTCCCAGCGACTGCAGCACCTGCTGGGCCACCTGGACCTCCTCGGTCCGGTCGCCGCCTGGGCGGGGCGTGAGCGACACGCGGATCGTGTCCCCAATGCCCTCCTGCAGCAGGATGGCCAGTCCGGCCGTGCTCGCGATGACCCCCTTGGTGCCCATCCCGGCTTCGGTGAGCCCCAGGTGGAGCGGATAGTCGCACCGCTCGGCCAGCCGGCGATACACGTCGACCAGGTCCTGCACGCCCGACACCTTGGCCGAGAGAATGATGGCGTCGTGGGCCAGTCCGCACTCCTCGGCCAGCTCGGCCGAGCGCGTGGCGCTCGCCACCATCGCCTCGAGCATCACGTCGCGTGCGTCCAGCGGATCGGGCCGCCGGGCGTTCTCGTCCATCATCTCGGTGAGCAGCTGCTGGTCGAGACTGCCCCAGTTGACGCCGATGCGCACCGGCTTGCCGTTGGCCAATGCGACCTCGATGATGGTGCGGAAGTGCTCGTCGCGCCGCTTGGCCCCGACGTTCCCCGGATTGATGCGGTACTTGGCGAGGGCCGCCGCGCACTTGGGATACTTGGCGAGCAGCAGGTGGCCGTTGTAGTGGAAGTCCCCGATCACCGGGACGTCCACCGCGGCGACGATGTCGGGCACCGCCGCGGCCGCGGCCTCGGTGTTGACCGTGACGCGCACCAGCTCACTGCCTGCCTGGTGGAGCGCGCGCGTTTGTTCAACCGTCGCACGGACGTCGGCGGTATCGGTGTTCGTCATGGACTGGACGACGACCGGGTGGCTGCTTCCGACCCGGATCCCGCCCACATCGACAATGACGGTGTGCCGGCGCTGGTTCACGAGGTCAATATAAGGCAGAAGGCGTCACGGAGAGGCGTCGCGGAACGACGTCGCGGAGGGGCGTCTCTCCGCGACGGTTCTCCGTGACGTTTTTTCGTGACGGCGTCTAAAAGAATTTATCGTTCATTACGACGGTGAGCCGAAGGCCTTTCAAAACCGCACTCCCCTGCAGCAGCACCGCACCCGAGTTCGAGCCCTTGGCCTGGAACCGCACCCAGATCTGCTTGCCCGCCAACAGTGATATCACGGTGCTCGAGAGCCGGCCGATGATCGTATCGGGAGTCACGGCATTCCCCGACACGTTTGCGTCGGGCACGGTCAGCGCGAGCGCGCTCGCGTTCATGGTCCCGGCGGCGGTGGAGTCGATATACAGCTGCAGGCCGATGGTGCCCGTCCCCGCCTGGTTCTCGAAGTTCACCTTCCCGTTGACGAGGACCGAATCCACGATGGACGACCCGGCACCGGGCAGGTCGATGCGCCGCGGTGTGCTGGACGCGCTGTCCGTCACGGCCGGCGGCACGAAGTAGGGGATCGAGTCGTCCCCCGTGCCCTTGAGGAAGCTGTACACGTCGACATTGAAGATGGCGTGTCCCTCTCCGCACGCCGCGGCCAGGCCCGCGAGCCACGTCATCCACAGCCACTTCGCGCGCATCGAGCGCCTCCTAATAGATCGAGAACGACGTCGCCATCGTGACGCCGCGCTCGTTCGAGAGCGAGTTCGTGTGCGTCCAGAATCCCACGTCCAGGCCGAGGGGTCCCAAGCGCACGCCCCCCCCAAAGCCGAACTCGATCCGTTTGCGCTGGTCGCGCGCCACGCCGCCGCGCAGCGCGATCAGGCCGATGCGCTGCTCGCCGCCCACGTGGACCGTCGCGCCCCGGCCCGCGTTCAGCACGTCGGCGCCGAGCGTGGTTTTCCCCACGGTATAGGTCACGTTCGCGACGTACGACACCGGCAGCTTGGTGGTGGTGGAGACGTGGTTCGCCACCGGCTTCGAGAAGCTCGAATCGCGGTAGAAAACGCTGTCCTGCCGCGTGTCGGACCAGGTGAGCGTTGCGCCGATGTCGTTCACGCCGAGGCCCAGCTCGATCGGCCCCGAGATCCACGCGATCCCCACGTCGCCGCCCACTCCATGGCCGAAGGAGTTCCCGGGCTTCGAGTAGCTGGTCAGGCCGCTGTCGAGCGGCGTGACGGGATTGGGGCCTGTGAAAATCGAGTCGCCCGTCTTGAACCCCGCACTGATGCTGCTTCGCATATACGCGACGCCGAGGTAGTAGTGCAGCGCCCCGCCCACATACAGTCCCATGGTCGCGTCGCCCGCGACCCGACCGGCATAGCTCACGGTAGGCGCGAATCCGCCCTCGGCGATGCCGTTCCCGAACACCCCATATGGCGTCTGCGGCTGCGCCTGCACCGAGTCGCGCAGGAATCCCAGCAGATTGTCGTTCAGCTGAACCCCGAGATCATAGTGCAGCCACCCCACGACGCCGACGCGAACCCCTTTGATCTCGATTCCGGGATCGAGTACGCGGCTCGAGCCCCCGAACCCGAGTTCATCTTCCGGGACCAGCTTCGACGCTTCGCCCAGATTGACGCGCAACGAGTCCTTCCCGATCCCGAACACCACGTCGTTGGTCGGCGTGGGCGCCTGCTTCACCTCGAGGTAGATCGGCAGGTTGAGCAGCGTGTTGACCAGCAGGATCGGATTGAACCTCGCGGAGTCGCGGTGGAACGCCGGATCCGTGGAGAGGTGGGGATGATCGTGCAGGAACTGGATGATGCCGAGGGGAATGGGAATCGTCACCCTGGGCCGGCCGCGCCGGTCGGCCGCTTCGGGCACCGCGCGGTAGGCAGGGTTATAACGGACGAGACTCGCCGAGCGGCCCAGCGTGAGGCCGCCCATCCCGATCCGCCGCGCGTCGAAGATCAACCCCTGACCGGCGGCAGGCGCCGCCGCACCGACCGTCAGGACCACGAGCCCGATGCCGATCACCGAGGTCCGCACGATGCTCCTCACAAAAAAGGGGTGCCCCGCCGGGCACCAAGATTGCGAATCATCGTGAATTGCGCCACGCTCGGGCGTGAGCCCCGTCACGAATCCGACGGCGCGAACGCACCCTGGAACGCGATGGTGACCGTCGCCCCCTGCCCCAGGACGCTCGTCAGGTCGATCGTCCCGCCCCAGCTCTCGACCAGGCGCCGGGCGATCGCGAGCCCCAGCCCCGAGCCGCTCGAGGTGGTGGAGAAGGCCGGGTCGAACACGCGCGGCAGCGCGTCCGGCGCGATGCCCGCGCCGTCGTCCTCCACGGCGAGCCGCCGTCCCCCGTCCGAGACCCGCACCGCCACCGTCCGCGCGCCGGCGTTGCGCGCGTTCTCGAGCAGGTTGACGAGCACCTCCTTCACCTCGTCGCGGCGGGCGCGGACGGGCGGACCGGCAGCGCCCGCGATCTCGACCCGGGCCCCCGCCTCCGCACCGCCCAGCGTATAGAGGCGCACGACCTCTTGAGCCACCGCGTACACGTCCACGGGCTCGAGCGGCTGCGCCTCGACCGAGGGCGAGGCGAAGCGCGAGAAGGCGCGCGCGATCGCGTCGAGCCGGTCGATTTCCGCGAGGATCCGCTCCGCGGTCTCATCCAGTGTGGCGTCGAAATCCTTCCCGTCTTTGCGCCCGCGTGCCCGCTGCAGATGTTGGATGCCGAGACGGATCGGCGTGAGCGGATTCTTGATCTCGTGGGCGACCTGGCGGGCCATCTCTCCCCACGCCAGCACGCGCGCGGCGCGGGTGAGGGCCGTGGCATCGTCCAGCGCGACCACGCAGCCGTCCGGGGCCGGGCCCAGCGACGCGAGCTGCATGCGGATCTGCCGGCGACCCACTACAAACTCGTGCTCGGCGATACGCTCCGCGCGGGAGCGGAGGAACTCGGCCACGGCCGTCCACACGGGCGACCATTCGGGCGGCGCCGCCTGCGGTAGCAGGTCGCCCGGCGCGAGCGCGCTGCCGAGCAGCTCGGCGGCGCGCGGGTTCGCCATCGTGACGCGCAATCCCTCGTCGACGGCGATGACGCCGGTTGCGACATTGGCGAGCACCTGCGCGGTCCGGCTGCGCGCTTCCTCCAGCGCGCCTTGGCTCCGCTTCACATCGGTCGCCATGCGCTCGAATGCCGACAGCACCGGCTGGAACTCGCGCGGCGCCCCGGGCGGGAAGGCCGGGAGCGGCGCCCCCCGGCCCACGGCGCCGGCCGCCTCCCGCAGCGCGGCGACC
>DATDFC010000092.1:0-5745 GCA_036522815.1 Gemmatimonadales bacterium | reverse complement strand
CGGTCCACCGGGCCCGTGATCTCCACCCGCCGGTCGCGCAGATCGGGCGGAATGGGCGCGACGGTCCACGCGTCCTCGCGGATGGATCTGGTGTCGGGCAGGAAGTCGGGCAGGCGGCCCGCGTCGAGCTCCGCCTGGCGCTGGCGGCGGCGCTCGAGCAGCTCAAGGCGCCGCGGCTCGAAGCGGCGCGCCAGCGCGGCGAGGAAGTCCAGGGCACCCGCGCTGAGGATGTCGTCGCACCCCGACGGCGGAGGCTTGCGCAGCTGGATGGTCGAGTCGATCGCCGGCATGTGGAGTATCCCGGAGGCGGGGCTAACCTAACAGTAACCGCACGGCGTAGTTTAGACGACCGACATGCCTACCCGCCTGGTGATCGCCGGCCTGTGCCTGCTCGTCCTGGGGGTCGCGTTTTGTCGCGCCGGCCTGGCGGCCCTCCGCACGAAACGCTGGACGGGTGGATCGGTGCGCGGCCTGCTGGGCCTGCTGCTCCTGGCCCTCGCCGGGCTCGCCGCCGCGATCAGCGTCGGCCTGCGCCAATACCATGCCTTGACGCTGGAGGTGCTGGCGGCCACGGTCACAACGGAGCCCCTGGGCCCACAGCGCTTCCGGGCAATGATTGTGCTTCCCGACAAGCGTCTCGCCATGTACGACCTGGCGGGGGATGCCCTCTACATGGACGCGCACATTCTCAAGTGGCACCCCTGGGTGAACTTGTTGGGGCTCCACACCTCCTACGAGCTGGACCGGGTGGCCGGCCGCTACAACGCGGTGTCCGACGAGCGCGGCAAGCCGCACACGGCCTATGAGCTGGCCCGGCCGGCCTGGCCAGCCTGGACAGATCTGTTCTGGATCGCGCGACGCCACCTACTCGGCCCCCTGGTGGACGCAGAGTACGGATCGGCTGCCTTTGTCGCGAGCACGAAACCCGCGCGCTACGAGGTGCGGGTTTCGACGACCGGATTACTGATGCGGCCCGTCTTGCCTTAGGCCCCCGCCCATCCGCCCCGCCGCCCCCCCGCCCCCCCTTCAACCAACCACCACCCGAGCGGCATCCTAGCAGTGTGCCGGACCGCGGCCCTGGCGACCCGATGCAGGCGGACTCGAGCGATCTCATCCAGCGTGCGCAGCAGGGCGACCAGGCCGCGTTCGAGCAGCTGTACCGGGCGCAGGTGGGTCGGGTGTATGCGCTGTGTCTGCGCCTCACGGCCGATGCGGTGCGCGCCGAAGAGCTCACGCAGGACGCGTTCGTGCGGGCGTGGGAGCGGCTCGCGAGCTTCCGGGGCGAGAGCGCATTCTCGTCCTGGCTGTACCGGCTCACCGTGAACGTGGTGTTCCTGAGCCAGCGGGCCGGGCGGCGGCGCGCGCTGCGCGTGTTCACGACGGACGATCCGGCGGCGTGGGAGCGACCGGTGGACGCGTCGAGTACGGCGGCGGGGGAGTTGGATCTGGAGCGCGCCATCGCGACGTTGCCGCCGGGGGCGCGGGAAGTGTTCGTGCTGCACGACGTGGAAGGGTACCGTCATCACGAGATCGCGCAGCTGACGGGGATCGCGGTGGGAACGTCGAAGGCACAACTGTTCCGCGCGCGCCGGCTGTTGCGGGAGGCGTTGAGCAAATGATGTGCAGCGAGTGGGAAACGCGGCTGAACGAGTACGTCGACGGCACGCTCACGGCGGAAACGCGCGGGCTCGTCGAGGCGCATCTGGCGCAGTGCGCCGGATGTCGCGAGGCCGTGGCGGAGCTGCGCGCTCTCATCGCGAGTGCCGCTGGTCTGCCCAGGAGCATCGAGTCAGGCCGGGATTTGTGGGCGCCCATCCACGCGCGCATCGTGCGACGTGCAACGTGGAACGTGCAACGCGGCTTCTGGCGCGGAGCCTTGGCCGCCGCGGCGACGCTCGTCATCGGCTTCGCCCTCTACCGTCTTCTACCGTCTTCTCCAGCCCTCGACCGTCCAGGCGGGGAGGGTTGGGAAGCCGTACAGGCTGAGTACGATGAGGCGGGGGCACAGCTGCGCGACGCCCTCGCGTCCCAACGCCCCCGCCTCGAACCGGCCACCGTCGCGCTGCTACAGCGCAATCTCGGCGTGATCGACGCGGCGATCCGGGAGTCACGCGACGCATTGGCTCGTGATCCGGGGAACGTGGAGCTGCGCGGACTGGTGGCGTCGGCGGCGCGCGAAAAGGTCGAGCTGCTGCGCTGGGCAACCCGCGTGGCGACGTCCAGCTGAGCATGAGAGAGGGGACGTGACGCGATACACCGTTTGGCTGAGACTGGTGCTCGGGCTGGCGTTCGCTGCCCCGGGGGGGGGCGCTTTCGGCCAGGCGCCGGCCGCTCGCACGGGGTTTGCGGAGCGCTGGCCGTTTGCCGGTGATGGGTCGGTGCGCATCGTCAATCCCTCCGGCCGGATCCGCGTGATCGGGTGGGACGTGGACAGTCTGGCCGTGTCCGGGCACGGACCAGGGCGACTGGCCGCCGCCGGCACCGCCAGCGTGCGCAAGCTCCTCGTCACCGGGGGGGGCGCCGAGCTCGAGGTGCGTGTGCCGCGCGGCGCGCGCGTGTGGGCGAAGTCCGCGTCGGCGGACATCGATGTGGTGGGTGTGGACGGGACACTCGATCTCAATAGCGTAGCCGGCGCGATCCACGTGGTGGGGACGCCGGCCGATGTGACGGCCGAGACGATGGGGGGGCCGGTCGAACTGGCCGGCGGCAGCGGGCGGGCCCGCGTGAAAACGGTGAGCGGCGACATCCTGTTGCGGGGCGCGAGCGTGGACCTGGGGGCATCCACGCTGAGCGGCACCATCGTGGTGCGGGCGGCCGGATGGCAGCGTGGCGGCACGGGCGTGCAGCGCGGGCATTTCGAGTCGGTGACGGGCGACGTCCGGTTCGACGGCGAGCTGGGGCGCGGCGGCATCGTTGAGCTCGAGAGCCAGAGCGGCGCGATCGCGCTGCGGGTGCCCGCCACGACCGTGGCCGATTTCGATCTGGTCACCATCGGCGGGTCGGTCACGAACCGCCTGACGGCCGTCCCCCCGGCAGAGCGGGGTGTGCTGCGGTTCTCGACCGGGGCGGGCGGGGCGCAGGTGACCGCGCGCAGCTTCAAGGGTAGTATCTCCCTCGAGGCCAAGTGACTGCCGTAAACGTTCGTCGCGCGGGCGGCATCCCACAGGCAACCCGTACCGAGAGGTTGCCATGCAGAATCGGATTCGCAGTCTCGCGCTCGCGGCTCTTTTTGGGGCCGTCATCGTCGCCCCCGCCCTCGCCAAGGGCCCGCCCTGGATCTCGATCGAGCTGCCGGTCAACCCGTACGACCGGTCCCAACAGGGCGCGTTCCTGCTGGTGCACTCATTCCACCACGGGACGGCAATCGGCTATATCGTCACCGGCACCGCCGAGGGGATCGTGAAAGGGGAGCGCCGCACGGTCAAGCTCGAGTTCGCCGAGACGGGGCGCGAAGGGGTGTACGCGCTGCGCCAGACCTGGCCGAAGGAAGGCACGTGGACGCTCGTGATCAAGGCCAACCAGGGCCCCGATGATGCGGCCACCGCCGTGGTCGATCTCGGCCCGGACGGCGCGGTGGCGGCGGTGCGAGTACCCACGATGCAGCGCGGGCAGTGGACGGTACCGGCACCCGTTTCGTTGAGCGACGTCGATGCGGCGCTGCGAGCTCGCGCTGGGGCGCTGGCGCGACAGTCGTGAGAGATCACGGAGGCCTCGACCGGCGCATCGGTCGGGGCCTTCGCCGTCATGCCCCCCTCACCTCTCTCTAACACAACCCCGACATAACGCGCGTTGACACCCCTGGGTCAGCTGGCGTGGCTTGAGGGATCCGCCGTGTGGGTTCGCGTCGTATACGTCGTATACCAATCAACAGGAGGCCGTCATGCGAGCACCACTGTTGGGAGGTCTGACCATCGTCGCTTTGGTGGCGCTGGGCAGCTGCAAGGACGATGTGGGGATCACGGTCACGGAGCGGTTCGCGGCGACCTTGTCGGGCGCGAACGTGCGTCCCACGGCGATCACGACCACGGCGACCGGAAGCGCGCAGTTCACGTACCTCGGCGACATCAAGACGCTCTTTTTTGAGGTCGACGTGGCCGGAATCGACAGCGTAACTCTGGCGCACATTCACGGCCCTGCGGACACGGGCACCAGCGCCGGCGTGGCTCTGAATCTCTACACGACGGGCAAGTCCAAGGGTCTGGGCTTCACGGGCGTCCTCTCGTCGGGAGTGGGTGGAGAGGTTGGGCCGCCGTCGGGGATGACGCTCGATTCGCTGCTCGTGCTGATGCGCAACGGACATGCGTACGTGAACGTCCACACTGTTGGTCATCCCGCCGGAGAGATCCGCGGGCAAGTGGTGAAGCAATGAGCCGGGCTGGCCGCCGGGCGGCGCTGGCCGCTGCCTGGCTCGTCGCCGCCTGTGGCGGTGATAAGGGCGGCGGTACGGGGCCCTGCACACCCGGCGCCGCGACCCAGCTCGTGAAGACCGGCGGTGACGCCCAGGACTGGTACTTCAACAACCCGCTTCCCGCCGCGCTGAGCGTCAAGGCGCTGGATGCGAACAACTGCGCGGTGCCGGGCGTCGTGATCAATTGGGCCGTCGCGTCCGGAGGTGGACGCGTGAGCCCCGCGCAGAGCACCACCGGCACAAACGGGGTGGCGAGCGCGACCGACAGCATCGGATCGTCGACGCCGCAATCGGTCACCGCGACGCCGGCGATCACGACGCTGCCGACGATCACTTTTTCAGCGACCGGCGCGGCGCCGCCGACCTCCGGCGCCGTGACCCTGCAGAACATCGCGTTCAATCCCTCGAGCGTGGTCGTGCAAAGCGGGAGCACGGTGACCTGGACCTGGAACGACGGCGCGACGTCGCACAACGTCACGTTCACGAGTGGTCCGACACCGCGGCCCGCGGACTCAGGTACCATGGCCAGCGGCACGCACACAGGCACGTTCACGACGGTCGGGACCTATGGGTATCACTGCACGCTCCACGGTGGGATGAGCGGGACAGTTACGGTCGTGCACTGAGCGTGGCGGAGCGGGGAGCGGGGAGCGGTACCTTCGGGCGCAACGGGGGTACCGCTCTGCTTTTCGTGCCGCGTAGATTCCGTTGAATTCAGAGGAGACGACCGGATGAAACGCCGGCAGTGGGCATGCTGGGGGGTGCTGGTGGGCACGGTCTGGGCAACGGGTTGCAACGGCGGGGAAACCCAGCCCCCCGGCCCGCCGGCGGACGTTGGCGTGAGCGGGGGAGGAGGACAGAGCTGGTACTTCAACAATCCGCTGCCGGTGCCGTTGAGTGTCACGGTAGTCGACCTGAGCGGTCGGCCTGTGCCGGGTGTTGTGGTGACGTGGACGGTGACGTCCAGCAGCGGCTCGGGCGCGGTGAATCCGCTCCAGAGCACCACCGGCACGAATGGTGTCGCGAGCACGAGCGATTCGGTCGGCTCCGCCACGACACAGCGGGTGAGCGCGACGGTAAGCGGGGTGGCGGGCTCGGCGGACTTCACCGAGGTTGCCACCACGCCGCCGACGTCGGCAGCGGTGAGCCTGCAAAACCTCGCGTTCCACCCAGACAGCGTCCTCGTGCAGTCGGGCGGGACGGTCACCTGGACCTGGAACGACGGCGCGATTGGGCACAACGTCACGTTCACGAGTGGTCCCGCGCGGCCGCCCGATGCCGCCACCAGGGACAGTGGCACGTATGCGCTCCCGCTCACGACGGTCGGGACCTACGGC
>DATDFC010000091.1:0-31470 GCA_036522815.1 Gemmatimonadales bacterium | reverse complement strand
TCGCTGGATGCCCGCGCGAAGTCCGTGCACTGGCGCACGATCGTGTCCGACAGAAACTCGCGATAGTGCGACTCCAGCGCGGCTTTGGCCTCGCGTGCGATCCGGGTCGTGGGGTTGTACTGATTGATGACGATCTTGATCCGCTGCAGCCGGTGGTTCAGGTCGTCCTCGAGCTGGCCCAGCGTCTCGAACAGCAATTTGAGACCGTGAAACGACAGGAAATCCGGGAGCACCGGCACGAGCAGGTCGTCGGTCGCCATCAGCGCGTTGAGGTTCAGCAGCCCGAAGGAGGGCGGAGCGTCCATGACAATGAACTCGTAGCGATCCAACACCGCGGCGAGGGCCCGCTGGAGCTTGTACTCGCGACCGGCCATCGGCATCAGGGAGATGTCGAGGGTCGTCATCCGCAGATTAGCCGGAAGCACATCGAACTCCGCGAGCGATGTCCGCACGATCACGTCTGCGATCGGGACTCCGTTGACCAGGGGGTCGAAGACCGTGCGCTCGAGGCTCTCGGCAGCGAGGCCCAGGTGCTGGGTCGCGTGCCCCTGTGAATCGAGGTCGATCAGGAGGACGCGGTGACCCATCTCAGCGAGCCGGAACGCGTAGGCCACCGAAAGGCTGGTCTTGCCGGTGCCACCCTTGAAGTTGAGGAAGAGCTGGCGGCGCGACGGTTCCCGGCGCGGGTGGCGGTCCAGCACCCGGCGGTACGCCGAGAGGTGCCCGAGTTGGTACGGCTCGCGTCCGCCGCCGAGCGCCTTCAGCTGGGGCAGTTTGTCCACCGCGGCCAGTTGCTTGTCCGTGAACCCCAGGAGCTTGGCGAAGTGGCTGCGCTTGTAGCGGATCTCCACTATGAAGCTCGCTGCACGATACCGGCTTCCGTGCGTTGAGGGGCTTGGGTGCGAAGGATCCGATGGACGATGCGGCGCACCTGGGGGTCGGGATCGCCGCTCAGCGGCTCCAACAGCGGCCTCAGCGCGAGGCCGCGCGCCGCGGCCGCGGCGAGCACGACGCGCCGCCGAACATGCGGATTGGCGTCGGCGATCCCCCAGCGGACGTGGGGCTCGAGCCGCGCCGGGTCCCGTTCCAGCAGCCGGCCGAGCGACTGGTAGGCCGCGGCGCGAACGCTCGGATCTTCAGCGGTGGCAAAGGGTCGGACGGCATAAAACGCGTCGTCTCCGCCACGACGGCCGAGCCGGAGGAGCAGCTCCACCTGATCCTGTGGGTGTTTGGCCGTCGCCAGTGCCGCGACCAGATCGTCCGCAGGGGGCTGCGGGGGCTCGGGCATCGCTGCTGGCGTGGTCCCCTGCTCGAGCCGCTCGCGCAGCGCAGCCTCGCGGCGCTCTCCCAGGGCGTTGTCGCGTTCGAGGTCGAGGACCGCGCGGCGCAGGCTGGCGATGAACTCGGCAAGGTCGACGGCTTCGCTGTCGCCGTCGCGCACGGCGCGGTGCCACTCGACCACCCGCGTGAGCAACGTCTCGCGGGATGCCACCAGCTCGTCCACGCGGGCCCGCAGCTGCGAGGCTATCTGTTCGCTGGCGGCGATGCGCTCGCGGGCCCCAGCCACTTCCCGTCGCAGGCGCACCAGCTCCTGCGCGTCCTCGCGCGGCTCCGACTCGATGACATGTCCCTGGAGCTTGGCGCGCAGCGCCTCGGACTGTTCCAGTCGCCGGTGTAGCGCGGCGACTTCCGCACGGGCGCGGGCGACCTCGTCCTGGATCACGCTCAGGCGCTGGGTTTCACCGGCCTCACGGGCCGCAGCCTCGGCGAGCCGGATGCGGGCCTGATCGGCTTCGGCGCGCGCTTCGTCGAGCGCGCCGCGCAGTTGCTCGAGCCGGCACTCGAGCAGCAGGGTCCGGTCCGAGCCCCCCGAGCCCCCCTCGGTTGGCGTGCTCCGCCGCGGGGCCGTTACGCCTTCTCGCAAGGCAAAAGGACCATATGTCACTATAGTGAAATGCCTTGATTCGCGAAACCCGGGAGGCCGACCCCGGGAGGCCGGCCCCCCCTCCGCGCGACACCCCTGCCTCGGCCGCCAGCGCGTCGAACCGTCCGCGCTCCTCGGGAAAGAAACTGCCCAGCACCGCCGCCCCCGCGCCGGACACGCAACCATGCCCCGAAGGATAGGAGGGGTGGTTGGGCTTCCCGACCGCGGCGACAACCGTGATGGACGGGTCCGCCTGCCACCCGATCCGCCGGATGCGCAACCGCGCACCCCGTCGAGGACGAGCTGCGGCTCGGGCCCGTCATCCCGGCCTCTTGCGCTCCGCGCCCGATTGATATATGATGCTCATCATATGAGCGCTGCCACTACCGGGCGGACCGCGCCAAGCCGCAAGGAAGTCACCCACGAGCGGATCGTCGGGGCCGCCGCGCGCGCCATTCGGCGAAGCGGGTACGACGGCACGGGCGTCGCCGACATCATGAAAAAGGTCGGCCTGACCCATGGCGGCTTCTATGCCCATTTTGCCTCACGCGAGGCGATGCTGGCGGAAGCGGCCGACCGCGCAGGAGCTGAAAGCGTGGCCACGCTGACGCGCGTCGCCGCGGCCGCGCCGCCGCAGGAGGCGCTGCGGTCGATGATCCGCGCCTACCTCTCGACAGAGCACGTCGAGAACGCCGAGACCGGCTGCCCGGTGGCCGCCCTCGGCTCGGAGACGCCGCGCCAGGCCTCGAGGGTGCGCCGAGCCGCGACGCGTCACATCAAGGAAATGATCGATGTCGTCGCCCGGCATTCGCCTCACCAGGGAGACCCGGGTGCCTACCAACACGCGCTCGTGACAGTGGCCACGATGGTCGGCGCCCTGGTGCTGGCCCGCGCGGTCGACGACCCCCAGCTCTCCGCGGCCCTGCGCGCAGCGTCCGTGAAGCACTTCGACCCCACCGGCACCTAGGCGAGTCGCACCGGTCGTATCCGGTGCCTTTTTTTGTATCAGAATATGATGTTCGTCATATGAGGAGGTACGATGATCACGGACCACGTTCTGGAGGGCAGTCCACTGAAGCGCAAGCAACCTGTCGCACTAGTGACGGGCGCCTCATCGGGCATCGGGAAGGCAACCGCGGAGCGGCTCGCCACGGCCGGCTACAAGGTCTATGGCACGAGCCGGCGCCGCGCGACCCCGGACCGCCGCCCATTCGAGATGCTCTCCCTCGACGTGACCAGCGATGAATCGGTCGAAGCGGCCGTGCACGCCCTGCTGCGGTCGGAGGGTCGCGTCGACCTGCTCGTGAACAATGCGGGCTTCGGCGTCGCCCCCGCGGGGGCGGAAGAGAGCTCGATCGAACAGGCACGCTTGATCTTCGAGACGAACTTCTTCGGGATCGTCCGGATGACGCGCGCGGTCGTGCCGCACATGCGACACCAAGGGGGTGGCCGCATCATCAACATCGGCTCCGTGCTGGGCTTCTTGCCGGCGCCATACATGGCCCTCTATGCCGCCACCAAGCACGCGGTCGAAGGCTATTCGGAATCGCTCGATCACGAGGTACGCACATGGTGCATCCGGGTCTCTGTCATCGAGCCCGCGTACACGAAGACGCACTTCGAAGCGAACTTGCTGGAACCCGATGCGACGCTTGATGAATACCGTGAGGCGCGCGCGACCGTGAGCCGGCAGGTGAGAGCGGTCCTCGAGACCGCCGACGAGCCGGGCGTCGTGGCCGACGTTGTGCTGGAAGCCGCCCGCGCGGATCGCCCGAAGCTCCGATACACGGCCGGTGGTCTCGCAAACCGTCTGCGACTACTGCGCCGCTTTGCGCCTGCGGGCGCCGTGGACGCCGGCATCCGAAGAAACCTGCGACTCGACGCGCCCGTGGCGTCGCCGCCCGCCACCAAGGTCCTAGGATGAAAGCGCTCGCCATTCGTTGTTACCGAGCTCCGATGGAAATGATGGAGCTGTCGCGGCGCGAACCGGGCCCGGGCGAGCGGTTGGTGCGCGGACGCTCGGAAGCCATTGAAAGACCGACAACTTCTCGTCTAAGGTGAATCCCCTGGTCCACATGGGGTTCAGGGGGTCGCGGGATTACCGCATCGAGCTGCTATACAGCGCCCCCGACTTCCTTAGACAAAGATTTGGACTACTTCTGAATACCTGGTGAGCTCGTCGCTTAGGAACACGGCGCCGTTCGCCGGGTTACGTTATCGATCAGTGTGATCCACTTCTCCCGGGCCCCAATCACCTTGCGGGGCATCGCCCTCGCCGCTGCACTGTCCGTCGCTACGGCTGGAAGCGGGTTGCCGATGTGCATCAGCCTGCTGGCGCAAGCGGCGGCCCCGTGCGACATGCACTCGGGTCACAACGGAGCCGCGACACATGAGTACGCCACACATCTCGCCGCATTAGTGGCTCAGCCGTCGGTCCTGGCGTGCCATCAGGATGCAGCCGGCGTCGGTTGCGCTGCGGGGAGCACCTGCCCGTCTGGAGGTCCCGCGACGGCGGTGTGGCCCAAAGTGTCGGTCGCCCCGCGTGCAGCATCCCGAACTAGAGTGCTGGGACCGACGTCCGCGCTCCTTTCATACCTCGCGCCACCGCTTTCTCCACCGCCTCAGGCCTAAGTCAGCCATCCCAGATGTAGTGCGTCCGCGCCGCGCGAGCGGCGCGCGCTTGCGACTTTGGCGTGTGGAGATCTCAATATGCGAAGGATCCTTGGCGGCTTGGTGGCTGCGGTGCTGGCGCTCGTCGCCGGCCCGGCGGGACCGCTTAGCGCGCAGATGGACATGCAGCACCCGATGCAGATGAGCGCAGGACCCCTGGGCATTCCCGAGGCGCGGCTGGGGTCAGGCACCTCCTGGCTGCCCGACGCCTCTCCGATGCACGCGGCCCATCTGATGCTCGGGCGTTGGACGCTAATGTTGCACGGGCAGGGTTTCTTCCAGTACGACTGGCAGGGAGGGTCGCGCGGCAGTAACCAGGTGGGCTTCGTGAACTGGGCGATGGCGGCGGCGACCCGATCGCTCGGCGGCGGCCAGCTCCAGCTCCGCGGGATGCTCAGCGCCGAACCGTGGACCATCGGCAGTCGGGGCTACCCGTTGCTCGTGCAGACGGGCGAGTCCTACCAGGGAGCGCCGCTGCACGATCGCCAGCACCCGCACGACCTGTTCATGGAGCTCGCTGCCCTCTACGAGCGGCAGGTGACCCGGAACCTCGGGCTCTCCCTCTACCTCGCTCCGGTGGGCGAGCCCGCCGTCGGCCCCGTGGCCTTTCCGCACCGGCCTTCTGCGGCCGATGATCCGTTGGCGCCTATCTCCCATCACTGGCAGG
The DNA here is from genome assembly GCA_036522815.1 of Gemmatimonadales bacterium. Taxonomy (GTDB): domain Bacteria; phylum Gemmatimonadota; class Gemmatimonadetes; order Gemmatimonadales; family GWC2-71-9; genus AG41. The sequence continues at coordinate 26,209 of DATDFC010000091.1, read as the reverse complement.
ACGGCACGCACATCACGTTCGGAGTGGTGACCGCAGGCGTGTTCACGCGGAGCGTGAAGCTCGAAGCTTCCTGGTTTAACGGCCGGGAGCCGGACGAGAATCGGACCAACTTCGACTACGCAGGTCGCCGACTCGATTCTTACAGCGCCCGGTTGACCGTCAATCCTGGGCCGCAATGGAGTCTCTCCACTTGGTACGCCTACCTGAAGAGTCCCGAAGGGCTCCACCCCGGAGAGTCCCTCCATCGGCTCGGAGCGGCCGCCCTGACCACGCAGCGGATCGGCGCCGCCGGGGCGTGGTCGAGCGCGCTGATCTACGGCGCGAACGACCAGATTGGGACCGGGAGGCTCGCGAGCAGCGTGCTGCTGGAGAGTACGCTCGATCTGGACGGGACGAACTCCTTATTCGGTCGCGCGGAATACGTGCAAAAGAGCGCCGAGGAGCTGGTAGTCCCGTCAGTGCCCGCGACGACCGAATACCGTGTCGGCGCGTTGTCCCTCGGCTATTTGCGCACGGTCGGCACCGTGGCCGGTCTCGCCGCCGGAGTGGGCGTGCGGGGGTCGGTCAACTTCGTCCCAACCGGCCTCGATGCCGTCTACGGCAGTCCCACGCCGGTCGGAATGGCGATCTATCTCCGGTTGCGGGCTGCGGGCAGCCGCGGAAGCATGAGCCGCACTCCGCGGACGAAGAGCTTGAGCTGGGTGAGGCTGCCGTGGTAGCCGGCCGCTCGGACCTCGTCTTGTTGTCCACTCTTTGCTTCTTTTTCTCAAAGAAGCGCGCCCAGCTTGTCATCCTGAGCGAAGCGCGCGGAACGCGCGCGTAGCGAAGGACCTGCTTTTTGGGGACGATTGACCCCGGGCGCCGTCCCTCGTTGCGCTCGCGGCCTACCGCGCAAATCCTGACGCGGCATGTGCGCCCTTCCAGACCACGACCGCGTCATAGCCATAGATCGTCCGAACGACGTCGGCATTCCAGCTCTCGAGGCCACGCATTGCCAGGCGCCGCAGCGGCCGCAGGTCGATCACTTCATGACCAGCGGCATTCGCATTTGACAGTACGCGCGTGAGGCGCTGATCGCCGGCGCGGAATTCGTCAACCGAATCGCTCGAGACGGAGCCGAAGCTCCCCCCTGGCCCGGGGACCGCCTGACGGGACCCGGGGCCCGGGAGCACGAGAATGTGAAACGCCCGATCGCCCGTGAGGGCCGCCACCTCGTCCGCCATCGCGCCGAGATCGAATGCATTGAAATAATCGGCGCCACGGATCATGTGGTTGTAGCCGAATTTCATCAGGATCTTGGGGGATTCTGTCCGTACGAGCCCGGCCAGGTTACTCCGCATCCATTGCGCGCGGCGCTCCGTGTAGGGCCACGCCCCTCCGCCGCGTTCCGCCGTTTCGATGGCCAGCGACGCCTCGAGCGTGCGCAGCACCGCGTCACTCTCGCGGTCGGGGTGCGGCCAGACGGCTTGCAGCGCCACCACGAGACTCGAGTCTTCCGCCAGAAGGAACATGTCATCCGGGTTTCGCGTCCGCTCGTACCGCGCCCAGGCGTTGGTGGACGCCTCCTTGAGACGGACAAACGCCGCTCGTGCGCCCGCAGGCACCTCGGGTTCGAGCTTGGAGATCAGATAGCGATCGTTGAAAATCTCGCGGTCGAATCCCCACAAGACCCGCTCATTGCTGGGCGCCGCCTGGATGACATCCGCGAGCAACCGCGCTTCCTCGTGCAGGTTGTAAAAGGTGAACGTAACGGATGTAGTCAAAAAACCCTCGATTCCCTGCACGCCATTGCGCCGCCCGGCCGCCTCGACGTCCTGCGCGATGATCGGCGAAAGCTCGATGGCGAGCCGGCTGTAGCCCGATCCCCGAAGCGCGGTGAACAGGGCCGCTGTGAGCTGCGCGGTTTCCGCTACGCCGTGTTCTTCGCCGATCAATGTGAAGCGGGCATTCCGCGCTTCCCGGACGAGCCAATCCCAGCCGGGCCCGGCGGGCCGGCCATCGCTCATGCTCAGGGGGAGCCTGTTTGCTTGCAGCGCTTCGAGCAGCCGCGCTTGCGGGGCTTGCGGCGTCTGGGCGCTGGCGGCGATGAGGCAGAGGTGGAGCAAGCATTCCTGTTGGATACGGGGCACTATCGGAAGGTTGCAAGCGACCGAGCATCTGCTTTTGAGGCCCGATGTTAGCGACGGGTGGTGGCGCCTGCGCTCCGCTTGCTGGGCTGCGCCCGGCAGCTGCTCAGTGGGAATCGCTCGGCGTCAACACCCGGAGCACCGGATGGCCGCTCACGTCCGCGAGCGGCAGGTAGACGCGGTGCGTGGCGGGATCCACCGCGACTGAGTGCGCCTTGGGCGCGCGATACCAGCCGAGCTGGGCGAGCGATCGGTCCCGCTCCTCGAACACAGCCACGACCCCGGACTCAGCGGCTACGTACAGCCGTCCGAGTGCGGGATCGAACGCGAGGACGTCGGGATCGCTCCCGATCGGCATCACCTGACGCAGCTCGAGCGTCTGAAGATCCAGCACCCCCAGCGTTGCGCTCTCCTGTCCGGCGACGAACGCCAGGCGGTGCGGCGCGTCGATGTAGACGCCGTGCGGGTACCGGACCGCCTGGTCGAGCGAGATGCGACGCACGATCGTCGCGCTAGCCGGGTCGATTACCGCCAGTTGATTGGCCGTCTGCACCGCCACCATCACGCAGCGCGAGCCGGGATCATACTGCGTGTTCCCCGCTTCCCCGCCGAGCTCGATCCGCGCTACCACGGTGTTGGTCGTCGCATCGAGCACGAAGTCCCTCTGCCCCGATTCGTCCGAGACGAAGACTCGTCGCTCCGCGGGCGCATACGCGATCCCGTCTGGGAATCGCGGTCCTGCGACCCGCGCCACGATCTGGAGCGTAGAATCGTCCACGACGACGACGGCGTGGTCCCCCGTCGCGGACGCGTACGCCCGGTGTTCCGCGGGAACGGCCAGGACACCCGTCACCCTAGGAAACCCGTCCAGATTCCCGATCACTCGTCCGGCGCGGACGTCGAACACCACGAACTGCCCAGCGCCCATGTGCGAGATGAACAGCCGGCCGGAGGCCGATTCGAGGCTCTGATAATCAAAGCGGGAAGCGCTCCCGGGCAGCGGCAGGTCGGTCACCCGGCGGAGTGGAGCGTCGGTCGTCGCCGCCGGCGGAATGACGCCCGACCAGCGCGCTTGAACCGCTGGCCCCGCGAGCGTGCATACCGGCGCCAAAGCCCGGGGTGCGGCCAATAACGCAAGCGCAATCACGATGTGTTCAACCATCAGCGAGTCCCTTTACCTAGGGCGTGAGACGATGAACGACCTTGACGACCAGCGCCCCATTGAGCGGGCGGGACAGGACGTGCGTGTCGGGGAAGCGAAACCGGGCGAGCGGATCGGTGGTGTACCCCGAGTTCCACACCACGAACACGTCGTCACCGATCACCGGTATCCAGTGGAACCGCACATTGAAGTCGACCCGCTCGCTCTCGTTGTCGTACTGGACGAACGCCAGCACGCTCGTACGGGTATTGAAATCGTACTCCAGCCGATTGGCCGACAACACGGCCGTGAACGCCCCGACCGGCAACCGTGCCGTGGTCCGGGTCAGATCGGTGCTCGCGATAATGTGGCCGCCGCCGTGCCACACCGCACTGAGCTCGAGCTGCGTGCTATGACCGTTGTAGAATAGACCCCAGTTTACGAATGCCCCCAGGCTGAGGGGACGGCCCGGGCTCATGAAGTACTGCAGCTCGTAGCGCGACCACCAGTAGCGGCCGGGTTGGATCCGGACCCCGGAAAAGATGTCGAAGGTGTCGGCCGGGGCGTCCATCAAGCGTTGGAAGTTGACCTCGAAGTGATCGCCATTCTGGCGGTCGCCCCCGAATACGCGCCACTCGAACCACGCCGTCTGCCAGTCCCCGCTCCGGAGTGGCGAGCCTGACTCGTTCGCAATGATGTCCCAGCTCGGAATCGGAACGGTAAAGCTGAGCTGCCGGATGCCGAGCACGCCCGGGCGAGGGGTGAAGTCCACGTGTCCCGTAGTCTCCCAGATCCCGGTGCGGCGGACGAAGCCGAGCGGTGGCGCAAACGCGCTATCGATTCGATAGAGCGAGACGAAATTGTCGAAGAGGTCGTTCGGATTATCGGTAGAGAGCCGCCAGGCAAGCGGGGTTCCGGGAACGCCCGGCGTCTGGCTCCCCGCCAGATACACCTTCGGCTCGAGGTTCATCCCGTGGACGACGAGCGGGAGGTCGACGTCCAGGCCCCCCGCCCGCTGCACGCCTTGGCCCGCCGGCCCTGCGTGCAAGGTCCCGATGGCGCCGATGTAGGAGCGGTCGAACAGGTCATGCGTGATGCGCAGGACGGCGTCGTTGGCCCGGTCGTTCCCGCCGGTCTGCGCATCGATTATCCCGAGCTGCCAGGGCCCGAGCCGGCCATAGACACGGCCGCCCGCGAGGATCGGCACGGGCGCGCCGCTCCTGTCCAAGCCGATGCGGCGCGAGTAGAACAGCTGCACCATGCTCGGCGTGCCGTAATCGAAGAGACCGCTCGATTCGAGGAAGAACTGCCGTTTCTCGGGGAAGAAGAAGGGAAACCGGGTGAGGTTGATGACCTGCTGGTCAGCTTCCACTTGTGCGAAATCGGTGTTGACGGTCAGATCAGCGGTCAACGTCGGCGTGAGGCCGAGCTTGGCGTCGACCCCACCCTTACCACCGAAAAAGCCTTTCACCGTCTCTCCCCCGATGCTGTCGTGCTCGGTCTCGACGGCGCGACCAAGCGCATATGGGTACAGCTCGACGTCGTGGGGGCGGTGCAGGTCACCGAGATCGGTGATCGTTCCTTCATTATTGAGGTGGTAGAGCCCCTGCGCCCGACCGTACGAGCGCCACAGGTCCTCCTCGTTCTTCCGGCGAATGAAACGCCGGACATTGAACCCGAACTCCGGGTTGGTCCCGGCGTGAAACCGCAGCGCAAGAAAGGGGATTCGGAACTCGGCGGTCCATCCGCTGGTGTCGCGCGACACCGCGACGTCCCAGACGCCGTTCCAGTTCTCGTTCAGATCGTCGACCCCCGAGAACTGGGCGTCCCACATCGCCCCGTGGGGATTGGTGCCAAACAGAAACGCGCTGCGCCGGTCGTCGTAGCTGTCGATCAGCAGCTGGACATGGTCATCGCTCGAGAGGTCGGCGTCCCGGCGCAGCTGACTGGCCCGCACACCGCGCATGTCGGAGTCGTAGCAGCGCACCACGATATAGATGGCCGCGGCGTCGTGAGCGACCCTGACGACCGTCCGCTCCGTCGCCGGGTATCCTTCCCGCGGCTCCCGCTGGCGGAAGTCGTCGATCGAGTCCACGGTCGCCCACAACCGCCGGCCCAGCCCGTCATGACCTGTCGGCGGCAGGTCGATACGTGCCGCCCGAATCGTCGTGGCCGACCCGGAGTCCTGTTGCGCCCACGCAATGCGACTGAGCAAACAGACTGTCGCAATCGCTACGCCGGGGCCCGCCTTCAGGACGTGCCCCGCAGGACTCGCCCGACGACACCCGCTGCCATGCTGAGCATCCTCGGAGAGACCGGCACCGCAAAAGAGCTGATTGGGCGCGCCGCTTCACAAGCGGTCATCATCGCGGCCTGGTGCGACGGTACACGCGCACGTAGTCGACCGCGAACCGCGCGGGGAACTGCGTCCGGGACGGATCCCCGCCGTTCCACCCGCCGATGGCGAGGCTCAGCAGCAGGTAGTGCGGCTGGCGCAGGGGATTCGCCGGACCGTCGGACCGGTTGAAGGTCGAGTCGAGCGACGTCCGGTTGAGCAGCAGGTCATCGACGGAGAGCCGGATCTCGCGCTCGTCCCAGTCCATCCGCCACACGTGATAGTTGTCCGCCCACGTGGCGTCGCCGAGCTGCGCGATGGGCCGGCGCTCGGTGTCCCACTTCACCGTCCAGTTGCTGTCCGACCACGCCACGTTGGCCAACAGGACGCCGCGGTAGTACTCCATCACGTCGATCTCGCCGCTCGCCGGCCAGAAGCCCTGCTCGCCCAGCGTCCAGAACGCCGGCCACATCCCCGGGCGCACGTCGATGCGCGCCCGCATCTCGAAGCGCCCGTATTGCCAGCTGGCGAGGCCTTTCGTCAGCAAGCTCGCCGAGGTGTACTCCGCGTACCGCCGGTTGTACCGAAAGTCACTACTCGTCGAGTCGAACTCCGGATTGGCCACCCGCTCGCGCCGCGCCTCGATGACGAGCTCGCCGTGCTCCACCCGGGCATTCTCGGGACGATACCACTGCAGCTCCTCGTTGCGAACGAAGCCGTGCTCGTAGCTCCACTTGGTGGGGTCCGGGCGTCCCTCACGGTCGAATTCGTCGGCCCAGACCAGCTCGAACGCTCCGGAGCCCGTCGTCCCGGGGGCGGGTAGCTGACCCGCCGGGCGCGCGCAGCAGGCCAGGAGCCCGGCCAGCGCAGCCACGAGCCTGGTGCGGAAGATCACCTGCCCCGGTTGACATCGACGTGCCCGGCTCCGATCGCGTAGCGCAGTCCTCCGAGCAGGTGGTGCAGGAACAGCGGCTCGGTGTACGTCGCTTCCGTGTGCCCCATGTTGGTGTACCACGCGCGCCCGCCATCGAAATCGTGGTACCAGCTCATGGGGTGATGAGCGCCGTTCGTCCCGCCCTGGTAGCTCGTCTCGTCGATCTCGACCAGCACATGGATGGTCGGATCGATCGACTTGAAGTTGTAGAACTCGTCCTCACGACTGAAGCGAGCGGGCATGCCCTTGGTCGATACGTGCGTCGTGTCGAGCACCCGGTAGCTGCCCGTGCGCACGTTGGGATTGCCCGGATGGCCGTTGAAGTACGCGCCCGCCAGTCTGCCGTACCACGGCCAGTCGTACTCGGTGTCCGTGGCGGAGTGCACGCCGACGTAGCCGCCGCCCGCCCGGATGTAGCGCTCGAAGACGTCCTGCTGCGCCGCATCGAGGACGTCACCCGTCGTATTCAGGAAGACGACCGCGCTGTATCGCGCCAGGCTCTGCTCGGTAAAGGCGTCGGCATCCTCCGTCGCATCGACCGCGAAGCCATTCTCCTGTCCGAGCTGCTTGATTGCGGCGATGCCGTTGGGGATCGAGCCGTGACGAAATCCCGCCGTTTTGGAGAAGACGAGCACGCGCGGTTGCTGGGCGTGTGCCGCGATGGAGATCGAGACCGAAGCGAGGAGCGCGAACGCGACGACGAGTCGGGGCATGGTATCCGGGCGTGATGGGTGACGACGGCCACTGGCGTCCGCCAATCTGCAGCGCAGTTTGCAATGTGGGTATCCCCCTCTCCGCCCGTATTGGCCTGACATGACAGAGTTAGCGTTGCTCGACGTCCGAACTCGCGCAGCATGGCGTGCCTGGCTCGCACAGCACCACACATCGAGTCGCGGCGTTTGGCTCGTATTTCACAAGGCCCACACGGGCGTGAAATCGCTGCCCTACGAGGACTTCGTTCGCGAAGCGCTGTGCTTCGGCTGGATCGACAGCCTGGTGAAGCAACTCGACGACGCTCGCTTTGCCATCAAGGCGACGCCGCGCAAACCTCGCAGCAAATGGTCGGACATCAATCGCCGGCGCTGGATGGAACTGAACCGCGCCGGGTTGCTCAAGCCCGCCGGCGTGGCGGCGGCTCCCACCGCGAACACGTACGCGGCGAAGCCCAAGATTCCCGAGCTGCCGGGGTACATCGCGCAGGCGATCAAGGCCGATCCGCAAGCGTGGAGCTTCTTTCAACAGTTGCCACGAACCGAGCGCCGCAACTTTGTCGTCTGGATCCATATCGCCAAGCGACCTGAGACTCGTGCGCGGCGCATCCGCGAATCGATTGCACGGCTCGCGGCGGGCCAGAAGCTCGGTCTGAAGTAGGTCTTCATATCGACTTGAGATGCGGGGCTTTTCCCTTTACGGGCGCTCGCAGGCCCCACTCGCCCGCCACACCCTCCATCACCAGCCGACGAAAGATGGCGTCCACCTCTTCGGGCGAAAGGTTCGCGCCCCGATCGAGCCACCACGTCAAGACGGCCATGAAGGCACCCGCGATGTACTGCACCGCTAGATCACGTTGCGCCCGCGTGCCCGCGAAAGAGAGTGCCTTGAGGTCCGAGCCCGCGAGATCCGCAATCATGGACTGCACGCGCTGCAGCACCAACGCCCCGCTCTCTCGCCCCACAATCGCCCTCCACACGGGGACATGACTCCGTGCGTGGTCAAGCATCGCGAGACTGAAGCCGAAGCTCCCTGGGGCCTGTCGTTGCCGTTCGCCGAGGAAGCTCCGCAGGTCTTCGAGACGGCTCGCGAGCAGAGTGTCCTTGTCGGCGAAATGGGCGTAGAACGTGGCCCGGCCGACGTTCGCGCGGTCGATGATGTCCTGCACGGTCGTGGCTTCGTACCCCTTCTCGATCATCATCGCGATCAACGCGTCCTGCAAGAGCTGGCGGGTGCGTTGCACCCGGCGGTCGGTCGCCCGTTTCACCATGTCGCCTCATTCCCGAACAAAGCTGGCGGCCCTGTTCGGAATCGAACGCACGGCCGCCTGGTGTCGGTTGCCTGCCTCTGATATCAGACACAATGTTCTCTAGCGAACAGTATGTCAAGTAAGGAACATGATGTTCACAAACAGGGACGCCAGCGACGTTCCAGAACGGGAGGACACCATGCACGAGGCAGCTCGCCGATCGCTGATCAGCGTCATGCTCACCGCGGTGATGATCACCGCCAATCACGTCTACTCACTCGGACCGAGAGCGTTTGCGCTCGGCGCGGTGCTGCTCCTCGGCCCGGCAGTGCTGCTCTGGTGGTTTCGCAACACCCAGAGCCCCGTGGCCTTCGCCGGCTACCTGCTCATGAATCTGTGGATCGTGCTGGGCTTCGGCCTCATGAAGGGCCTCTGGGGCATCACCCTCCCGCTCTATCTCGGCACCGGACTCGCCTCCCTGTCCACCGCCTACCCCAAGCCGACGCTCGGCCCCTATGGCTTCGAAGCGACTGGCATCCTGATGTTCATCGGTAGCGTGTTTGTGGCATACGAGGCGTACAGGCTCGTCCAGGCGAAGCGGGGCGCGGCCGTCCTGGCAGGATCGTGGGCATTGACGAGCGGACTCATCGCGGCGGTGGGGCTCGTCGTCGCCTTCGCCGTCGTTGACCGGGACCGTTGGCGCGCACCGGTGGGCAACGTCGTCAAGATCGGGGTCATTGTGCCGCAGACCGGGCCGTATGCGATCCTTGGCAACTCCTTTCTGAAGGCCGTCGAAATGGCGAAGGCCGACCTGCCGGCAACGAAATACCAGTACCAACTGGTCCTCGTCGACGTCGGGGAAGACCCTGCCCGGGCCAGGGCAGCCATCCAGCGGGCGATCAGCGTCGACCGCGTCAGCGCGATCGTCGGCGGCATCTCCCTCTTCGGCGCCGTGACCAGGCCCTTGGCCACGGCGGCGCGGATACCGCAGACCTGCGTCTGCAGCCAAACCTGGATCGGAGATGGGGCGTACAACTTCACGAACATTCCGACGCCCGAGGCGGAGGCGGTGTTGTGGGTGCGGGAAGCCGAGCGCCGCGGGATACGGAGGCTCGCGCTCATCACACGGGACAATCCGAGCATCCAGGGGCACGTCCGGGCGGTCAAGGCCGAGGCCGGTCGCGCCGGTCTCGTGATCTCCTACGAACATGTCTTCACGGACTCGACGTCCGCCTTTCGGCCGCTCATCGATCAGGCCCGGGCCTCGAACCCCGACGTCTACTATGTCGAGGCGTTCAGCCCTCAGCTGGAGACCCTGGGCCGCCAGCTCGCCGACGCGCGGATCCGCAATCTCGCCTCCGTCGTGGCGCCGTCAGTCAGCGTGCAGCGGGAGCTGTTCGAAGGCACTTGGTACACCGACAGCAATCTTCGGGATATGGCGTTCCGGACGCGCTTCGAGGCCAAGTATCCGGGGACACGGTTTGCCACGCACATGATGCCTTACGCCTACGACGACTTCACCATGCTCGTTCAGGCGTTCGAGCGCGGGCAACACCCCGCCGTGTATCTCCGTACCATCGCAACGTATGACGGGACCGCGGGGACCCTGACCAAGAAGCGCGGCAGCGGCACCTTCGAATCGACCCCGGCCGTCTGGGTGATCCGGAACGGCAAACCAGCGTTGGCGTTGAACCATTAGAGGAGAGTCACCATGACCAGGCGAATGCACGCCCCCACCCTTTGGGCCCTGCTGGTCGCCGCCATGTTGGCGAGCGCCTATCTGATTGTGGGCCAGAACAGGTCGACGATGAGCGGCTCAGCGAGTCAACCGCCGGCAGGGGTGTTTCACTGAGAGCCGTGCGGCTGGCGCCTCAGCCGCCGGGGGGATTCCCTTCCCCCTCTCCCGAAGGGAGAGGGGGAACTATCGGCGAGCTTTGGAGTTGATTGGCGGTTGATGGAGACCACGAGTTTCCTTGCGATGCTCGCCGAGCGTGCCTACGTTCCGAAGATGACACGGTTGCTGACCGCCCAAGACCTGCTGCAGCCGGGCATCCCGGAGCACGTCTTCTCGTCGATCGTGCCCGTCAAAAACCCCTTGCCGAGGGGACTGAACGGGACGAACCCGATGCCGAGCTCTTCCAGCATCGGCAGCAGCTCCTCCTCCGGGCGTCTCCACCACAGGGAATACTCGCTCTGCACGGCCGTGACCGGCTGAACCGCGTATCTCCATTGTTCTTCCTGAGGTCTGCCGCGCGTCTACCCTCTCACCATCACCGGCCGGAGCGTGTGCCGTGAAACCTCGAGCCCTGAACCCGATTCTGGACGTATCCGACTTCCGGCAAAGCGTGGAGTGGCTCAAGAAACTTGGCTGGGAGGAGGCGTGGAGCTGGGGTGACCCGCAGACGTTTGGCCCCGAGGGCGATGAAACGGCGGTTCGCGAGAATTAGCGATTCACTCGGCCTTGAATCCGGAACGGTGCGCCTCGTCGAGTACGATGAGCGCTGGCCCTCCCTCTTTCGGGCCGAGGCATCCCGCATTCTGGCTGCCGCCCCGGAGCTGCGGCTGACGCTCGAGCACGTTGGCAGCACTGCCGTACCCGGCCTGTGCGCCAAGCCGGTCTTGGACATTCTGGCGGGCCACACGGCGGCGCTCCCGGCCCTCGCCTGCGTTTCGCCGCTCGAGCGGGCCCGCTACGAGCACCGCGGAGATGCAGGCATCGTGGGGCATCAGTTCTTTCGGAGGGGTCAGCCCCGTGCCTATCACATTCATCTGGTGGAGCTCGGAGGCCGGCTCTGGCGCGAGTACCTCGCGTTTCGCGACTATCTCCGGTCCGACACGCGGGCAGCGGCTGAGTATGCGGACCTCAAGCGTCAGTTGGCGGCGCGCTACCCTCGGGATCGGGAGGCGTATATCAGTGGCAAGAGCAGTTTTGTCGTGGCGACAATCCATCGGTCGCTCGGGACCGCCTAAGCGACAGCTCCTTCAGAACCGGCGGCGAGCCGCGCGAACACGAACAGCAGCAGGGCCAACAGGCCGGCCATAGGCTATCTCACCGGCTGGTACGTATTGATCACCACCCCGCTTGAGTATGCCGTCGAACCCGTCAAGCGCAGCGCCTTCCGGTCCTTGAAGATCCGCATGCCGCGCCCGATCGCGATCGGGTTCACGAAGATGTTGAGCTCGTCGATCAGGTCGTGCTCGATCAGCGCGCTGACGAACGTGGCGCCGCCGTACACGACGATGTCCTTGCCGCGCTCGCCCTTCAGCTTGTTCACCGCCTGAACGAGGTCGCCGCCTTCCACCCGGACATTCCTGCCCGCGACGCGCGTGAGCGTCTTGCTGAATACGACTTTCGGCGTGTCCACCATCTTGCGCGCGAAGCCGTATTCGGGGCTGTCCGGTTGCACCGCCTCCCAGTACTTGATGAAGCCGTCGGTCATCCCTCTGCCGAGCAGGATGGTATCGCTCGAGTCGGTGATCTGGACGATGCGCCCGATCACCCCCTCGTCCAGGTTGCGTGTCATCCAATCGAGTTGTCCTTCCGGGCCCGCCACGAATCCGTCGACCGTCATCTGCACCTGCAGCTTGAGCGTGCGCATGGCCATAAAAGGTCCCGGTGGTTGGTCTCACCTATGCGTCGAATCAGCCATCCCGAAATCGACTGGGTCGGACGCGTGGCAGGCACGTCCCATGCAGGAACGCCGGAGCAACGAGCGGCGATGTTGCGCCGTTGCAACGGGAATCCGTGTTCCCCACCAGCCCGGAGGATTCCATGAGTCGACCGCTGGCCGTATTCCTGGCGGCAACCCTGCTCGCGAGCGGCGCGGCACCCCTCGCCGCCGTCGCACCCGCGCGGCTGAGCCGACAGCAGGTCGAGGGTCGCGTGATCGGGCGCGTGGTGGACGCGCGCACCAATGCGCCGCTCTCCTCGGTGCGGGTGTCCGTGGTGGGGACGGAGATCGGCGCAGTGACGAACGCCGACGGCCGCTACGAGCTGGTGGGGGTCGCGGCCGGGACGCACGCTGTCCGGGCGCAGCGCATCGGCTACCGCTCCTCCACGCAGACCGTGGACGTGCCCTCGAGCGGGGCGGCGACCGTGGACGTTGGGCTGGGCGAGGAGGCGCTCGCGCTCGAGCAGGTCGTGGTGACGGGGACGAGCAGTGAGGCGCGGCGGCGTGAGGTGGGCAACGACATCCCGCAGATCAACCTCGCCTCGGTAGCGGAGCCCGCAAAAAGCGTCGAGGACGTGTTGCAGGGGCGCGTCCCGGGGATGACCGTAGACGTCGGCGGTGCCACGATCGGGCAGGGCGCGGCGATTCGCCTGCGCGGCAACGTGTCGCTCAGCCAGAGCAATCAGCCACTGGTCTATGTGGATGGCGTGCGCCAGACCGCGAACAACTATCCGCGCAACGTATCGCAGGGAGGCAGCACGTTCAACGCCGCGCAGGTCGAGGCCAGCCCGCTCGCGGACATCGACGCGGGCGACGTCGATCGGGTAGAGGTGATCAAGGGTGCGGCGGCGGCGACGCTCTACGGTACCGAGGCCGCCGCCGGCGTGATCGAGATCTTCACGAAGCGCGGCGCGGCCGGGAAGACCGCCTTCACGTTGCGAACGGACCAGGGGTTGAACTGGATGCGCCCGTACGGCTCGGATGTGCGGCCGCTCTTGAACATGGAGCCATGGCTCAAGAAGGGGTACGGGCACAGCGAGGCGCTGTCGGTCTCCGGGGGCGGCGGTCAGGCCCGGTACTATCTGTCGAGCGGCTTCTCCGACAAGGACGGCGTGCTGCCGCAGGACCATGAGCGACGCTACAACATGCGCGGCAACGTGACGCTGCAGCCGATGACGAACCTCACGCTCCAGTGGAACAGCTTCGTGAGCAAGAACGACCTGGCGATGTCGCCGGACGGCAATAGTGGCGAGTCGATCTTCTTCAACGTGTACCGCTCACCGGTGACGTCGCTGGGCGCGGCGACGCCGGAGAACATCGCCAAGCTGCTCCAGCGAACTACGACGCAGACGGACGACCGGCTGATCGTGGGCGCGAGCGCCACCTGGGTTCCCTTCGGTTGGATGACGCACAGGTTCACGTTCGGCTACGACCGCGCCGCCATGTCGGGCGAGGTATTCCACCCGTACGGCTACGTGTTCCAGCCGACCGGCGACATCTCGGAGCTGGACTGGCGGAGCGAGACGGTCACGCTCGACTACGCCGCCAGCGCCGCAGCACAGCCGACGAACGACTTCAAGGCGACGTTCTCGGCCGGCGCACAGCTCGTCCACACGGCGGACGCGCGGGTGGACGGCTACGGCCGCGGGTTGCCCGGATCGGGGAAGCACACGCTCAGCCGCGCCGCCGAACGCTTCGTCTTCTCGGGAGGCCAGGAGGTGAAGACGGGCGGCTTGTTCCTGCAGAGCCTGCTCGCATGGAAGGACCGCTACTTCCTCACCGGCGGCTTGCGGGTAGACGGCAGCAGCGCGTTCGCCAGCGACTTCGGGCTGCAGGCGTACCCGAAGCTCTCCGCCTCGTACGTGATCTCCGATGAGCCGTTCTGGCCCGCAACGCTCGGCACCGCCAAGCTGCGCGCTGCGTATGGCTTCGCGGGGCGAGCCCCGGGCGTGTTCGATGCAGTCCGGACGTGGAACGCAAGCTCGTTCGCCGGGCAGGGGGCGTTCCTGCCCGACAACCTCGGGAATCCGGCGCTCGGCCCGGAGCAGAGCCGCGAGCTGGAGGTCGGCGTCGACGCTGCCGCGCTCGACGACCGGCTGGCGCTCACGTTCACCTACTATCACCGCCACACCGTGGACGCCCTCTTGGCGGTGCCGCAGCCGCCTTCGAGCGGGTTCGTCACGCCGCAGCTGGAAAACGTAGGCGAGCTTGCCGCGCACGGCTTCGAGGCGTCGCTCGACGCGACCGTGCTGCGCGGCAGCTGGCTCACCTGGGACCTCGGCTCGACGATCTCGACCAACCACACGACCGTGCTGAGCACCGGCGGCAAGATTTTCTACAACATCGTGCCCGGCCAGCCGGCTCCAGTCTGGCGCGGGGCCAAGGTGACGAACCGGGACGCGTTCGCGGACCCGGTGTACGAGCTGGACGCCTTCTTCGGGCCCTCGGTCCCGACCGTGACCATCGATCCGTTCACGACCCTCAAGCTGCCGCACGGGCTGTTGCTGACCGCGCGCGGGGAGTACCAGGGCGGCGCCTGGGGCCAGGATTTCCCGTCGCGTCTGGTGGCGCAGCGTGGGCCGCGCGGTCCCGTCGGCTGCGACGAGGTCTACAAGATCGTGCCGTGGGCGTCGTACACCGGACCCGGCGATCCCAACGCTCCGGCGGCGATCTCCAGGGTGCGTGCGCTCGACCGCGCCCGCTGCTACAAGAATGCGCGCTCGGACGTCTGGTTCATGCCGCTCGACTTCTTCAAGCTGCGCGAGGTGACGCTGCAGGCACCCATCCCGACCCGATTCTTCCCGCGCGCCACGAGCGCCTTCGCCAGCCTGTCATTCCACAATATCTGGCGCTGGACCAACAGCGAGTTCGCCTCGTTCGACCCCGAGCTGATCGGCTCGCGCGACAACGTGAACCAGCTCTTCTCGTTGATCACGGATCAGTTGCCGCCGCCGGCGACGATGACGTTCTCGCTCAAGCTCACCTTCTGAGGAAGGGAGGACGACCATGCGGATGCAGTTCGTGGTCCGGACAGGTGAGATCGTGGTGCTCGGCGCGCTCGCCGCCTGCAGTCTGTCGGTGGAGAACCCCGACCGCGTACAGGACCCGCTGCTCGACGACCCCGGAGCGCATGCCGCGGTCGTCGCCGGCGCCAGCCTCGCCCTCTCCGAGGCGATCAACTGGGTCGCCTTCTTCGGTGGCAACGCGTCCAAGGAGTTCACAGAGGGCGGGCGCATCCACCCGGTAAAGCTGCCGGTCGATCCCGGGCAGCTCAGCGTGCAAGAGATTCCCGACAACGCGTGGAACTCGGCGCAGCAGGCGCGCTGGGTGGCCGAGGACGCGGTGCGGCGCTTCCGGGACGTCACGGGCGCCCAATTCGCCAGCTACGACCTCGGCGCGAAGGCGCTGCTCTACGCCGGTTATGCCAACCGGCTGCTCGGTGAGAACATGTGCGAGGCGGTCATCGACGGGGGCGCGCCGTCCGACTACAGGGATTACTTCCGCCGCGCCGAGAGCGCGCTCACGGAAGCGATCGCCGTCGCCGCCGCGGCGGGCGACTCGCCGGTCGGCACCGCCGCGACCGCGGCGCGCGCCTCGGTGCGGCTGATGCTCGGCGACGACGCCGGCGCCGCGTCCGACGCCGCGGCCGTCCCCACGGATTTCGTGTTTCAGGCAGTGTACAGCATCGAGAGTGAGGACTACTACAACTTCCTCTACTGGGTCAACGCTAATCAGCCGTACCGCGAGATCAGCGTGTCCGGCACGACCAACGAGCAGTACTACCCGAGCACGGGCGACCCGCGCGTGCGGTGGCGCACGGATCCCAAGGTACCCACTGCGGAGTTCCGGTACGTGCCCTGGCTCATCCCCACGAAATACACGCAACGGGAATCGCCGATCCGCCTCTCGACCGGCCGCGAGATGCGGCTGGTCGAGGCCGAGATCGCGCTGCGGGCCGGAGACTTGCCGGCGGCCATGAGCAAGATCAACGGCGTCCGCACCGCCGTGATCAGCGACTCGACCGCTCAGGACTCGACCCGCCATCCGCTCGCGCCCTGGCCAGCGACCACCATTACCGAGGGGTGGACGGCGCTGAAACGCGAGCGCGCCATCGAGCTCTGGCTCGAGGCACGCCGCCTCGGTGACGAGCGGCGGTGGGTGGATTCCAGCACCCCGGGTGACATGGAGGACATGAGCGACCGGGTCCGCCTCTGTTTCCCCATCGGCCTGGGCGAACGGCGCGCTAACCCGAACGTCGGCCCTGACCACGTAGACCCGAAGAATCCGCTCTACCAGGGAACCCTCCCGTAGGGACCCGCGAATCCAGGCGCCGGGGCCCACGGTGCTGTGTTCCTTTATATGCCTTGACACGTATATTCCCTGTAGAGTATACTATGACCTATGGAATCCGCGTTCGCAATCATTGCCGAGCCGAACCGCCGCGCGATCCTGAGCCTCCTGGCGTCGTCCCAGCGGTCCGTCGGAGAGATCGAGCGCCGGCTGCGCATGCCGCAGCCGACCGTGTCCAAGCACCTGCGCGTGCTGCGCGACGCCGGTTTCGTGGAATCCACGGTGGACGCCCAGCGCCGCCTCTATCGCTTGAAGCCGGAACCACTGCACGAAGTGGACGACTGGCTGGCTCAATTCCGTCGCTTCTGGTCGGAGCATATCGATGCGCTCGAACGCCACCTCGACCGTACAGCAAGGAGCAAACGGTGAACATCCTCTTGTGGATCCTGCAGATTGTGCTCGCCTTCTTCTTTCTCTCGGGCGGGGCGTACAAGGTCTTCAAGGTCGAAAACCTCGCCGGTCACTTCCGCGGGCTGCCGCCCAACGTCTGGCGCACGCTCGGCGTGATCGAGATCGTGGGCGGCGTCCTGCTGGTCGTGCCGGCCAGGGTGAGCGGCGTGCCGATGCTGACCGCGTTCGCCGCGGCGGTGCTTGCGGTCGAGAGCCTGGCGCTCGCCGCGGCGTACGCACGGAAATCGGTCAAGCTGGTCGCGGCCAATCCGTTCGTGTGGTGCGCCCCCCTAGGACTGTTCGCGGCTGTTGTCGCGTTCGGGCGGTGGGCCTAGCCTCGGGGGAAGGGAATGACCGATCACGAACGCTACACGCCGGGTCCGGCCGCCGGGGCGCGGGTCGAGAAGGACGGCGACAAGTGGACGCTCGTGCTGGTCCGCGAGCTGCGTCACGCGCCGGAGAAGGTGTGGCAGGCGCTCACCGACCCGGCAGAGCTGCGCGAGTGGGCGCCCTTCGACGCCGATGGGAGCCTGGGTACGGTTGGAACCAGGGTGAAGCTCACCACGGTCGGAGCGCTCACGCTCCACGTTACTGAAACAACCGTGACGCGAGCCGACGCTCCCAAGCTGCTCGAGTACAACTGGGGTGGCTTCGACATGCGGTGGCAGCTCGAAGCCGTTGGTGGCGGCACGCGCCTGACGCTCTGGACCAACATCGATCGGCGCTACATCGCGATGGGTGCCGCCGGGTGGCACATCTGCTTCGACGTTCTGGATCACCTGCTCAGCGGAACCCCCCTCGGCCGCATCGTGGGCCCCGCGGCGATGAAGTTCGGCTGGCAGCGACTGCACGCGGAGTACGCAAAGCAGTTCGGCGTTGAGACTCCTCGAGGATGAGGACATGAAAACATCGGGCGCGCGCCAAGGCCAGTCGGCAGCGGAGCTGATCTCGCAGCGAATCGCCGAGCTCGGAGACTGGCGCGGCGAGACACTCAGCAGAATGCGCAAGCTCATCAAGCAAGCCGACCCGGATGTCGTCGAGGAGTGGAAGTGGATGAATCCGGTGTGGTCGCACGACGGCATCATCTGCACCGGCGAATCCTACAAGCATGCCGTGAAGCTTACCTTCGCCAAGGGCGCGCTTCTGAAGGACCCGGCCCGCCTCTTCAACTCGAGTCTCGACGGAAACGTACGCCGCGCGATCGACATTCACCAAGGAGAAACCGTCGACGCGTCCGTCTTCGAGACGCTGGTGTGCCAGGCGGTCGCGCTCAACCGCCGGGGAAAGTCTTCATCGTGAGTGATTCCTGATGAGCTCCCGCAACGCCGCCTGATGATAGCGGCTCGACGTTATTGTCGCGCCGCTGGTCAGTCGCAAGGTATACATCCCTTTCGCATACCGCTCCAGCGTCACCACGGCGCGGACGTTGACCAGGGCCGACCGGCGTACCCGAATGAAATCGCCCCGATCCCCTCCCCCCAGGCGCTGCTCGAGCCGGTCCATGGTGACGCGCATGACGTAACTGCGCGCCCCGGAGTGCACCCGGAC
Organism: Gemmatimonadales bacterium; assembly: GCA_036522815.1. Lineage (GTDB taxonomy): Bacteria > Gemmatimonadota > Gemmatimonadetes > Gemmatimonadales > GWC2-71-9 > AG41. The sequence continues at coordinate 7,754 of DATDFC010000091.1, read as the reverse complement.
CTGGTTCCCGGCGCTCTCGATCCACTCGATCCGGTTGATGTCCAGGAACATGAGCCGCTCGCCGTCGCGCACGACGAGCCGCGCCGGGCGCGCGGCTGGAGCGGCCGCGCCTGCCGCCGAGCCGAACGACTCCAGCAGCGCCTCCAGCCGACTGACCGTCCTCCGCTCGCGTTGATGCGTGGCCTGGGCGGCGGCGCGGTCCAGCGCATCCCTCAGGCGATCCGGGTCCACCGGCTTCAAGAGATAGTCCACGGCGTGCACCTCGAAGGCCTTGAGCGCGTGCCGGTCGTACGCGGTCACGAAGATCACCAGCGGCATGGCGTCGACGCCGATCTCCTCGATGATCTCGAACGCCGTCCCCCTGCCAAGCTGGATGTCGAGCAGCACGACGTCCGGCCGCCGCTCGACAATGACGTCCACCGCGTCCGCCCGCGTGCCGCACTCCCCCACCACCGTGATGCCCGGGAGCCGCGCGACTTCGCGTCGCAGGCCCTCGCGCGCCAGCGGCTCGTCGTCCACGATGAGCAGCTTCACAGCGGAATCCGAATCTCCACGTGCGTGCCGCGGACGTCGCGCGGCGACAACGCGATCGAGGCCCGTCCGCCATAGAGCTGCGCGAGCCGGGCCCGCGTATTGCCCAACCCCACACCTTCCCTTCCCCCCCGCTCCGCGGCCCGCCCGCCGTCGTCTTCCAGAACCAGGCGCAACACGCCGTCGGCGCGTCTCGCTTCGAGCGCGATGAAGCTCGTGCCATCATCGGATACGCCATGCTGGAGCGAGTTCTCGACCAGCGGCTGGAGCAGAAAGACCGGGACCCGTACGTCCATCACCCCGGGATCGACGTCGACGCGCACCTGGAGCTTGTCCCCGAAGCGCACCCGCTGGATGTCCAGATAGTCCTCGAGAAACGCCAGCTCCTGCCGCAGCGGCACCTCGTGCGCTTCCTCATCGAGGCTGCGGCGCAGCAACGACGACAGCCTGAGCAGCATGCGCTGCGTCTTGTCGGGATCCTTGCGCGCCAGAACCGAGATGGCGTTCAGCGTATTGAACAGAAAGTGCGGCCTCAGCTGCGACCGCAGCGCATCCAGCTTGCTGCTCGCGAGCTGCCGCTCGGCATCGGCATAGAGCCCGCGGAAGCGGAAGGTCGTGAGCAGCACGAGCAACGCCCAGTAGTAGAGCATGCCCATGAAAAAGCCCCAGACTTGCGCGCCGCCGATGTCGCTGAACTGCGCGAGGAACAGCGCAGCCGGCAACTGCCCGCTGACGATCCTCCAGAGAGGCACCAGCGACAAGTAGACGAAGTCCGGGATCGGCGCGAGCAGCATGGAAAAGACGATGTGCGGCAGCAGCCGGCGCCAGGACATATCGAGGACGAGGGGCCAGCGCTTCGCCACGGCCAAGATGAGCGGTGTGAAGCAGGCCCAGACCACCCAGAAGAGCAGCTCGAGCAACACGCCGCGCAGCGTCATGTGACGGCCGGCGGCCTCGTTCATCAGCATCGGCTGCGCGGTGAGGAACACGCCGGCGAAGAGCGCCAGCGCGACGATGCGCCAGGGCCGGGCGTTGGGGGTAGGCATGCGCTATGATCGCGTTCCAGCGGTGCCGAGGCAACCGGAACCACTCGGCACGCCCGCGGGACCGGTCATCCTCCGAATGGGACCGGTGGGCCCAATCTCGTTGTGCGGTGCGCGGCCCCCAGCCTACTCTGGCAGCATGCTGTTGCTCCTCGCCGCACTCGCCCTGGCGCAGTCCCCCCCCGACACGACCCTGCCGGCGGTCGCGATTCCGCGCCGCGACGATGCCGCGCCGATCATCGACGGCCGACTCGACGAGGCCGTGTGGGCTGGCGCCGCCGCGCTGCGCGGTTTCTCCCAGTACATCCCAAATGACAACCGACCCGCCGAGGATTCGACGGTGGCGCTGGTGTGGTACTCGTCCAGCGCGATCTACTTCGGCATCCGCGCCTGGCAGGACTCGGCCAGCGTGCGCGCGACCCTGGCCGACCGCGATAACATCGCCGGCGACGATTACGTCCAGGTGGTGCTCAACCCTTTGGGTGACCGGCGGCAGGCATTCGTGTTCGGCGTCAACCCGCTCGGCATCCAGTCGGACGGCACGCTGAGCGACGCCCCGCGGCACAGCATCGACATCACCAACTCCGCGCTGACGGGCGCCTACACCGTGGATCTCAACCCCGATTTCGTCTACACGTCGAAGGGGCGGCTCACGAGCTGGGGCTACGAGATCGAGATTCGCATCCCGTTCAAGAGTCTGCGCTACCAGGCGCGCGATCCCCAGAACTGGGGCGTCAATGTGATCCGCGTGGTCCAGGGCACCGGCCACCAGCACACCTGGACGCGGGTGCTGCAAACGCGTTCATCGTTCCTCGCGCAGTCGGGCACGCTCACCGGTCTCTCCGACCTGCACCGCGGCCTGGTGCTCGACGTCACCCCCGAGGCGACCAGCACCGAGAGCGGATCGCAGCACGATCTGCGCCTCGGCGCGACCGTCCGGTGGGGCGTGACCAGCACGCTGTCGCTCGCGGGCACCGTGCGGCCGGACTTTTCGCAGGTCGAGGCCGACGTGCCGCAGATCCAGTTCGACCCCCGCTCCGCGCTCTTCTTCCCGGAAAAGCGCCCGTTCTTCCTCGACGGGCTCGAGTTATTCACCACGCCGGTGCAGCTCATCTACACGCGGCGCCTCGTGGATCCCGAGGCGGCGGTAAAGCTCACGGGGCAAACCGGCGGCACGACCGTGGCCATGCTATCCGGCGTGGATGGCACGGTGGCATCCGAGGGAGGGGCGAATCATCCGCTACTCAACGCCGTGCGGCTGCGGCGGAACATCGGCGAGGGGAACCTGCTCGGTATCGTCTACACCGATCGGGTGGAGGGGGGCTCGCGCTTCAATCGAGTCGCCGCGGTCGATGGGCGCGTGCTGCCGGGGAGCGGGCACGCGTGGGACCTCACCGTCCAGAGTGGCGTGAGCGCGACGCGCGACTCGGCCGCCACGCCGGTCCGGTGGGCGCCGCTGTGGAAGGCGGTGCTGATTCGCTCCGGCCGGCACTTCGGTCTCAACATCCAGAGCTACGGCATCCACGGCGATTTCCAGGCGGCGAGCGGCTTTGTCGCCAGGACCGGATTCATCAGCACCAGCGTCATTCCGAGCATCGCCCTGATCGGTGGGCCCGGCTCGCCGCTCGAGAGCTTCAACGCGGACGTCTATCTGGCCGACCGCATCAACGACTGGGGACGACCGACGGCCGGCGCCTCGCGCGATGACCGGCAGGCCGACTTCAGCTTCGGATTCACGCTCAAGGGCGGATGGCAGCTGGGCACGGGGATCTCGGTGGAGCAGTTCGGATATACGGCATCGCTGTTCTCCAACTACTGGATCGAGCGGCGCGTGGGCGCGGGCGTCGACACGGTGCCCTTCACCGGCCAGCCGCACATCCCCAACCTGGATCTCGGCGCCAACATCGCGACGCCGCGGTTCCAGAACTTCTCGCTGACGGCGTTCGTGCTCGGCGGGCACGACGAGAACTTCCTGGAGTGGGCGTCGGCGCGGATCCTGCTCAGCACCATCGACCTGGCCTGGCGGCCCACGGGCCGCGTCCGCACCGAGCTGATCTACGATCACCAGCAGGTGAACCGCCGGACCGACGGGACCCTCGTGGCGCTGACGCGGGTGCCGCGACTCAAGCTCGAGTATCAGCTCTCGCGCGCGCTGTTCCTGCGGTTCGTCGGGCAGTACACGTCCAACACGGTGGACTCGCTGCGCGACGATTCGCGTACCAACGACCCAATCCTGCTCCGGGACCCGGTGACCGGGAAGTTCATCCGCAGCGCGGCGGCGACGAGCAACCTGTTCCGGGTGGACTGGCTGTTCTCGTACCGGCCGGTGCCGGGCACGGTGATCTTCGCCGGCTACGGGAGCACGTTCGATGACCCCAGCCCATTCAGGTTCCGGGCGCTGGTGAGGACGACAGACGGGTTCTTCGTGAAGCTGAGCTATCTGTTCCGAGCTTGAGCGCTCATCTTACGCGGATGTCGTACTGTGTGCGCTTTGCGCGCGCGTTTCTCCTGGTGTCGCTCGCGGGGTGTGCGACGAGCGCTCCCCCAGTCGCGTACCACCACAGAGTCGTCGTCACCACGGACCCCGAGCTCGACGACGCCAACACCCTCATCCGGTATCTGCTCTACAGCACCGATTTCCGGACCGAAGGGCTCATCTACGCCAGCAGCGGTTTTCACTGGAAGGGCGATGGCTCAGGGAAGAAGGTGTCCGTCCCGAACCGGGAGTACTCGCGGTTCGGGCTCAACCTGTGTCCGTGTTCCTCCTGGCGCTGGGCTCCGGACGAGCATTTCATCGACGTCGCCGTAGCGACCTACGAGCAGGTGTACCCGAACCTCCGGGTGCACGATCGCGACTACCCCACGCCTGCAGCGCTCAAGTCGAAGATCCGATGGGGGAACGTGGCGTTCGACGGCGACATCTCGCAGGACACGCCCGGGTCCGATCTGATCAAGGCGCTGCTGCTCGATGATGAGCCGGGGCCGGTCTACCTCCTCGCCTGGGGTGGACAGAGCACGATCGCCCGGGCGCTGAAGTCAATCCAGGAGCAGTACTCGGCAACGCCCGAGTGGCGTGCCGTCTATCAGAAAGTCTCGCGCAAGGCCATCCTCTCGCCCTCCGGCGATCAGGACGACACGTACGCGAGCTACATCAAGCCCAACTGGCCCGACATCAAGACGCTTCCTGCGGGTGCGGGCGGAGTCGCCTTAGGCTACGGTGCGCAGGCGACAGCGAGCGCCGAGAATGCGGTCTACTACAGCGCCGACTGGACGAGGGAGAACATCTCGAGCCTGGGTCCGCTCGGCGCGCTCTACCGGGTCTGGGGCGACGGGAAGCAGATGGTGCCGGGTGACATCTTCGACTACTTCGGTTTGTCGGGATACACTGCTGATCAACTCAAGGCGAAGGGCTACATCGTGTGGACGCCGCCCCGCCCCAGGGGCGAATTCCTAGGAGAAGGTGACACGTTCACGTACCTGAACCTGCTCGACAACGGACTGGTCGGATACGGGGAGGAACGTTCCGGCGGGTGGGCGGGACGTGGCCAGACCAGCACGTTCCAAGGCGCTGGGCAATTCGGTGCGATCAACTCCTACGACGACTTGCTCAAACTCCAGGAGCGGGCGGCGGCCGCAGGGCGGCCACCGTCGCCGGACCCGAACTTCACTCCTGCCGCGCAGAACGACCTCGCCGCACGCCTGCGGTGGTCGGTGACTCCGACCTACGCCGGCGCGAACCACGAACCCCTGGTGGCAATTCGCGGCAGCTCCCGGATGTCCGCTCGTCCAGGCGAGACGATTCGCCTGCAGGGGGTGGTGTCCGATCCCGACCAGAACGCAGTGACGGTGCGGTGGTGGCAGTGGAAGGATGTGGGCACGTATCCGGGACGGGTCACGCTCACGAATCCCGGTGCGCTGGGCACGAGCGTGCAGGTACCGTCTGATGCGAGCGCAGGGCAGACGATCCACCTGATCCTCGAGGGGACCGATAATGGCACCCCGCCGCTCAGCCGTTATCAGCGGGTGATCATCTCCGTTACGCGCTAGCGTACCTTCCCGCGGGCCGCGACCTGCCAGCTGGCTTCCACCCGGCCGCCGCGGCCGTACCAGATCTCGTCGTGCAGGTTCACCGTCGCGCAGCAGTGGCTCGGCACCACCCAAACTTTCTCTCCGACTCTGGGCCGCCCTTCCCCATCGATCTCCACGTAGCCGTGCTCCTCATTCAGCTTGCGCATGGTCCAGGCGTGGCCCCGCCCGATAAAGCGGCCGAAGGTTCCCACGCCGACCGTCTGATCGCTCGAGAACGTTTTTGACCCGGCGTCGATCACGCACTGGCCCGGCACCGCGGTGCTGACGACCGTGGTGAGCACGCGCAGCGCGCAGTCCGCCTCGTCGCACAGCTGGGCCGCGAGGCTGCTCGCGTCGTAGAAGACGTAGGTGCCGGGCCGGATCTCGGTGGTCCGCGGGATCAGCGGCGTTCTTGCCGCTCCTGGCGTCGAGCCGCCCGACACGATCTTCGCCTCGAAGCCCGCCCTCGCGAGTGCAGCGAGGACGGCGTCGATTTTGACGCACGCCGCCCGGAAGCCGGCCTCGTCGAGCCACGACGGCCAATAGAAGATCCCTTGCAAGTCCGAGCACGCCCGCGCGATCGCGACCGCTTGCTCGGGCGACTGCGCGCCGGTGCGCCCCACGCCGACATCGACCTCCACCAGTGTGTCGATCCCCTGCAGGTCACGAGCGACGTCGACCGAATCGACCGCAACCTTCACGCGTCGCTGCTTCGCCAGCTCTCGCAAACGCGGCAGCTTCGCCCGCAACAGGGGGTAGGCGACGAGCACATCGTCGCCGGGCAACACCTCCGCCTCGCCCACCTTGGCGACCGTGATGCCGATCGCGCCGGCATCGAGCTGCAGCTGTGCGATCTCGGGGATCTTGTGGGTCTTCACGTGCGGCCGCAGCCCGACGCCCCAGGCGCGACATTGCTGCTGCATCCGCGCGATGTTGCGCTCGAGCGCGTCGAGATCGACGTAGAGGGCTGGCGTGTCCAAGTCGAGCGCGTCCATTATCGCGCCTTCTTTGCGATCTTGGCAATGCACTCGATCTCGACCGCGATCCCGCCCGGCAGCGCGCCCGCCTGAATCGTGGTGCGCGCCGGAAACGGCGCCGTGAAGAACGTGGTGTACACCTCGTTCATCGCGGCGAAATCGTTGATATCACGCAGGTACACGTTGCACTTGACGACATGCTCGAGCGACGAGCCAGCAGCCTCCAGTATTGGACGCAGGTTGTCGAACACGCGCTTGGTCTCCAACCGAACACCTCCTAACTCCAAGCCCCCAGTCCCTGGATTAATCGGTCCCTGTCCGGCGACGAAGATGAAATCTCCCTCGACGACCGCCTGCGAATACGGACCCATCGGCTTGGGCGCCTGCTCGGTCACAACGGCGTTTCTCATGAGCTCCTCTTCAGTCGCTTCCAAAGTTGATGAACGGGAAACCCTGCCGCCGCAATGCCCAGACCGTAGATCGGCGAAAAGTTGCGGACCTGGATCTGTCCCCACACGATGGCCGACAAGCCCACGCCCGTGCCAAGCATGAACACCAGCGGCACCAACGGATAGGCCGGCGTGCGAAACGGCCTGGGTGCAGCGGCCATCGTCCGACGCAGCACGAACACCGCGGCGACCGCAAAGATCAGCGCGGCCCACTCCACGACCACAAAGTAGGTGATCAGCGTATCGTAGTCCCGAAGAACGAGGACCATGATGATCGCGACCGCTCCCTGGATCACGAGCGCCGCCCACGGCGTTGCCCAGCGTGGGTGGGTAGCCCCTAGAAAGGAGAACATCAGGCCGTCGCGCGCCATCGCGTACGGGACGCGCGGCTTTGCGAGCAGGTTACCGTTGAGCGCGCCGAAAATGCTCGTCATGATCGCGAGCATGATGACGGCGCCACCGGCGGGTCCCGCAATCGCCGTCATGACCGTCCGCGCGATGGCTTCCTTCTGCTGCGCCATGATGCCGACCGGCATCACGTACAAGTAGGCCAGATTCGCGCCGACGTACAGCGTGACGATGACCAGCATCCCGACGATGATGATCCGCTTCATCAGTCGCTCGGGTGCCACGACCTCGCCCGCGATCATGCTGACGGCAATCCAGCCGTCGTAGGTCCAGATGAC
>DATDFC010000090.1:0-51464 GCA_036522815.1 Gemmatimonadales bacterium | reverse complement strand
GCGAGTCGGCCAGCGCCGAGCCGTTCGCCTCGGAGGCGAGCGCGATGCAGGCGAGCGACGCTTCGCGGCGGTCGACCTGCGCCGCCAGCTCGCGGGCTCGGCGCTCCAGCCCGCGCGCGTTGTACAGGCCGGTGCGGGGATCGAGCAGGCCGCCCTCGCGCGCCGCGTCGGCGTCGAGCTTGGCCCGCACGTGCCCCTCGAGCCGCAGCAGGAACTCTTCCGTATCGAGCGGCTGTCCCCACACGCCGTTCGCCCCCGCCCGCAGCGCGTCGATCACCTGCGCCCGCGCCAGCGGGCCCGGACTGGTGACGAGGATGGGAGTGCTGGGCGTGATGTACGGGTCGACCCGCAGGGCGCGGCACAACGCCAGGACGTCGGTCTCGGGAAGCTCGTTGTCGAGGATGACGACGTCGGGCGCCGAGCGGCGCGCGCCCTCGAGCGCATCGCGGCCGGTGTAGGCCTTGAGGACGGCGTAGCCGGCGGGTCGGAGGATGCTCTCGAGCGATCGCGTCACCCACTCCTGCGCGTTCGCGATCAGTACGAGTGGGGCGTGGGCGGGCGTCGCGGGTACCGGCATGCGCGCGCAACGTGCATACCGCGTGCGCGGGCGGACGGGCGGCAAGTGCTTGGTGCCAGACCGGTTGGAATGGAAACTCGCGCGCGCCGGCGCGGCGTCGCGGTGATCTGCCAACAAGGGTGTAACGCACCTGCGGCGTTTGCCCGCAGTGGGGCGCGGCCGAGGGGGCGGGGGACGGCGGCCCCAATCTTGATAGGGCATGACGGCACGATGCGGTGTCGCCATTGCAGCGAGTTACAGGCGGAGGCGCGACGGCCCGAGCTCAGCCCGCCCACGGTCGGTGTGGCGACGGGCGTGGTGTGCGCGCACTGCGGCGCCATGATGGGACCGGTGGACTTCGCGTCGCGCCTCGTCGTGAAGCTGGCCGAGCTGCGACGGTTCGGCCTGACGGGCCCGGACGAAGTGCTGGGCCCGCCCTCCCCGCCCCCCTCCCGTACGCGAGATCGTTGAGCCATGTGCGGCATCATCGGATACGTGGGAAAGCGTGAAGCGGCGCCCATTCTGGTCGAAGGGTTGCATCGACTGGAGTACCGCGGCTACGACTCGGCGGGCGTAGCGGTGCAGAACGGCGCCGGCGTGGTGGTGACGAAGCTGGCGGGGCGGGTGGGAGCGCTGGGCGAGCTGTTGGGGCGCGAGCCGGTGCACGGGACGAGCGGCATCGCGCACACGCGCTGGGCCACGCACGGCGCGCCCACCACGCGCAACGCGCATCCCCACACGGATTGCAGCGGCACCGTGGCACTCGTCCACAACGGGATCATCGAGAACGCCGACGCGCTGCGCGCGATGCTCGAGCGCGGCGGCCACCGCTTCACCACGGAGACCGACACGGAGACCCTGGCGCACCTGATCGAGGAGGCGATGGGGCAGACGCTCGAGGCGCGGGTGATCGCCGCGCTGGGGCTGGTGGAAGGCACGTACGGGCTGGCGGTCGTGTCGGCGACGGAGCCGGGAAAAATCGTGGTGGCGCGGCAGGGCTCGCCCGTGCTCCTGGGGATCGGCGACGACGAGCTGTTCGTGGCGTCGGACGCATCGGCAGTGCTGGAGCACACGCGCTCCGTGGTGTATCTGGACGACGGCGACATCGCGGTTCTCACGCCCGAGGGATACTCGGTGCTCGATCGCGAGTCGCACGTGCAGCTGCGCGCCGTGGACGACGTCTCCTGGGACGTGACCCAGCTCGAGCTGGGCGGCCATGCCCACTTCATGCTCAAAGAGATCATGGAGCAGCCCGAGACGGTGCGGGCCACGCTGCGCGGGCGGCTCCTGCCCGAAGCGGGGAGCGCGCGCCTGGACGGCCTCAACCTCACCGCCGAAGACTGCGCCGCCGTCGAGCGTATCGTCATCGTGGCATGCGGCACCTCGTGGCACGCGGGACTGGTGGGCCGCGACCTGATCGAAGAGCTGGCGGGGATTCCGGTGCAGGTGGAGTATGCCTCGGAGTACCGCTACCGCCGGCCGCTCGTGCCGCCGGGCACGCTCACGCTCGCAATCTCGCAGTCGGGCGAGACGGCGGACACGCTGGAAGCGCTGCGCGCGGCCCGCGCCGCCGGGTCGCGCGTGCTCGGCATCGTCAACGTGGTAGGCAGCACGATCGCGCGCGAGTGCGGGGGCGGCGTGTACCTGCACGCGGGACCCGAGGTCGGGGTGGCGTCGACCAAGGCGTTCACGTCGCAGATCGTGGCGCTGGCCTTGTTGGGCCTGTATCTCGGGCGGGCGCGCGGGATGACGGCGGAGCGGGGGCGGGAGCTGGTGTGCCGCCTGATCCAGCTGCCGCAGCTCGTGACGCGCGCGCTGGCGCTCGAGCCCGAGGTCCGGGCGCTGGCGCAGCGCTTCGCCGACGCGCGCAATTTCCTGTATCTCGGGCGGGGCGTGAATTTCCCGGCCGCGCTCGAGGGCGCCTTGAAGCTCAAGGAGATCTCCTACATCCACGCCGAGGGCTACCCCGCGGCGGAGATGAAGCACGGGCCGATCGCCCTGATCGATGCGCACATGCCGGTCGTGTTCGTCGCCCCGCGCGACGCCGTGTACGCCAAAGTCCGCTCCAACATGCAGGAGGTGAAGGCGCGCGGCGGGCGACTCATCGCCGTGACGACCGAAGGCAGCGACGACCTCGGGCACTTGGTCGAGCACCAGCTGCGCGTGCCGCTCACCGCGCCGCTCCTCTCCCCCGTCCTCACGACCATTCCGCTGCAGCTGCTCGCCTACCACATCGCCGTGCAGCGCGGCTGCGACGTGGACCGGCCCCGCAACCTCGCCAAGAGTGTCACCGTGGAGTAACCGACCATATGCGACGCAACACCATTCTCACCGCCCTCGTCGGGGCCGCCGCGCTCGCGTGCGCGTCGCTGCCCGCAGCGGCGCAGCAGCCGAATGCCGACGTTCATCGGATGCAGGCCACCCGGCCCGAGCTCGAGGCGACGCTGCAGCGGCTGCGCGCCCTGGGTCAGGCCGATACGAGCGACGTCCGCTCGCGGCTCGAAGACGGCGACTTCCGCCCCGGCGACCGCGTGCTGCTCGCGGTGGAAGACCCGATGCTCGGCGGCGACCGGCCGCCCGTGGGCGGCAAGTCCCAGGAGCAGCAGCTGTCCGACACGTTCACCGTCGGCGTCGGGCCCGAGATCATGCTGCCGGTGGTGGGAGCGGTGTCGCTGCGGGGGACGCTGCGCTCGGAGCTCGAGCCGGTGGTGACGCGCGCGATCGGCCGCTACCTGCGCGATCCCGTCGCGCACGCCCGCTCGCTCGTGAGCGTCGGGGTGACCGGCGAGGTGGCGCGGCCCGGGTTCTACGGCCTGGCGCCCGACGCCGTCGTGTCGGCGGCGCTCAACGCCGCCGGCGGCCTCACCAAGGACGCGAAGATGGACAAGCTGAAGCTGGAGCGTGACGGCCGCGCCCTGGTCGAGGGCAAAGCCCTGCGGCGCGCCATCGAGCAGGGGGCGACGCTCGATGCGCTGCACGTGCGCTCCGGGGATCAGCTGGTCGTGCCGTCGAAGCAGCACGGCGACATCTACGGACCGCTGCGGTTCGTGGCCGTGCTGCTCAGCATTCCGGTGACGATCTACACGCTCACGCACCTGCACTGAGCGCGCGGCGGACAGAGGGTGACTACAGACCAGATGACGCGAGCCCCCACGCGGAAGCTCCCCAGGACCGCGGCGGCGCGCGACGAGCTCGACATGGCGGTCGCTCTGGAGCTGGGCGATCGCTACCAGGTGGAGCGGCGCGAGCGCTGCGGGCCGCTATCCTGCGTCTACCGCGCTCGCGACGTGGCCACCGGGCAGGTGGTCGCCCTGAAGGTGCTGCCGCACGCCTGGAGGCAGGAGCGGGCCAGCGAAGGGTTTGAGGCCGCCATGGCCGCATGGGCGACACTCGATCACGCCCACATCATCCCCGTCCGCGGATTCGGCCGGACGTCGCAGCTGCTGTGGTACGCGATGCCGCACATCGACGGGCGATCGCTGGACGACCTGCTGCGCAACGGCGGGCCGTTGGAGCCGCGAGCCTGCCTGCGCCTCGTCGAGCAGCTCGCGGCCGCCCTGCACTACGCGCATCGCCGCGGGGTGACCCACGGAAACGTCAAGCCCGCGAACGTCATGGTGGCGTCCGCAGGGTTGGCCCTGTTGAGTGATTTCGCCCTCGCCCGTGCGCTCGAACCCGACACCCCGTGCGACGCCGCCGCTGCGCGCTCGCGGCTCGCGCACTACGTGACGCCCGAAGAGCGCCACGCGCGCCAGCTCGGGCCGGCAGCCGATCAATACGGCCTGGCCGTGCTGGCCCTCGAGTGCTTGGAGGCGGCGGCAGCGCCCGACGCCCACCCGCCCGTGCCCCGTGGCGTGCGCGAGGCGCTCACCCGCGCCCTCAGCCCGGATCCGCAGGATCGGTATGCCACGGTCCTCGATCTCGTCGCGGCGCTCGCCGCCGGAGCGGCTCCGGCGCCGCCAGCAGTCTCGCAACCAGCGGCACCAGTCGCGCGGCCGCCGGCCGCCCCCCCCGTGTTGTGGGACGACGGGTACGAGCCGGGCGGGCCACGCGGGCGTATCGTGCGGCGGCTCGCGCTCGGGGCGGGCATGGTCATCGGTCTCGCAGGCGCGACGCTGTTCGGCATGCGGCTCGCAAGTGGCCCGGCACCCGCCCGCGAGCTCGTCACGCCGCCGTCGTCGCCCGTGGTGCCACGCGTCGTCGTCGCCCCCGTGGATTCGCTGCCGCCGCGAGACACCACCCCTCTGCCAGTGAAACGGCCGGCACCGCTAGCGCGACGGCGCCCGGCCGTCGTGGCCGCGGGGCGCCTGTTCGTCGGGTCGTCGCCGTGGGGTGAGGTCTACATCGACGGGCGCCTGGCCGGGCACACGCCCATGGCAGGCCTCGCGATCGCCGCCGGCTGGCACCAGGTGCGCATCGTGCGCGACGGCTTCGCTCCGTTCGAGCAGCGCGTTCAGGTGGCCCCCGGGGGTGACGCGCGTCTCACCGGCATCGTGCTGCACGCTCCCTGAGCCCCTTCACATACTAAGGAAGGACCCGCCTCGACCCCCCACCTGAGGCGCGAGCGCCACAGGTGTGGAGAGCGCCACGGCCCCTTTTTTGAACATGATGTCGACACGATGCTATGTCGACGCTGCAGCGGAGTTGACTCGGCGCCGCAGGTCCCTGCGGCGCGCCCGCCCATCACGCCCAGCGTGTTGCCGGTACTGCTGTGCGTGCGCTGCGGAGTTCTCCTCGGCCCCGACGATCTCACCGCGCAGCACGTCGCGGTGCTGGCCGAGCTGAACCGGTTCGGGCTCACCGGCCGGGACGGGCTTCTCAAAGCGCCACCCCCCGAATCCAAAGCTCCCTGACGCGCCGGTCCTTCCTTGTTCTATTCTTCTTTATTCTATTCTTCTTTCTCCCGTAGCCGCCCGGCGTTGTCATCCTGAGCGAGCGCGCGGAACGCGCGCGCAGCGAAGGACCTGCTTTGTAACTATCCCCTAAGCGTAAACACCGCCAGCTCCGGCAGACAGAACAGGCGTGCTGGGATGGTGACGGTGCCGATGCCGCGCGAGACGTAGAGCGGCGCCAGCGTGTCGCGGTACCAGCCCGCGACGAAACGACCGCTCCCCCAGGGCGTGTACGGCGCGTAGAACGGCAGCCGGATCTGGCCGCCGTGGGTGTGGCCGGCGAGGATGGCGGCGGGCGCGGGGAAACGCTCGCGTGGCACGCCGTCCACGAACCCCGGTGCGTGTACGATCCAGATCGCCGGATCGGCGGCGTCGAGTCCCCGCACCGCCGCGGCGACGTCGGCCTCGCCCGCGACCGGGTCGTCGATGCCCACCAGCGTGAGCTCCGCGCCGCGGATCGAGAGGCGCGCGCTCGAGTTGTAGAGCAGCTCCACGCCCGCCGCACCGTAGGTCCGCTCCGCCCGGCCGCGATCGATTCCCCCGTCATGCTCCCAGTTTCCCAGGGTCGCGAAGGTCGCCTCGCGGCCGCGCGCCGCGCGCGCCCAGTCGCCCAGCACGGGGAGGTCGCGCCGGTAGTTGCAGATATCGCCGACCAGGAGCACCACGTCGGGGCGCTCGCGCTCGAGCAGCCCCAGCGTGGCGCGCGCGGCGCGTGAGAAGGCGCGATGCAGATGCACGTCCGTGACGCAGGCGAGGCGCAGCCCGGCCAGGCGGCGGTCCAGCCCGGGAATGGCGAGATCGTGCCGGGTGACCTCGATCGCGACGGGCTCGCGGATGAACCCGTCGCCCAGGGCGGCGGCGGCGAGCACACCACCGGTAGTGGTGAGAAAACGACGGCGCGTAAGAACGTGAGCCATGTCACATAAAGTAGTGAGACCGAAGGCTGTGTCGTAACGCCAAGCGACTGCACCAGTTCGCGCCGCCTGCTCCAGGCGCCGCGCCCCGAATTGCGACCGCATCGAGGGTGTGGCGTCGTCGTCACGCTGCACCGAGTCCGCAACCTCGTGGTCGCGCGGTCCGTCGCCGACAGGTAACGGCGTCGTTACGTGGCTGGTACACGGTTTGCCCCCCGGCAGCCGGCGCCCCGCAGAAAGCGGATGGCGCCGGCGCAACGACCACGGGAGGGCATTGTGCGGATCGGCTTCTTGATGGGACGGTCGTTCACAGAGGATCGCCACCAGGCCGACATCGTCACGTGGCTGCGGCAGTGGGGGGCGACGGCGGAGCCGCTGCATCTGGGCGACGACTTGATCGACGTCGCACGCGTCAGTCTGGACCATGATCTCTTCGTCCTGAAGAGCCGCAGCGACCTCGCGATGAGCGTGGCCGCCGACCTGCACGGGGCCGGCGCCAGACTGCTCAACCCGTACCCCGTCTCCGCGCTGCTGCGCGACCGGGTCGTGACGTCCCGGGTGCTGCGGACGGCGGGCGTGCCCGTGCCGGAGACGTTCGCCGCGTCGCATCCGAGCCAGCTGTTACCGGCGCTCGACCGCGGGCCGCTCATCGTCAAACCGTACCGCCGCTACAAGAAGCACCGTCCCGAGGTCGTGACCAACGCGGCGGAGCTCGCGGCACTGGGCCCCATCGATGAGCCGGTGTTCGCTCAGCGTTACCATCTCCCGGACGGGCCCGATCGCATGGTGTACTCGATCGGGTCGGAGCTGTTCGGCGTGCTGCGCGGTCCGCAAGGCGCTCCCTTCGCGCTCTCCCCCGAGCTGGTGGACATCGCGCGGCGCTGTGGCGCGGCCCTCGGCATCGACCTGTTCGGTATCAACGTGGTGGAGAGCGCCGGCCGCGCGTACGTGGTCGATATGTCGAGCTTCCCCGCGTTCCGCGGCGTGCCGGACGCGGCCCGACGGGTGGCGAAATACGTGCTCAAGGCGGCCGAGCGCGCCGCGTGCGGCGAGCCGGTGGTGCCGGCCGAGCTGCAGCGCGCGCCGGGCCGGGCGGCGACGCAGCACGCGCTCTTCGGGAAGGGCTCGAGCCTCCAGCTGGTGCTCGGCGCCCTGTCCGACACCGAGGCGACGCCCCAGGAGCTGGCCCAGATCGAGAACGTGGTCGACGACATCCGGCTGCGCTCCACGGCGGCGACGTCGCCGCCGCGGGTGCGGGCGGGACGCCCCCGACGCGACAGTCGCCCCACTCAGGCGCCATCCCCGCCGCGTGTGGCGATGTATTCGCAGGGGATGGTCGGGTTCGGCCACATCCGCCGCAACGCGTCCATCGCCCACGCATTGCGCGCCTCCGAGCTGCAGCCGGGCATCGTGATGATCGCGGAGGCGTGGCAGGCCGGGGCCCTGCTGCTGCCGGAGGGCGTGGACTGCGTCACCCTGCCGGCGTTGCGCCGCGAGCCCGACGGCGCGTACAACCCGCGCTTCCTGCTGGACGTGTCGGACCAGGACCTGATCGCGCTGCGCACCCGCGTCATCCGCAGCGCCATCGAAGTGTTCGATCCGGACGTGCTGATCGTCGACTACCTGCCGCTGGGCGTCGCGGGCGAGCTCGCCACCACGCTCGAGCGCCTGCGTACGCGCGGCAACACGCGCTGCGTGCTCGGGCTGCGCGAGGTGCTGTACGACAGCGAGACGGTGCGGCGCACCTGGGCCGACCGCGCCAACATGGACGCGATCCGGAGCTTCTACGACGCGGTGTGGATCTACGGCGATCCGGCCGTGTTCGACCCGGTGCGCGAATACGGACTCGGCCCCGACGTGACGGCCAAGGCGCGCTACACGGGATATCTCGACCAGCGCCCCCGCCTCGACCTCGCCGCGGCCCGCGGCGACCCCATGCTGGCGAGCCTGCCGCCGGGCAAGCTCGCGCTCTGTCTGGTGGGGGGCGGGCACGACGGCCAGGCGCTGGCGGAGGCGTTCCTCCAGGCCGAGCTCCCCGACGACACCAGCGGCGTGCTCGTGACCGGCCCGCTCATGCCGTGGGAGCAGCGGCAGCAGGTGCGCTACGACGCGCAACAACGCTCCCGCTTCCACGTGCTCGACTTCGTGCCGGAGCCGATCGCGCTGATCGAGCGCGCCGACCGGGTCATCGCCATGGGCGGCTACAACACGTGCTGCGAGATCCTCTCGTTCGAAAAACACGCCCTCATCGTGCCGCGCGTGGCGCCGGAGCCGGAGCAGTGGATCCGCGCCGAGCGGCTGCGCGACCTGGGACTGGTCGAGGTGCTGCATCCCGACCGGCTCGAGCCGCGGGCGTTGAGCGAGTGGCTGGCGCGCGACTTGGGCCCGGCGCCGGCGGTGCGCGACCGCATCGATCTGGCCGGCCTGACACGGATTCCCGGTCTGCTGCAAGAGCTGCTGGGTGCCGCGGCGAGACCAGTGCCGCTCGCGGTCTGAGTGGCCCGCACACTGCTGCTGTACGCCCAGGATCATAAGGGGCTGGGACACATCACCCGGACCCTGACGATCGCGCGGCACCTGCTCGCGGCCCACCCCGACGCCGTCGCCTACGTCGCGACCGAGTCTCCCATCACGCGCGATTTCGTCCTGCCGGAGCGGTGCGACTACATCAAGCTCCCTACGCGGCTGACGCCGCGCCGGGCCGCCCCGACGCCGGGCGATTCCGCGGACGACGCGCGCCTCCGGCGGCTGCGCGCAAACCTGCTGCGCGACGTCGCGCTGGGCCTGGCCCCGGACCTGGTGCTGGTCGATCACGAGCCGCTAGGGCACAAGGGGGAGTTCTCGGACGGGCTCGCCGCCCTCAAGAAGGAAAGCCCCAACACGAAGTTCGTGTTCGGGCTGCGCGACATCATGGACGACATCGGTCGCATTCGGGGCCAGTGGCGCGAGCTGGGCGTGTACGACGCGCTGGACCATGTGTACGACGGCATCGCCGTGTACGGCCAGCCCAACTTGTTCGATGTGGCCGACGCCTACGCCATCCCCGCGTCGGTGCGGCCCAAGCTGCACTACTGCGGCTACGTGGTGCGCGACCTGCCCGCGGCCGACCCCGCGGTCGTGCGCCGCCGCTACGGCCTGCCCACGGCGGGGGGACCGCTGCTCGTGGCCAGCGTGGGCAGCGGCAGCGACGGCTACCCCGTGCTCGACGCCGCCTGTACGGCGGTGGAGCGGCTGCGTCGCACCTTCCCCGACCTGGTCGCGGTGCTGGTGACGGGTCCGTTCATGCCGCCCGGTGACCGGGCGCGGCTCGAGGCGCGCGCCAGCGCGGCGTGTCGCGTGGTGCCCCAGGCCGACACGCTCGAGCTCATGGCGGCGGCCGACGCCATCCTCGGGATGGGCGGCTACAACAGCGTGATCGAGGCGCTGGCGGCGGCGCGCCCGCTGGTGATCGTGCCGCGCGCCACGCACAAGGTCGAGCAGCAGATCCGCGCCGAAACGCTGGCGGCACAGGGGCTGGCGCAGTGGGTACACCCCAAGGACCTGAACGGCGACGGAGGCAAGCTCGCCGCGGCGCTCGAATGGGCGCTGCGGCGCGATCGCGTGGAGCACGCGCGCCGGGTGCGCGAGATCATCCCCGCGTTCGATGGGGCGACCCGGCTCACGGCCTATCTCGCGCAGTGGCTGGGAGGAGACTGATGGACGCGGCCCACACCCAGAGCGTGTTGAGCGCGGCGCTGGCCGCGCTGCACGGCGGCGCGGCGCGGCTGGTGCGCTGGAGCGTGCACGACGGCTTCACCGCGTACGGCAAACGCCGCGTGGTGCGCTACGAGCTCGAGGCGATGGTCGGCGCCGCGGGCCCCGCCCGCCGCTACGAGTGGCTCGGCAAGTTTTACGACGACGACCGCGATGCGCGCCGGGTGGCCAGCGTGCTGCGGCAGCTCGCCGAGGTCGCCGCATCCGGAGCGCGCACCGGGCCCACCGTCCCGGGCGTCATCGCCTATCACGCGCCTGAGCGGCTGCTGCTGCTCACCTACGAGCCGGGGGAGCCCGTGGCCTCCGTCATCGGGCACACGACCCAAGCCGTGGTGTCGGCGATGGGGCGCGCCCTCGCCGCGTTGCACGCCGCCCCGATCGTCCTCGAGGAAACCGTGTCCCCGCCTTGGCCCGCCACCGTACTGGCCGATCTGCAGCCCAGGGTCGCGGAGCTGTGTGGACGGTTTCCCGAGGAGGCCGCCGCGCTCGAGCGCGCCCGCGCCGCATTGGAGCGCACCGCGCCGCCGCCGCCGCCGTCGCTGTGCTTCGTGCACGGCGACTTCGGCCCGGCCAACCTGCTGTGGCGGTTGGGGCAAGTCGTCGTGCTCGATTTCGACAAGTGCACCTCAGGCGATCCCGCGCTGGACCTGGGCAATCTGCTGGCGCAGCTGTTTCGCATGTCGCTGCGCAAGCCCGACCGGCTGCCCGACTTCGCGGCCGCGCGCGCGGGGGTGCTCGACGCGTACCGGCGCTGGTCCCGGCCCGATCGGCCGGATCCCGGCCTCGAGGCCCGCGTCGCCTGGTATCAGCAGGCCACGCTGCTCCGCAAGATCCACCGGCTCACCTTCAACACCACGCGGCACCCGGGCCCGGAAGGACTGCGCCAGCGGCAGGTGGAAGCCGAGCGGCTGCTCGCGGTGGGGACGAGGGGCTGACCATGCGCCGGCGCACCCCGAGTCGCTTCCGCCAGCTGTTCTTCGCCAACCTGCGCGAGGTGAGGGGACGGCTGTTGCTTGCGGGCATCTGCACGCTGGGGGCGACCGCGGCGGAGCTGCTCAAGCCGTGGCCGCTCAAGGTCATCCTCGACCACGTGATCCTCGACAAGCCGATCCCGCCCGTGCTGCGCGCGCTGCACGGCCTGCTGGCGGAGGGCCGGGTGGCCCTGCTGTTCGAGGCGTCGGTCGCCATCGTGCTGATCGCGCTCGCCGGCGGACTGTTCTCCTACTTCCAGATCTTCATCACGTCGTCCATCGGCTACAAGATGGTGTACGCGCTGCGGCGCGAGCTGTTCACGCACCTCCAGACGCTGTCGCTCGCGTTTCACAATCGCGCCCGCTCGGGCGACCTGCTCACCAAGATCGCGGGCGACACCAACACCCTGAAGGATGTGTTCGCCGATTCGATCCTCAAGTTCACGTCGTACGTGCTGACGGTGGTGGGCATGCTCGCCATCATGGTGGCCATCGACTGGAAGATCGGCTTGATCGCGCTGGCCACCCTGCCGTTCCTCGCCTACAGCCTGCTGCACCTGTACCGCAAGACCAAGCTCTCGGTCAAGACGCAGAAGAAGCAGGAAGGGCAGGTGGCGTCGCGCATGAGCGAGGTGCTGCAGGCGGTGCCGCTGGTGCAGGCGTTCGCGCGCGAGCGCTACGAAGCGGAGCAGTTCGACGCGGTGACGCAGGAGACGGTGCGCGAGAGCATCCGCGTGGCGCGGCTCGAGGCGGCCGCCACGCGCTCGTCCGAGATCATCACCGCCCTGGGCACCGCGGCCGCGGTGCTGTTCGGCGCGTTCCAGGTGCTCCAGGGCCGCATGCTGCCGGGCGACCTGGTGCTGGTCGTGGGCTACCTCACCAACATGTACAAGCCGATCCGCCAGCTCGCCAAGCTCTCGACCGACTTCTCCAAGGCGATGGCCGCGGCCGAGCGGGTCTCCGAGATCCTCGAGATCGAGCCCGAGATCCTGGACCGGCCCGACGCGATCCCCGCCAAGGACTTGAAGGGGGAGATCGTGTTCCGCGACGTGGCGTTCGACTACGGCGACGGCAAGGACGTGCTGCGTAACATCTCGTTCAGCGTCTCGCCCGGCCAGCGGCTCGCCCTGGTGGGGGTGTCGGGGGCCGGCAAGTCCACGATCGTGAGCCTGATCCTGCGGCTGTACGAGCCGCAGCGCGGCACCATCCTGATCGACGGCCGCGACCTGCGGGAGTACAAGCGCGCCTCGCTGCGGCGCCACATCGGGATCGTGCTGCAGCAGTCGCTCCTGTTCGGCGCCACCATCCGCGAGAACATCGCCTACGGCAAGCCCACGGCGACGCTCGCCGAGATCGAGGCGGCGGCACGGGCGGCGAACGCGGACGAATTCATCCGCCAGCTGGAGCACGGCTACGACACGGTGATCGGCGAGCGCGGGGCGACCCTCTCGGGCGGGCAGCGCCAGCGCATCGCCATCGCCCGCGCCCTGATCCGCGACGCCCCCGTGCTCATCCTGGACGAGCCGATGACCGGGCTCGACGGGGAGAGTGAAGCCAAAGTGCGCGAGGCGCTCGACCGCCTCATGGCGGGCAAGACCTGCATCGTCATCACCCACGACCTGCAATCGGTGGCCGACGCCGACCAGGTGCTGGTGCTCGAGGCCGGGCGCATCATCGACCGCGGCACCCACGCCGAGCTGGCGGCGAAGAGCGGGCGCTATCGCCAGTTGTACGAGGCGGTGAGCTGATGGGCGGGCACTCGTCCTCACCCCCTGTCCCCCTCTCCCTTCGGGAGAGGGGGAACGATGGACCGACAGGGGGTGACCGGTTCCCGCACGACCCCGACTTCCCCCAGCTCGCCATCGCCACCGATCCGGCCCGGATGCTCGAGGTGTTCCGCACCCATCTCGTGCCCGCGCCCGGCCGGCGCGTGGAGATCGAGGAGTGCGTCCCGTTCCGGTTCCGCTGCCGCCAGTCGACGTCGCGCTGCGTGTTGCAGTACACGCTGCGACTGGTCGACCGTACGCCCGGCGCGGAGCGGCGCTGGCAGCAGTCGGTGACGGGCGTGGTATACGCGCGCGCGGGCGAGGCGGAGCGGCAGTGGCAAGAGGGCAGGGCGGCCGAGCCCGATCGCGAGATTCCGCTACCGTGGCTCCCGTTCGAGCCGGTCGCGTTCGTTCCCGAGCTGGCGATGCTGGTGGAAGTGTTCCCCTACGATCGCAAGCTGCGCCACCTGCGGCTGGTGATGGCGGGTGAGGGCCTGGCCACCGCCGTCGAGCCACGGCTGCTCGACGGCTGGGAGCCGGAGGGGCGCACGCTCGAGCCGCTGCGCTACCGCACCGAGCTGGGCGCCGCGCTGCGCTACACGGTCGCGGCCCGCCGGCGCGCGACGGGAGAGCGCGCGACGCGCTGCTGCTATCTCAAGGTGTACCGCGACGACCGCGGCGCGGCCACGTGGCAGCTGTTGCGGCAGCTGTCCCGCCCGGACCCCACGCGGCCCTACGACGTGGTCGCGCCGCTCGCCTACATCGAGCCGCTGCGTACCCTGGCGATCGAGCAGGCGCCCGGCAAGCCGATCCTGAACCTGCTGCGCGAGGACCATGACCCGGGGACCGTCATGCGCCCCGTCGCCCGGGCCGTGGCCGCGTTCAACCAGGACGATCGCGGGATCGTCACCCGCGCCCACACCCGCGCCGACCAGCTGGACGAGGTGCGGCGCGCGGCGCAGCTCGTCACCTGGGCCTGTCCCGAGACGCGCGGCGACGTCGCGGCCGTGACGGCGGCGCTCGCGGCGGACCTGGTCGATGTTACGCCCGCGCCGCTGCACCGCGACCTCAAGGCCGACCACGTCTTCTGGGACGGCGACCGCGTGATCTTCATCGACCTCGATTCCGCGGCCCTGGGCGATCCGGTGCGCGATCCGGCCCATCTCTGGAGCTATCTCATGGGCGGGGTGGGACTGGATGCGGTTCCGGCCGGCCGCATCCGGGCCGCGGCCGATGCGTTCGTCGAGGAGTATTTCGCCCATGTGCCGGCCGGGTGGCGGGCACGCTTCCCGCTGCACTGCGCCGGCGCCCTGGTCGAGGTGGCGAGCGGCATTTTCCGGCGCCAGGAGCCCGCCTGGCGCGACAAAGTGATCAGCGCCGTCGAGCTCGCTCGCCAGGCGCTTGCATAGAGGAGACTATCGCATGAAATCGCGACTCTTGACGCTGCTGTTCCTGATGACGGCGTGCAAGGGCACCGAGTCGGTCGCCCCGATTTCGGGAGGCGGCGGCGCCGTGCCGCCGATGGGGCACGTGATCGTCGTGGTGGAGGAGAACACGGACTACTCGTCCGTGATCGGCAGCTCGTCCATGCCCTATCTGAACGGCCTGGCGCAGCAGTACGCGCTCGCGACCAAGTACTACGCCAACACGCATCCCTCCATCGGCAACTACTTCATGATGACGGTGGGGAAGATCATCACCAACAACGACAGCTACTCCGCGGTGGTGAGCGACGACAACATCATCCGTCACCTGATCGCCGCCGGCAAGACGTGGAAGTCCTACGCCGAGGATCTGCCGTCGGTGGGCTACACCGGGGGTGACGTGGGCGACTACGCCCGCAAGCACAACGTCATCGCGCTGCTCTCGGACGTGGTGAACGACTCCACCCAGCGCGACCACCTCGTGCCCTTCAGCCAGTTCGCGACCGACCTGGCGGGTGGTAACCTGCCCGACTACGCGTTCGTCGTTCCCAACCTGTGCAATGATGCGCACGACTGCTCGCTCGGCACCGCCGACCAGTGGCTCCAGACGAACATCGATCCGCTCGTGAAGAGCGCCGCGTTCCAGCGCGACGGCGTGCTGGTGATCACGTTCGACGAAGCGGGCAGCGATGGTACCGACGGCGGCGGGCACGTCCCCTGCGTGATCGTGAGCGCCAAGGCCAAGCGCGGCTACGAGGGCGTGGGCGTGTACCAGCACGAGAGCCTGCTGCGGCTCACCGCCGAGGCGCTCGGCGTCAGGCCGCCGAACGCCGCCGCCACCGCGCCCGATATGGGAGAGTTCTTCCAGACTACTGGAACGCCCTGATCGTCCCACCCCGAGGGGTGGGCCGAGCGATACACTGCCCTTAAGGGCAGTGCCGTACCGGGCCCAGGCTTCAGCCTGGGTGAGGAGAGTTCTTCTCGACTACTGGAACGCCCTGATCCAGCCCGATCCGTCCCCGTCCGTCTTGGCGACGCGCAGGGCGCTCGTCGCCCGCCCCAGCAGGTTCTTCGGCTCGATCGGCGTGTAGCGCGCGTTGGTGACCGCGTCGTAGCCGGCGCGCAGCCCCCCCTCCGGCACGGCGCGCGCCACCCGCTGGGCCAGCAGCACCGCGCCGGTGCGGTCGGTGCCCGGCGCGACCACGGCGAACTCGCCGGGAGCGACGCGCCCGATCGCATCCGAGCGCCGCCCTTCGGCGCGCAGCACCCCGGCCAGGAGCTCATCGACACCCGCCAGCGCCACGCAGGCGAGCGACGCGGCGTGGTGGAACGCCTGCAGCGTGAGCTCCTGGGCGCGCAGCGCCAGCCCCCGCAGCGTATACAGCCCCGTTTCGTCCGCCAGCGCGTCGCCATCGCGCGCCCGCGCGGCTTCGAGCTTCCAGTGGAGATAGCCGTCCAGCTTGGCGCCCAGCTCCTCGGCGTGGAACGGGTGCGGCACATGCTCCCAGATGCCGGCGCGCAGCGCCGCATGATGCTCCGCCGTCGTGGGCTTGCCCGCGGTGACGAGCAGGATCGGCACGCTGCTCCCCACGCGCGGGTCGTCCCGCAGCGCCCGGCTCGCGTCGAACGGATCGATGTCGGGAAGCGAATCGTCCAGCACGATCAGGTCGGGAGCGTTTCCAGAGGCCGGATCGAACGCCTGCGCGAGCGCCTGCACGCCGGTGTAGGCGCGTCGTACCACCAGTCCCCGGCGCGCGGCCACCTGCTCGAGCTCGTGACCCGAGTCGGGGTGATGGCTCACGACGAGGATGTGGGGTCGCTGCGTTGGGGCCTCGGGCATCGAGACAACATAGTGTCGCGTGGGAGACACGCGAGTGAGCGACGTCACTCGGAATGTGTGGATTTGTTCAGCCAGTGTGGCGTAGATGCAACATGGGGGCTAGCCGAGCCCCCATCAAGACGCCGACGCTCGAGCCCTTTGCGGCGCAAACCCGTGCGCCACGCGCTGCAATGCTTCCTGGGCGTCGAGCGCGTCGCGCATCTCGCCCAGCGTGAGCCCGAGGTAGGCGCGGGCGTGGAGCTGCAGTGTCTTGGTCTGCGCGTAGCCGAGCCGTTGCGCCACGTCGTCGACGGTAAAGCCGGGGTCTTGCAGCAGCCGGTGCGCGTGCAGCACCCGGGCGGCGGCGAGGAAGTGGCGCGGCGAGCGCAGCCCCAGCCGCAAGAACCAGCGCTCGAAGGTGCGCCGGTCGACCCGGGCGCGCGCCGCCACCTGCTGCACCGTCTGCAGCTCGGCGGGGGAGCGCAGCACTTCTTCCAGGGCCCAGCGCAGCTCGCTCGGCAGCGGGGCGAGCATCCAGCCGAGCTGCTCCCGCAGCCGGTGCGAGGTGGAGCGGGCTTCTTCGGCGGCCAGCACCTCGCGCAGCCGGGCCGGGTGGTCGTCGTAGCGCGCGAACACCACGTGGTGGATGCCGGTCTGGCCCAGGGCTAGCAGCACGGCGGCGACGGCGGGGGAGAGCGTCGTGTACAGGGCCAGGGGCAGGGACGGGAACAGACGCCCTAGGCGCGAGATCTCGGTGGCGCTGGCGGTGCCCCCGAGCAGCGGGTCCACCACGGCCAGCTCGACGGGCCGGGTGCGGATTGTCGTCAGGGCGTCGTCCCAGCTGCGGGCGTGCGCCAGGTGGAACCGCAGGCCCGCTGCCCGGCGCAGCTTATGGAGCTGGACGTCGGGGACGGCCGCTAAGACGAGCATGGCTGTCGCTGTCGCAAAAACGCCCCCCACTGCCGCGAAAACGCCCTAAACACGCCCTCCGCACAGAGGCAGCTTAGCATCGCAGCAGGCCGTCTCCCTTTACCCCAAGTCTTGCGGAGGTGTTATGTCGCGCTCGATTCGCATGCTCGTCGCTGTGCTGGTGCTCTCGGTTGCCTTCGGTGTTTCGGCGTGTGCTGATACGACCGCGCCGCACGCGGCCTGTGACTGGAGCAGCGGTAACGTCTGCCACTGACAACGTATCGCGCGAAGCGGTCCGGGAGTCCTCACACCTCCAACCGGGCGAGTGAGGCCGATACCTCTCGGACCGCTTCGGTCTGGGGTTCGGGTGTCTCGACGACCTCCGTCGGTTGACACTCACGAAGACCGTTCTTGACGCGCTCGATTCGGAACACGAACTCATGCAGACCCGCAGACTCTGCCGTCTGCAATGCCCTCGCGAGGAGCGCCTGCGCTCGATCGAACTGCTCGAATCGGGCGCGCCCGATTCCCATTTTTAGCATGAAATCCACAAGGACGTTGGGCGGCATTGTCTCACGTCGCTTCTCGCATTCCTCGCGCCACCGTTCGAACCCCACGCGATCCCTGCGGAACGAGGCGCAGTTCATGAGTTCGATCAGCGCATTGGTTGCAAAGTCCTGAGCGCCGCCGCGACGAACCGCTTCGGTAAGGGCGCGCTCTGCGTCTTCCGAGTTGCCCAGGATCAGGAAGAGCGCACCCAGGTCTGCGAGTGCACGCCCGCGCGAGGTCGCGTCTTCGTAAGACTCAAACGCACGCCACATATGGGGAATCGCTTCGGCGGATCGGCCCGCCGTGCTCAGCACAGCAGCGAGGACGTGGTGTCCGAGTGCGTGAGCCTCTGCGTCGCCGATGGCATCCGCGTCCGCCAGGATCGTACGTAGCCACCGTTCCGCGTCGGGCAAGTTGCCACGGCCTCGGAGCGATTCCGCCCGCCCGATCCGACTGAGCAGCTGCGAGTGCGAGTCCCCGATCGGCTCCGCCTGCGCCCCCGCCTCCTCGTACGCCCGCTCCGCCTCGTCGAACCGGTTGACCTTGCGCAGCACCCGCGCCACCCGCAGCCGCGCCGCCACCCGATCCTCGGCCCGGTACCTGTCCCCGCCCACCCGCTCGAGCGTCTCCAGCACGTCGAGCGCCTCCTCCAGGCACATCTCGTCCTCGAGGTAGTGCGCGTAGGCGAACAGGGCGGGGAACAAGAGCCCCACATCGCTCGTGTGATAGGCGTCGGCGGTGCTCTGCACCACGCCGATCAGGTGGCTCGTCTCGGGCCGGTCGGCGGGGAGCCCACGGCAGGCGCGCTCCGTGGCGGCGTACTGATAATGGAAGGCGTCGGGCGTGGGCAGGTGCTCGTCGGGGCCGAGCAGGTCGATCAGCCGCAGGGCGACAAACGCCGCCCGGCCCAGCCGCGCGTCGAGCGAGGTGCCGCGCGTGGCACCCGCCAGGCGGCGTAGAAACACCGCGTGGGGCAAGCTGTACAGACCCGGCGCCGACTCGTTCATCGTGCCCCCAAAATAGCGTTTCTGCCGCATTTCCGCCCGCAGGTGCCGCAAAAACGCCCTATCGCGCCGCCGCGCTCGTTCATATTGTGACGACAGTGGAGACCCCCACGGCGCCCCCGGCTCTCGACCTGCGCCGCCGCGAGGTGCTGCGCCAGGCGAGCGTGGCACTCTCGGGGCGCGTCGTGGCGCTGTGGGAGGTGTCGCCCAGCGCCGAGGTCGTGCCCGTGTTGGCCAGCACCGCCGCACCCAGGCCCGGCGACACGCGCCTTGACCTGGAAACCACGCTGCACCGCTGGTCCGCTCCCATCATCCAGGGCAGCCGCTGGGTGGGGTGCCGGCTGGACAATGGCGACGGCGTCGGCCCGTGGTGTGTTGCGCCGGTGCGACAGCAGCCGCCCGCTCCCCCTCCCGACGGCGTCGAGCGCCGCAGCCGCGAGCGCATGACCCTGGAGCTGGCCGGCCTGTGCCTCGGCCTGCTCGATCATCCCGTGCCCACCAATCGCCCACGCCGCGCCGAGCCCGACGCCCTGCTCGAGCTGGCGCGCCAGCCCGCCGTGATCGCCCACGAGGTCGCCAATCCCCTCACCGCGGCGCTCGCGGCGCTCGACCTGACGCGTGAGCTGGTGCGCGAGACGGACATGCTCGATCCAGCTTTTCGCGCGGCGCTGCTCGACGAGCTGGCCGGCGTGAGCGACGGCATGGACCAGGCGATCCAGTTCCTGCGCTCGATTCAGGATCGGGCGCGCGGCACGCTGGCCCGCTCGGAGCGGTTCGACGCTGCGCAGGTGGTGCGCTCGTGCGTCGCGCTCGAGCGGCCGCTGGCGCGCCAGCGCGGCGTCGCGCTGCAGGGCCTCGTGACCGTGAGCAACGTGTTCCTCCAGGGCGACCCCAATGCGCTGTATCAGGTGCTCACCAACCTGATCCGCAACGCCGTGGCCGCGTCGCTCGAGACCAAGCAGCCCGTGGTGGTGACGCTCGAGCAGACGGGCGAGCTGCTGCACCTCTCGGTGGCGGACCGGGGCGTGGGGATTCCGGCCGAGCACCTGGAGCGCATTTTCGAGCCCGGATTCACCACGCGCGAGTTCGGCTCCGGCTCCGGGACGGGGCTCACGGTGGTCAGCCAGATCACGCGGGACATGTTCGGCGGCGGAGTCGAAGTGCGCTCGACGGTGGGGCAGGGGGCGACGTTCACGGTGAACGTGCCGATCCCGCCGCAACGGACGCCCAGGAGGCGATAGTCCTCACCGCTTTTGATCCCCTCTCCCTTCGGGAGAGGGGAGACTCAGCCCGTCCATCGTACCCCCTCTCCCCAAGGGAGAGGGGGACAGGGGGTGAGGACAGGGGCGCAGCATGCTGCGCCCCTACATCCACCCGTAAACCCCGGGCTTGCGCCCGGGGTCAGTGACGTCATTGCTGTTGTTGCCTGGTGAACACCGCGCGCCACGCCCGATCCAGCGCTACCACGGTGAAGTGGTCCGCGTCGAGCATACTCAGCGCGAACGCCTGGCCGGGCATGCGCCCCACGTCGGGCATGAAGGGGAGCGGCGTGAACGTGACGAGTGGCTCGCCGTCATCCATCGTGCCCATCAAGAATTCGGGCGTCGAGCCGGAGCTGTAGACGCCCGAGCTGAAGAACCGCGCGCTCTTCTCGTCGACTCCCACCACGCCCTGCCCCTGCACCGGAGAATGGTCCAGCACCTCGGTCCACTCGAGCCGCAGGCTGTCGAACAGCGGCTTGAACACGCGCGTCCCCGAGACGTCGGCCGCGCCGTCGAAGTTGCCCGCGAACCGCATCTCGAAGTGCCACGTGCCCGCGAGGGTGCGCAGCATGCCGCGCGCCGGCGCGAGCTTGGCTTCGGCGCTCTGCGCCACGGACAGCTGCGCAGACCGCGCCGCGCGCTGCCCGCCCTGCGCGGCGAGCCCTGATGCAGCCGCGCTCACCAGCGCCACTGTGCCTGCCGCGACACTCCGGGGACCCATTCTCACTGAGTTTCTCCACGTCTTGGGGATGCCGGCCCAGGTGCAGGGGCCGTGCCCGGCGGAACTCGGCGCTAACACATCGTGACAGCGCGAGTTGGAGGCGTCGTAGCGGCCGCTCTCGAGCGGCGTCCCGCAGCAACCATTGCGAAAAGCAGATCCTTTCCGGAGAGAGGTCCTCACCCCCTGTCCCCCTCTCCCTTCGAGAGATGGGGAACGATGGACGAGGGTCCAATCGTAGTACGCGTCATGTTCTGCAGCTGGACCCGATTCATCCCGACATGACCGTTTTCGTCCCCCCTCCGGTAGTCCTCACCCCCTGTCCCCCTCTCCCTTTGGGAGAGGGGTTGGTCCTCACCCCCTGTCCCCCTCTCCCTTTGGGAGAGGGGGAACGAAGGGTAGTCTGAGTTTCCCCTCTCCCGAAGGGAGAGGGGATCAAAGGGGTGAGGACAGGGAGAGGCGATCAAAGGGGTGAGGACAGGGAGAGGCGATCAAAGGGGTGAGGACCCCATCACGGCATCCTCACCACAAACACATCCGTCCGCCCCGACCCGTTCATATCCGACGTGAACATCGCGTAGCGCCCGTCCGAAGACAGCCGCACGAACGACGCGAGTGCGTAGCTCGCGGCCTCGGTGATCGTGGTATACGGATGTCCCAGCAGCCGGCGCTGGCCGTTGGCGGTGACGAACACCATCCCGCCCGGCGCGAGCCAGCCGTCGCCCGCCGGCGGGGCGAGCCCCTCGAAATGGCTGAACAACGCCCACTGATCGTTCAGGTCCGCGGGATGCTGGATCCAGTTGCCGTTGCCGTACTCGTCCCCCGAGTTGGCGGGGCCGGCGAGGCGCGTGGCGCTCTGCGCCACCGGATCGAACACGACGAACTGATACGGACGCGCCTCGTTCCAGTCGACACCGTACCAGCGGTGCCCGAGGCTCGCTACGTGAATGAACGGGATTCCCGGGTCCCCGGCGGTGCGCCACACGATGCTGTCCGCGCTCCAATCCCACAGATACAGCGCCTCGGCCGGCCGGGACATCGTGAGACCCACGTAGCGACCGGCGCGGTCGATACGCGGCTCGTCGATCCCGGAATCAGTGAACGTCTTGAGCGTCGCCGTGACGGGCTCGTAGCCCACCACCGTGGGGCCGCTCTGGCCCCGCATCCACACGAACAGGCTGTCCCGCTCGCTCTGCTGCAGCCACACCGCCTCGGGCTCGTTGGCCACGGGCCAGCCGTCGCCCACGGCTTGGCTCATGGTGCGGATATCGAGCCGGCGCAGCGACGAGCCGTTGCTGACGTAGGCGTACCACGGCGTGGCTGGATTGGTCGAGAAGGCGAACGCCTGATCGTGAATTGGGGCAAATCCGCCTGTGAGCGGACGGCCGTTCCTCACTCCAGCGCCGGGCGTGAAGTCCACCAGCCAGTAGCCGCCGTCGCCGTGCACCAGCACAGCGCGCGTGCTGTCGTGGTACGCGAGCGAGATCTCGTCGCCGCCCTCGGCGTAGTCGTGACCCCAGTTGCTGCTAGTGGTGGGGAAGGTGGCGGAGGTGAGCCGGTAAATCGTTACACCCGTCGTGGGGTCCAGGTACGAGCCCCCGGCCGCGAGCGCCGGCACATGCAGCAGGTCGTACAGCGCGGTGAGCGGCGCCTGAGCGGGTGTCGCCTCGGGCAGCAGGGTGGGGTCGGGGGCGCCGGCGCCGGGCGCCGCGACGGTGACGGCGGTCGCGCCGGTCCGACCCTCGCTCGTCGCGCTGATCGTCGCGGGCCCCGGGGCTAGCCCCGCGACGCGGCCGGCTGTCACCGTCGCAACGCTCGAGTCGCTGCTCGCCCACGTCAGCGCGCGTCCCGCGAGCGGCGTGCCGTGCGCGTCGAGCGGCACCGCGGTGAGCTGGGCGGTCTGGCCCACGCGGACGACGAGGGATCTGGGGCTCACGGCGACGGTCGCGACGGCGACGGGGTGCTCGGGGCCGGGGCCGGAGGAACAGGCGGCGAGGGCGAGCGTGACGAGTAGGGCGGGCGTGACGAGTAGGGGCGCAGCACGCTGCGCCCCTACGTGTGGCCTGTGTCTCCCCCTATCATTCATCCGTTGACTCACCCTTCACAGGAGCGCCGCCATGGTTCTCTGGACCATTCTCGCCTGGGTCGGTCGCATCGGCTTCGCCGCGTTCTTCATCATGTCCGGCGTGAACCACTTCAAGAACGCCAAGGGCATAACGGGATACGCGCAGTCCAAGGGAGTCCCGGGCGCGGCCGTCGGCGTCCCCGTGAGCGGGGCGATGCTGATCGCGGGTGGCGTGTTGATCCTGTTCAGCTGGCATGCGATCATCGGAGTGGCGCTGCTGGTGCTGTTCCTCTTGCCGGCCGCGTTCATGATCCACAACTACTGGACCGAGTCGGATCCGATGATGAAGGCGAATCAACACGCGCACTTCTGGAAGAATATCGCGCTCGCCGCGGCGGCGGTGCTGGTGGCGGTGGCGCATCACCGGGGGGCGGTGTAGGGGGTACTCCTCCTAGCGCCGCAGCAGCAGGCTCACGACACCGGCGCTGGTGCCGATGATGGCGAGCGCCGTGGGCGCCCAGAAGGCGAACATACGCCACGTGAGCCGCGACTCGAGCTGCGCGAAGCGCTCGGCCAGCCTGGCCTCGTGCTCGTGCCACCGCACGTCCCATTTCGCGTCGGACTGCGCCAGCCGCTGTTCCAGCTTCGCGTCGAGCTCACTCCACCGCGTGCCCCACTTCGCGTCCAGCTCGACGAGCCGCTGGTCCAGCTTCGCGTCGAGGGCACTCCACCGGGTGCCCCACTTCGCGTCAAGCTCGACGAGCCGCTGTTCCAGCTTCATATCGAGCTCACTCCACCGCGTGCCCCACTTCGCGTCCAGCTCGACGAGCCGCTGTTCGAGTTTGGCGTCGAACCGCGCGAAGTTGACCTCGTTGAGGTCGCGCAAGTCGGCCCGATAGGTGGCATCCACGGCGTTGAACCAGTTCACGAGCTCGTTCGTGATGTCCTCACCCACCTTCTCATAGAACTTCTGGGACAGTTTCGCGGTGACCACTCGCCCTTCTTGAGGGTGTCGTCACCACGATGCAATCCGGAGCGGTGAGCGGTGTCATCCAAACCTTGCGTGCGGGGCCGGACCATTGCCGAGTGTACGCTCGGCTCGGCGGCCGAGTCAACCCCACCTTTTTCTCTGTTTTTTTCTTCCCAAAACGGGCGGCGCGTGTCATCCTGAGCGAGCGCGCCACGCGCGCGAGCGAAGGACCTGCTTGAGCACGACCGCCGCACCCAGGGCCGTTGCAAGCAGATCCTTCGCTTGCGGCGCTCCGGAGAGCAGGCGCCCTTCGCACCGGGGGCGACCGAAAGCAGGTCCTTCGCGCCTGCGGCGCTCAGGATGACAACCGCTCGCTCACTTGTCCGTTCTGGTCCTCACCCCTTTGATCCCCTCTCGCTTCTAGTCCTCACCCCTCTTGATCCCCCCTCGATTCTAGTCCTCACCCCTTTGATCCCCTCTCCCTTCGGGAGAGGGGAAACGACACCCGAGCTTCGTTCCCCCTCTTAGTCCTCACCTCTTTGATCCACTCTCGCTTCGGGAGAGGGGAAACGATACCCGAACCTTCGTTCCCCCTCTTAGTCCTCACCCCTTTGATCCCCTCTCCCTTCGGGAGAGGGGAAACGTAGCCCGTCCTTCGTTCCCCCTCTCCCGAAGGGAGAGGGGGACAGGGGGTGAGGACCACGAGGCGACAGGGGGTGAGGACCACGAGGGGACAGGGGTGAGGACCACGAGGGGGACAGGGGGTGAGGACCAACGAGGGGACAGGGGGTGAGGACCGCGAGGGAACAGGGGGTGAGGACCAACGAGAGAGGGGGACAGGGGGTGAGGACCGGGAGCGCGACGACGACAGTGGGTCAGGACTCACGGAGAAAGCCCCATTGCGTGCTCTCACACCCCCAGCGTCAGCCCCGGAATGGTCAGCACCAGCACGAGGCCGAACAGACCGAACGACGCGCCGATCAAGCTGTCGATCGCCTGCTCGTCGGCGGCGCTGAGCGTGACGCCCGGCGCCGCGGTGTAGCTGTAGCCGTGCAGCCCCAGGGTCACCGTCGCGAACGGCCGGCCGTCCACCGTGATGGCGAACTCGCCGCCCGCGGTCTGCACGACGGTGTCGCCGACGAAGCGGCCCACCGCCCGCAGCGTCTCGCCGCCGCTCGTGAGGCTCAAGTCGAGGTTCAGCTCGGCGGCCGTGGTGCCCGCGAGCGACGCGGTCTCGACCAGGTGCACGTCCTGGGCGGCGACGTCGGCCGTCGTGTGCATGGTGAGCGCGCTCAGCGTCGCGGCCAACTCCGAGCTCAAGTCCAGCCGGGTGACGCCGTCGCTGACGAAGCCGGCGAGGGTCAGCGTGGACGCGATCGTGCCGGCGGGCCCACTCAGCGTGTAGTCCGCGTACGTGACCGCTGCCGCCCCCTCGGTGCCGACCAGGGTGATGCCCTCGACCGCGCTGCTCCCGGTGCTGCGGTCCGTCAGGTCGACGTAGCCGAGCGGGGTGAGCGGGAGCGACGGCTGCACGAGCAGCGGTCCGCCGACGGCGTAGATCACGAACCGCGCGCCGTTCGCCGGGGCGCCGGGATCGCTCGACGCGACGTACCCATGGGCGGACGTGTCCCATACGAACGTCTTACCGAGCATCGTCGGCGGGATGACGGCGCCCGTGATCGGGACCGCGTGGGGAGTGGGGAGTGGTACTCTCCTGGGCAACGACCAGCGTCCCACCGCCGGCACCGCCAGCGCCGTGACGGGGAAGAGTAGCGCGCTGTCGGTGTGGAAGAAGTAGGGTGCCAGCAGGGTGAAGCTCAGGAACAGGCGCGTGGCCGTGGGAGCGGAGACCGACCCGAGCTGCGCGGCGGTGCGGGCGGCGTTCGCGAGCTTGGGAGGGGCGGCCGGACCGGTGTCGCCGCTACACGCCGCGGCCAGTACGAGGGAGAGGGGTAGGGCCCGCCACGCCAGTCGCATAGCTGCCTCCGATGTTGTGGCGGGGAGGCCGCAAGACTGAGACCAGAGGCTAGGTGTGCTCGTCGGAGCGGACGGTGCGGCGGGGGCGCGACAGGGGCTCATCCCTGTTCATGCTCTCTCGCGTCTAGTCCTCACCCTTTTGATCCCCTCTCCCTTCGGGAGAGGGGAAACGTAGCCCGTCCTTCGTTCCCCCTCTCGTGGTCCTCACCCCCTGTCCCCCTCTCCACAGATGTGGAGAGGGGGCACGAAGGTCGGGTGTCGTTTCCCCTCTCCCGAAGGGAGAGGGGATCAAGGGGTGAGGACCAAGAGGGGGAACGATGGACGGAACGATGGACGGACTGAGTTTCCCCTCTCCCGAAGGGAGAGGGGATCAAAGGGGTGAGGACCGAGACAGGGGGACAGGCGTGGCAGCCGGCACCAGCAGCAACCGCGTGGTTCCGTACAGCTCGAACGACGTACTGAACAGCGCCCGCAGCGTGGTCTCGTCCGCCGCCGAGAGGGTCACGTCCGGCGCGGGCGTGAACGCGAGGTCGGGTCCGCCCAGGGTGATCGTCGCGAACGCGCTGTCGTTGACGCTGACCGCCATCTGTCCCGAGCCGGTGTGCGTGGTCGTGTCGAGCGTGACGTCGCCCGCGGCGCGCACCACCTCGCCGCCGCTCGCGACGCGCAGATCGGTCGTCATGCGCACGCTGTTGCCGCCCCCGCCCCCGCCCCCGCCCCCGGGCGATAGGGTCACGCTCTCGTCGACGTGCAGATCCTGGCCGGCCACGGCGATCGCCGTCTGCTCGCGCGGCGTATCGGGGGACGTGGTCGAGTCGGCGCGGACGGTCATGTCGAGGCGAGTCGTACCGTCGGTCACGAATCCCGCCAGCGACGCAGCGTCGGCGGCGACGCTGTAGCTGGCGCACGTGGCTGCGGTCCCATCCGCAGGCGTGCCGACGAGTGTCACAGCGGTGGCGCCGGCGCCCGCGTCGTTCAGGTCAACGTATCCGATGGAGGTGAGGGGGACGGACGGCAGGCCGGTGCGCTGGCTGAGGGCGTACAGCATGAAGCGCTCGCCGTTCGCGGGGGCGCCCGAATCGCTCGAGGCGACGTAGCAGTTGGTGGCGGGATCCCAGACGAAAGTGGTGCCAAGCGCTTGGGTCCTCACCCCCTGTTCGCCTCTCGTGGTCCTCACCCCCTGTCCGCCTCTCTGGGTCCTCACCCCCTGTTCGCCTCTCGCGGTCCTCACCCCCTGTCCCCCTCTCTGGGTCCTCACCCCCTGTCCCCCTCTCCACAGATGTGGAGAGGGGGCACGAAGGTCGGGTGTCGTTTCCCCTCTCCCGAAGGGAGAGGGGATCAAAGGGGTGAGGACCAAGAGGGGGAACGATGGACGGAACGATGGACGGAACGATCGACGGACTGAGTTTCCCCTCTCCCGAAGGGAGAGGGGATCAAAGGGGTGAGGACCAAGAGGGGAGCGACGGACGGACCGAGTGTGCCACGGAGCGTACCGCGCCGCCAGCTCACGCGGGAACGTCGCAAGCGCGAGTGATCGTGCCGTTGCGGTTCCAGGGGGCGCGAAGTACGGCGCGAGCACGGAGAAGCTTTCGAACAGCGCGGTGTTCGTGACCGCGCTGATCGCCTGCAGCTGATTGAACGTCGCGGTGGGGTTCGCGAGCTGGACGTGGCCGGGCGCGGGCGGGCCGGACCGGGCGGCCGCCGGATCGGTTGGTCCGCGGGTGCAGGCGGCGAGCGCGAGGGTGAGGGCGACGGTGCGGTGCATGCCCCGGTCGTGTGGCATACCGGGGGCCAGCGGCCACCGTGGCGGAGACGCTGCGCTTACTTCCGGAAGAACAGCCCGCCCAGCGCCACGCCCGTGGTGGCCCAGAAGAGGAACATCCACTTGAGCAGCTCGCTCTTGAGCTCGGCGAGCTTCGCGTCGAGCCGTGCGGCGTTGAGCTCGTTCAGCTCCCGAAGGTCGGCCCGATAGGTGGCGTCCACGCTGTTGAACCAGTCCACGAACTCATTAGCGAGCTCGTCGCCGAAGGTCTCATAGAACCTGCGCGACAACTTCGCCGTCACGGGCACGAGGGTTCTCCAGTGGTGTCCGGTAGCGAAGGTACTGTGCAACGCCGGCGGCAGCGCCATCCTAACGTTGCAGCCGGTTCCCAAAAACGCCGCTCTGTGGGAATCTCTGCTCGACGCGACCGCCGAGTCAAGCGTCCGAAAGCAGGTCCTTCGCGCCTGCGGCACCGTCCCCACCCCCTGCCCCCCTCGTGGTCCTCACCCCCTGTCCCCCTCTCCACGATGTGGAGAGGGGGAACGATGGACGGACTGAGTTTCCCCTCTCCCGAAGGGAGAGGGGATCAAAGGGGTGAGGACCAGACGTGACCCAAGTCACCGTGACTTCTCCGCTCGCACGTGCTCTTTAAAAGTGATGTCTCCCTCCCCCGATCTTCTTGCCGACGCGCTGCTGGTGCAGCGCATGGCGGCGTTGAGTGACCGGGCCGCGTTGCTCGAGCTGGACGCGCGCCACGGGATGACGCTGTATGCGCTGGCGTACGGTCTGTTGTTCGACGGTGAGGCGGCGGACGTGGCGGTGGCGGCGGCGTTGCGGGAAGCGTGGCGCAGCGCGGCGTCGTTCGACGCGAACGGTGGCACGGTGGCGGAGTGGCTGGCCTATCTCACGCGGCGGGCGGCGGCGGCGTAAGACCAAACAGGTGCGTGGTGCGTGGTGAGTGGTTCTCTCCGATGAGCGGCTGGCCGCAGCTGCGGCCGGTTCAGCATCGGAGAGAACCACGCACCACTCACCACGCAGTTGTAGTTACGGGTTCGCCTTCTGGAAACAGTGCAGGTTCAGCGAGTCGGAGCCGTTCGCGATCTTGATGTAGCTCGACGAGTCGGGGGCGGCGCACTCGAGCGTGAAGGTCGCGCTGGTGAGGTTACAGGCGGCGGCGACGGCGGCGGCGCCGACGGTGACCAGAAGGAGCAGCAGGCGTCTCATAACTCCTCCGCGTAGCGGGTAGCTAGGGCGCGAGGGAGCAGCAACGGGTGGGCGCGTTACTAATTGAAAAGTTGGGCATCACGCCGAACGGCGGACGTGATGGTTGTCACTGGGAGGGACTCGGGGCTCGGGGTTCGGGACTCGGGTCTTGACGCGCCCTTCCGCGCCCTCCCGCTCCGCCTAATCCCGGCCGAAAAGCCCCTATTTCTGTGGTTTTTCTGCCACAGTTTGTCGCGTGACCGCCATCACATTTATTTGGGCCGAATGACCTGGCGGACGGGCCCAGGACGGGTATATTCAGCCCCCGTCTCGCGGTACGCGACCGTGCGCCCTTGAGCGGGGAAGCGTCCGGCAGTCCTCACCCCCTAAAGCGGTAAGGGGTAAGCAGCGTGTCTGCAGGGTTGTCCGACGGCCACGTCGCCCCGTGGTTGCGGGCGGGTGGGGCAGCGCGAACTCCGCAAGAGACAACGGAAGTGTGTGGATGAGCCGGGCCCGATTGTTGCCGGGCACCCGGCGCGCAGTTTGTGCACCTTGGGAGGGAGCGACGTGGAATCGTTGCCGCGTGAGTTGAAGGCGGAGTTGTCCACATCGGCTTTCCTGCTGAGCGCAAGCGCGGCCCCACCCGCCGCGCCGCCACCGCTCCATCCCACGTACGTTCCCGCAGCGCCCCACGCGCCCGCCACACCCACCGCGCCCTCCGCGCCTCCGCGCGAGCGCCACACGCCCGTGCGCGTGCGCCTGGACCTGCAGCAGCGCGCGGCGACGAACCTGCGGCGCCACGCGCTGCGTGCGGTACGGCGGTTCGCCGTGCTCGTCGTCGCCGACCTCGCGTCCTTCTATGTGATGCGCGAGTTAGTGCGCGTCGTACGCGACTACGCGTGGTTCGGAGAGCGCATCGCGACGCGGCTCGGGAGCGTGCTTCCCGCCGGTATCCTGAACGGCTGGCAGTATGCCGCGGCGCTGTTTGTCGCGCTCTTTCTGACGCGGAACTATGGGCGGGGCGACCAGCGGCGTGATCCGCAGCGGTTGTTCATTGCGTGCGCATTGGCGACGGCGTTGCCACTGTGGATGACGCTCTGGACCCGCGGGCTCGAGCCGGTGATCCTCCAGTATTCGATCACGACTGTGCTCGTGTGGGCAGGGCTGCTGGCCGAGCGCCGGCTGCTCGACCGGATCGTGTCGCGGGTGCTGCCCTATCCCAGTCAGGCGGCGGCGACCCTATTCGTGGGACCGGCTGACGAGTGCCGCGAGGCGATGAAAAGCCAGGCCTTCGCAGGTGGCGAGTACTGTGGTGTCGGGTTCGTCGACTCCCATCTCCCGCCGGCTGCCGATGCGCGGGGGCACGTCGCCGATTTCCCACGGCTGCTGCACGAGGCGAATGCAGAAGCCGTCGTGGTGTGCGGCTATCTCAGCGACTCGCGCTTTGGGGACGTGGTGGACGCGGCCCTTGCAGCGCAGTGCCAGCTGCTGTCGGCCCCGCGGGCAATTGACGTCGCTGGCGTCGCGCCCAAAGTGATGTGGCGCGGCGGTCAGCCCGTGATCGAGCTGACGACGCCCAGCCTCAAGGGTTGGCAGCTCGCGCTCAAGCGAGTGACGGACGTGATCGGCTCGACGCTGGCCCTGGTGCTTGCGGCGCCCGTAATGGCGGTGATCGCGGCGGCCATCAAGTTCGACTCGCACGGGCCGGTGCTTTTTACGCAGGATCGCGTTGGCTTCGGGGGACGGCGCTTCCGGATGATCAAGTTCCGCACGATGCGGAATGGGGCGGATGGCGAGAAGCAAGCACTGGCCCATCTGAACCACACGGGCGATCCGCGGCTCTTCAAGATCCCCAACGATCCTCGCGTGACAAAACTCGGCGCCATGCTGCGTCGCTGGAGCCTGGACGAGCTTCCCCAGCTGTGGAACGTGTTCGTCGGCGACATGGCTCTGGTTGGCCCGCGGCCGTTCTTCGAGGCAGACCTGCACACGTACGAGGATCGGCATTTCAGGCGCCTGGGTGCGAAGCCAGGGATTACCGGCTTGTGGCAAGTTCGCGGTCGGAGCTCCGTGGTCGACTTCGAAGAAGTCGTGGAGCTGGACCGCGAATACATCGAGCATTGGACGGTCTGGTCGGACCTGCAGATTCTTGCCCTTACGCCCGGGGCAGTCTTGCGACGCCGGGGCGCATACTAGCGGGCGCGGGGCGGTAGCCGGTCGGTTGCAGTATTCTCCCCGATGATCCCCTACAATTGAAACCACTCTGTTGCAGACCTGCCACAATTCGAGCGTGCCGACGCGCAACGCCGACGCTGGGCGGTGATGCGTAAACGCATCAGGCAGAATGAGTTCGATGCGGAGCCACGAACGATGTGACCCAAGGCACACTCGCTGCTCTATGTGTCTGTCGCCCTGATCAACCGGCTAGGACATAGGACGGATTCACTTACGCCCGCAACGAGTCGTCAGAGTCTCTGGAAACGATGCGCCCTCTACGCTGGCCGAGTCTGGCCGCAAGCTTGCTGTGTCTCATCGGGTGTCTTGGGGACCCGGTGGGGCCGGCCGGCACCCTCGTGGTGCGCCGGCTGGCCCCGCTCGACTCGGTTCTCGTAGGGGCGCCAGGGCGCGCGCTCCCCACAGCAGTCACCTTTCAAGTCGTAGATGGAGATGGCCGGCCAGTCCCGGCCGCCGCGGTGTCATGGACGCTCGCCGGCACGAACGCCCGTGTCGACGACGCTCCCGCGAGCACCGACTCGCGCGGTGAAGTGAGCGCAGTCTGGGTGCTTGGCACACGAGCGGCAGACGCGCAGACACTCACCGTACAGGCCTCGGTGGAGAGGCACACCTCCACGCTCACTGTCCCGGCGGTGGCCAAGCCGGTCGAGGTGAGCGCGGTCGCGTTCTCCTCACACGACACCGCGCTCGTCAAACTGGGCGTCGCGACGGTGCTGCGCGTCGAGGCCACCGACCCCTTCGGTAACAAGTTCGTTCCCTCCGGTGTGCGATACGTCTCCCTCGACACGAGCCTGTGCGTCGTGGACTCTCTCGGGTCGCTCACCGCCCGCAAGCGAGGGTTCGGACGAGTAGTGGCAAGAGCGGGGTCGACGGCCGACACGACGTGGGTGCATCCGACCCAGTTTGTCCAGCAGGTCCTTGCCACACCCGACACGGTCCGGTTCCACTCGCTGGGCCAGACGGCCAGCTTGGCCGTTCAGCTGCTCGACGACCAGGGCCTGTTGGTGAGGGACTCTTTGCCGGTCGACAGCGTGGTCGTGGATACGGTGGTCAAGGTGCAGGCCGGCAGTACCTACACCATCCGCAGTGTCTCCAATGGCGTGACGCCCGTTATTCTGCGCGTGGGGTCGGTCGCGCGCACCGTTCAAGTCGTGGTGCACCAGCGAGTCGCCAGCGTGAAGCTGTCGGCTGGCCGGGCTAGTCTCGACGCGTTGGGCGATACCGTGCAACTGGCCACCGCGGTGTCCGACAGCCTCGGCGCTCCTTTAACGAACCAGACGCTCGCCTTTTCAGCAGGCGACACCTCAGTCGTGACAGTCGGGTCGGGCGGACTGATTACTTCCAAGGGCAATGGCTCGACCTGGATTCACGCGCGGGCGTGGAATGGGGTCGGAGACAGTATACGAGTCGTGGTGGCCCAGCAGGTCGCACGAGTAGTCGTACCGCAAGATTCGATCGTATTCAGCGCGCTTAAGGCAACTCTGTCGATTGGAGCGACAGCCGTGGATCGGCTGGGGTCTCCAGTCCCAACGGCGGCGTTGACGTACGCGAGTTCAGGTCTGTCGGTCGCGACGGTGGATACGACAGGGAGCGTCCGTGCGCTCGGTAACGGGAATGCCCTGATCAGCGCACGTTTTGGCAGCGACACGGCGTGGGTCGCCGTCCGAGTCGCTCAGCGACCTGTTCGTATGCTCGTACCAGCTGATACGATCCGGTTCGTGGCGTTGGGAGACTCGCAGGCGTTTCGTGTTACGGCCGTCGATTCGCTGGGATCGACGTTGACCAATATGGGTGTGACTGTTCGCATCGCCGACACCACCGTGGTCGACCAACCCGATAGCGTGGCGCTGCGATCGCGCGGCAACGGGACAACGGTGGCCGCCCTCTCGGTTGGTGGGCTCGCAGCTCAAGTAGCCCTCATCGTCAATCAGGTGCCCGTGTCCATGACCGCGGCCGTGACGTACGGCAACCCCGTTTTAACGCTGCCGGTTGGTGCATCGGTGCCGATGTCGTGCCAAGCGCTAGATCGCAACGGGTTCGTCATCCCTCAGGATCCAGCGTTCGTGGGTAGCGTGCATGGCACCGTCACAGGTTCTCGCTGCGGTGACGCTCGGGTTCAGCAGTCTGGTTATGACACGCTTTTCTTTGCGTTGGGATCGACGAGAGCTCGCGTTCCAGTCATCGTCGCTACTGCCCCGGACTCCGTGGGCATCTTGGCAGCGGCTCAGCCATTGACGACAACGCAGCGCGACTTGTTCGTCGGTGAGAACCTTGGAGACCCGCGGATCCTGGCGCTGCGTCCCCTGGTGGCGGACATTCTCGCGGCGTACGGCAACCCCACCACCAATCTGGACCGCGCTAGGGCTATACGGGATTGGCTCGCGCGCACGGCAGTTCATCCCTACCGACCTCTTCATCCAGCCGGCAGCACAAGCAACCTGACCGTGCTACCACCAGGCACCGCTTGGGCGGACGTCAACCCGATCAGCATGTCAAAGATTGGCGATGACACGCAATACTGGGGCACTGTGGGCATGAACGGGTATGCTATGTTGGACCGACTCCTCGGTACTCTCGACCCGACGACGGGGGTGCGTGCAGATGACGGCATGATGGTGCACGTGGTCGGCGCGCGCTACCAAATCCGCGACATTCAGGCGTACCGTTACGTGCTATGCTCCTACCAAGACGTCATGCTAAACGCGCTGTGGGCAGCGGCAGGTTTGCACGGAATGCTCGTATCGACTGTTGGCCACGATCCCGCTGCGGTGTTCATTCCGGACCTAGGTCGATGGGTGTTTGAAGATCCGGAGTGGGATAACGAGTACTTCTTGGACGGCACGGGAGACCCGTTGTCTCCCATCGATCTACTTACGCTCAGTTCGCTCGGACAGGCAGGACGCCTGACCGCGGTGAAGCTCCAGGGTCCTAACTTCGACCCTGAGGTCTACGTGGCGGGCGACACGTACTTGAAGGAAGGTCACTCCGATGGCTTCCTCATCATGGGGAGCCAGCTCAACAACAACCTTGTCGGAACGGTAGTGTCCGGTAGCGGCGCCTGGCCTACGCGGTACGTCCAGATCGATGTACCGCAACTCGCTCTGCAGACGCCGTTCAACAACACCGTGACCTATGATCGAGTGACGGCCGACGTTGCGTTCCCAACGCTCGGCGTGGGCGTCCAAAACCTCCAGGTGGAGGATTCGGTGTATGTCATCCAGCTGGCGTCGACTTTTCCCAATTCTCAACGCTTCGAGCGGCGATTGAATGGCGGGAACTGGGAAAGCGTCACACAGACTGACGTTGTACCGGTCGGTCAATGTCGAGTTGAGTATCGCAGTTTGGATACGGTCGGGAATGCGAGCGGGCACGCCGTCCTTGACGTTTGGGTACCTCGGGCAGACGGATTTGTGCAGTCGGGTCTTGTGGGGGGTGTCCGAGCCCAGGCGCGGTTCTGCGTTTGATCCATGTAGATTACGACCATTCAAAGTAATTCAGCTTCGCTTATAGTCCTGCCCAACTGCCTACACTCACGGTCGAGATCAGGCTCGGCGGTGCGTCCTGATAATGTCGGTCTCGATCTCGAAGACCCAGTTCGGGCGGAGCTTCAGCACGGTGCCCTTGATCTCCTCCATCGTAGGGTAATCGTGCGTGCCATCAAAGCAACGCGCATCATCGATGAGAATGACGTGCTCGGGAACCGAGTGGTTAAGGATTGCCGAGATTTCCAGGAGGATTGGTGTTTCAACGCGGCCGCGAGCTGTCACAGTCCCGCAGTAGTGGCCGTCGAGCCAGAACAAAGACGGACTCGAAAGGGTCCGAAGGGTCTCCTTTAGAACTTGCCCACTGTCGCCGCAGAGAATAGACACATGAGGGTAAGCGGCGAATCGGCGTCGTGCCTCTTGAAACAGAACACGGTCGAGCTCGATCGAGACGATTCGTGCAAACGTCCCGAGGCACGCGTTGACCATGTCCCCCCGGTAGGTACCAGTCTCGATGAGGGTGTCGAGGGCGAACTGCCGTGCGTAGGCTTGGACGATTGCCTGCTTGATGAGAGGGGGCGGCGGATTCGGCCGTCCGCCCTGTTTCCAACGCCACACTTCATACCGGCGACGGACGTCCCGAAGCGCCTGCCACACCGCGGTTCGTCGCACTAAACGTTCTAAGGTCGTCGTCACGCTGATCTCCACCCCGTGCCCTTCTGCCGGCGCTCGGATTAGGTTTGCGGCACCGACAATGCTAGTAGGAGGGTACAATAAAACACCGTACGAGTCTGTCGCAACGACGGGTCCCTCGATGATGGCTGAGCGAGCGGCATGGCGAACGACTTGGCTGGAGACACCGATTCCGGCGCTCCTGAAGAATTCGGGGCGTTGGCTGCTTCTGATCGCGCTTCCCGCTGCCATGATCACGCCGCGCATCCAGGTGGGAGGCGTCCACGTCACAGCAAGCGACGTTCTCGGACTCATGGGCGGTGTGAGCTGGCTCCTGGCGTGTGTCACGCGACCCACCGCCAGAATCTCGCTGGCGGGTGCTAAGTGGCCGCTCCTCGTTCTCGTCGCCGGGTCACTGTCTCTGGTGTCGAGTCCGAACCGGGCGGGAACGATGGTAGGTGTGGCTGAGCTCGGCGTTTTGTGGCTGTTACCCGCGATCGCGGTTCCTAACCTCTTTGATTCGTCCGCCGGGCGGCGACGGCTACTTACGTCAATCAGCCTCGGTAGCGTGTTAGCCGGTATTGCCAACCTGTGGACTGCCATGATGGT
Source organism: Gemmatimonadales bacterium (assembly GCA_036522815.1). Lineage (GTDB taxonomy): Bacteria > Gemmatimonadota > Gemmatimonadetes > Gemmatimonadales > GWC2-71-9 > AG41. The sequence goes on along the minus strand of DATDFC010000090.1, from coordinate 15,952 downwards.
TGGGTTTGCTAACGGCATACCGCAGGTTTGGGGTCCGGCGGACTACTACCAGGGGTACTTCCAAGTTCTTGGGCTGAGCGTCGCTGTGCCCCGCCTCGTGGGTGCGGTTACAGAACGCCGCTTCGGTGGGGGACTGCTCTGGACCGCTGCTGCCGCTCTCAACTCCGCGGCTTTGCTCATCACACAGACGCGCGGAGCCTGGCTTGCGGCTGTTGCAGCCATGTTGATGCTGGTGCTTCTCTTGCGGGGAGCGCTCGCGCCTGTCGTTGTGGTGCTTCTGGGTGCCCTCTTGGCCTTCGCCGCCTCGGCGGATTGGGGGGAGATAATCCGCGAACGAGCGCAGAGCATTTTCAGTCTTGAAGCACGCTTGACAGGATTCGACAGCTCAGTCATCCGTCTCGGATTGGCCTTGAGCGCGTGGAGAATGTTCCTCGCGCATCCCCTTGTGGGCGTGGGACTCAAGGCCTTCCCGACGGTAGTATCGAACTATGCGCCTCCTGGTCTTCCAGATGCGGTTGAGATGGGGCCGAACCACGTCTACACGCCCATCGAAGGCCCACACAGCACATACTTGCGTCTCTTGTCAGAAACGGGCGTCCTCGGCACAATCGCGCTCTTGGGATGGGAGTTTCAGGCGGTGCTCCGCCTGTACAGGCGGTACCGAAGCACGTCTACTGACTCGAGGGACTCGAGGACCCAGGTGCTCACACTGATCGCTGCGCTCGCGGTCGTGGTCATCTATAACGGCTTCTCGGAAATGAACGGGACTGGGGCTTTGCCGCTCGTGTGCGTGCTGGCGATGGCCTATCCCGTGCCGGATGCGGGCGCGGCATGATGCTGTCCATCAAGCATTGGCGGACGCCAGCGACTGTCGCTGCCTTCGTGATCGCTGCGAAGGGCTTGGCGTTCGGTCGAGAGGCGGTTGTGGCATCCGAACTCGGCGTCAGTGCCTCCTCGGACGCGTATTATCTCGCATTCGCCTTGCCGACCGTGCTCTATAACCTCCTGGCCCTGCCGTTCTCCTTGTGGGTGACGGCACGACTGAAGACGGCGTCATCCGCAGGCGCCGACTCCGGCCCCGCTGTCTATCGACGTGCGCTACTTGTCGTGTCGGGGCTCGGGGCCGTGTTGGCACTAGGGGCGGTCGTCGCCGCGCCAATGCTCGTGACGGCGTACGCGCCAGGGCTCGAAGAGAATCGGCTTGCGGAAGCCGTCTCGGTGACGCGGATCGGAGTCCTGGCGATCCCGGCCCTTGGGATCCAGGCGGTTGGAAACGGCAAACTGTTTGCTACAGGGCGGTTCGCAACTGCCTACGGATGGCTCGCGTTGAGTGGCCTCGTTGGGCTGGTAGTGGTCATTGAACTCACGCCACGTTATGGGGCCGCGGGCGCGGTGTCGGCGTTCGTCGCCGCAGGGTGGACCGCTGCGTTAGGAGGCATGTTCTCCGCTGGGCGATCCATGGACTTGCAAGAGCCAGGCTTCGGCGGGCCGGTCTCGCCCGACGAGTTCGGGCCCGGGATCGTCTATCGTGCGTGCGTGATGCAGGTATTCTTCCAAGGCAGCCTCCTGTTGATGTACGCATTTGGTTCCGTTCTTCCCCCGGGCGAGCTCGCCGCGTCTTTGTTTGGAAGCAAGGTGCAGGCTGCCGTCTACGAGACCGTTGTCGTCACGGTTGGCGCGTTCGTCTACCCGCGTATCGCTCAACTTCTCCACGGCCGCGATCACCGCGCTGTATGGGACGCCGTAATTCGCACCCTCAGCTGGCTATTGCCCGCCACGGCTGGGCTCGGTGTCCTTCTCGTTACATGCCGGAGGGAGATCGTCGCCCTTATCTACGAGCGCCACGCTTTCGATGAGCGGGCGGCTCAGCTTGTCGCCTCCGCGCTCCTGGGCTACGCGCCGGGAATCGCGGGCCTCACTCTTGTGGAGATCGTTCATCGCGCCATGGTCCTCAGAGGTCAGTTGAGAGGTTACTTGACCGCATTCTCAAGCGCCCTAATGCTCAACTGGCTATCCTGTTACTTTCTGGTCCCACGGCTTGGTGTCCCGGGGCTGACTCTATCGTCCTCTGTCGGCGTGCTCGTTGCTGGGACGGGGCTGGTCGTCCACGCTTGCCGTCGTCTCGAGTCGGTTGATACGAGACAACTGCTCCTGCTTGTGCTCCGCACTACCTTAGCAGCGGGACTGACATTGATAGGTCTCACGGCTTTGCATCCGGCCTTCGTCATTCATACGTCGGCTTTCGGAAAGCTTCTCGCGGTAGCGAGCAGTGGCGTCGCTGCAGCTACCATTCTGACGCTCGCACTCCTGGCCCTTGGGCACCGGTGGCAGGCGGCTGGCTCCAGCGCCAACTAAGGAGTGGTTCAAGGGGAAATGAGAGTAGTCCTTGATGGGCGTATCGTGCTGCCACGCATGACTGGTGCAGGTCGTTACGTCATCGAACTCGCACGGCGTCTTCCTGGTCTGACCGACGACGTCTCGGTAGACGTGCTCCTCCTTCCGGAAACACGTGGGACGTCAATCCCTATCGCGTTAACGGATTCTGGGGTCAAGGTTCATTACGTGAACGCTCGTGTCGCATCGCTACGCCAGTGGCTAGTTGTGCCATCAGTACTGCAACGCTTGAGGCCGCACTTGTACCACTATCCATTCCTGGACCTCCCTTATGTCAACTTTCCAAGCGTAGTGACCATCTACGATCTCAACCCGATACTTCATCCTGAGTACTTCGACCGTTTCGCGAGAATCAAACGTGCATTGGCCTTTAGGCTAATTCGAAGTACGTTGCGGCGGAGTCGGGCCGCGCTTGCTATTTCCGATGCCACTCGGAAACTCGTTCAAGAGCGCTACCCGGAGTCCATGCACAAGGTGCGGACGATTCACCTTGGTGTCGATCCCGATGCTTGGACTGGGGACGCGAAGGGCGATGAGGGCGACGCAAAGGGCTCGATTAACCAACACGCCAGTTGGCGAACGCGTTCGTACGTTCTCTACGTTGGTGTTGATCGTCCACATAAGAACCTAGTGCGACTCGTTCGCGCTTTTGGTCGTTTCCGAAAGAGGAACCGTTGGCAGGACGGAAGCGGGCCGTACTTGTGGCTTGCGGGCGTGGGAGCGGGGTCGCGGGAACTGCGTTTGCAACTCTCGGAACTGGCTCTCGGCAAGGATGTCCGTTTGGATCCGGCTCTAGACGAAGCCGGTCTGCGGGCAGCCTATCTTGGCTCCAGTGCTCTGGCGTATGTGTCGACGTCGGAGGGTTTTGGACTGCCGATCCTAGAGGCGTTTGCTGCGGGAGTACCGGTGGTTGCCGCTGACGCGTCATCCTTGCCGGAAGTTGCGGGAGAGGCGGCTCTTTACACGAACCCGGAGGACGAACAAGCAATATCAAACACGCTGGACCGGATCTGGAATGATGGCGTACTGCGGCGCACGCTAGCTGAGCGCGGTCGCCGACGCATCAAAGAGTTCTCCTGGAATGCAACCGCGTCCGCAACGCTTCGTGCATACTATGATGTTCTAGAATGCAGACCGACGCCGCAACCCGGGACGCACGCGCCTCAGCGCCCGCTTTCCTAAGCGGTTCGCGTGAGGTTAGATATCAGCGCCTGCACGGGCTGTCTCGATCCAGGCAGCGCCATCGTAGTAGAACGTGATTGTCTTCCTTTTGTTGTTCGACGGCCCGATGAACTGTCCAGCCAGTTTGAAGGCTCCTCCCCACGTGATGGTTCCCATGGGTCCGGTTGAATTGTTTCGAATGTCGTATAGGATCTGCTCGCCCGGCACCGGCTTCATCGGGTCTAGGATGGTAAACGGATTCCGATCTGTGACCGGGATCGTGAAGTAGTTACCGGCTGCGGCATCTGTCACAATGCGAGGACCATACGTGAGCGCCATTATGGCGGAAGCCACGCGACCGCCGATCTGTAGGTCGCTCCCCATTCTTGCGCCCAACCTTGGATCGAGAATCTGGTTGTTGCTTAGAGAGCCCCCAATTGGGTCGACGTACCCCACGCGGTCGGGGTAAATGAGATATGAATTCTGTCCGACCGTGTTTCGTCCCACCTCGTCGGCGATCCGGATCGGGTTATTGTGTGGCGCGAACTCGAAGCAATTGGCGAAGATAGTAACGGCTTCAGAGCGCGCGATCTCCACGCCGATTGTGTCGTTTGGACCTGTTTGCAGGAAGTGGTTTGCGAAAACAGCTCCACCGTGACAGGGGCCGGTCAGGTTTCCATCGTGATCGTGGTCCCCAAAGTACACGCAGGTCCGTGATGCATGACCTCCTTCGAACCAGTTGCCGCAGAGCACGATCCCCTTCCGATTGGCAATGCGGATGTACACCAGCTTGTTCTGGACCGGGTTCAAGTAGTACTCATAGAATGAGGAATCACGGATTACGGTGCCGCCGAGCGCACGGTTACTCCCCATGTCGTTGATATCAAGCCCGTTCTGAGCGAAGCGACAAGCCTCGACAACGACCGTGTCCATGAATGGGTCCGCCTGACGGTCTCCACCGCGGATGCCTCCAGGCCCACCCACTCCACCCACCTGCAGACCTCGATTATTTAGGACGACATTGCATCCGTAAAGATGGACGCCAATCCCCCAGTCTGCCCACAGCCCGATGTTGAAATGATTGATGTCGACGTGCTCCACGAAGAGCCCACTGAAATTTCGCACGCGCACAGCGGTACCCCTGCCTTTGGATCCCGACTCCAGCGCCAGGTGCGCGAGGGTCACGTTCAATGGGTCGGCTTCATTACCGCCCACGAACCTAAACATTGTCTCTGCTGCTCCGTCGAGTCGGAGAGTCGGGCTTTGCCCTCCCGATCCCTGGATCGTCGTGTTGGGTGCCAACATGATTGGCGTCGCGAGGATATACTTGGTTGGGCTTGGTGGCACGGTTACGATACCGTTCACGTGCCCGGCAGCGGAAATCGCTGTCTGAAAGGGCCTCGCATCGTCTGTGGAGCCGTCTCCCTTCGCGCCGAAGTCCTTAACACTAAAGGAGGGGCCGGCGGGAGTCTGATCGACCGCACTGTGATCGCGTGACCTCGCGGGCAGGTGAGTCCAAAGCGTCCCTAGCGATGCCGCAACAGAGTTCTCTATGAGAGATCGGCGGCTGAGGAGCGAACTCATCATTGTCTCTGGAGGCGTTGTCGGTAGGTCACCTGATAAAGTCGATCGATGGCTGCCACCATTTCCTGAACCTCGAAGCGCTCCCGCGCCCACGAACGGCCTGCCGCTGCCAACCGATCGGCCAGATGGGGATCGTCTATTAATCGCGCCGCAGCTCGGGCTAGAGCTGCTGGATCGTTGGGCGGCACGAGCAAACCGCCCCGCTCTCCCGAGACGACGGCTTCCCGCACGCCGTCCACGGCGGTTGCCACCAGAGGGGTACCCGCGAGCATCGTCTCCACAATGATGCGCCCGAGCCCTTCGTACAAGGAGGTGTGCATCACCAGGTCAGCGGCCGCGAGAATCCGTTCCACGTCGGGACGATATCCGAGGAGCCGGACTATGGACCCCAAATTAAGATCCTCGATGGCCTTCCGTACGTCCTGCTCGAGCGATTCTCCGAGCGGGTCTTCGCCAACCATCACGAAACGCATCTGAGGGAACCTGACACTAAGCAGCTTGGCAGCGCGCACGTAGGTCAGCGGGTCTTTCTGGCGATTTAGTCGTCCGACCCAGGCCGTGAGAAGGTTTCCATCACGGATCCCGAGTTCTTGACGACAGGGCATCCGTGCCGATCTGTCGAGGTACTTAACCGTCTCGACGCCACTGTAAATCGTGACGTATTGGTCGGGCCGCCCGATGCTAGCCTCCAGATAAGCGGTCGTGTTCAGTTCGGAGACAGTGATGATCTTGTCGCTCATCGGCGCGCACGCGCGGTCGGCGATACGGAAGGCCCAGTTTGCGATCCGTGAAGGCGAGGCCACAAAAGAGATGCTGTGGGCTGTGTGAAGGACTACGGGGACTCCAGTCAGTCGGGCGGCAATGCGACCCAGCACACCGGCCTTCGCATTGTGCGTGTGAACGATGTCATACCGCTCGTGTCGGAATAGCCTGCAGAGGTTCCAGACGGTGAGGAGATCGGATGCCGGCGCCACAGGTCGAACGAGGGATTCTATCACGATTATCCGAACGTGTGGCTTTACTCCCGAAGTGTCCAATTCTGCCGGACCACATGCCAAGTGAACCTCGTAGCACTCGGGATCAAGGAGGTTTGCTGTGTATCGGGTGTTATCCGCCGCGCCCGACAGCCTGGGAGCCGTTGTGATCAAGTGCAGAACCTTTAATCTCGCCACGTCAGCTGCCTTCGCGCCGTCGAGCCAGCACACTCAACCCAGCGGCGATCCTGAAGGCTCCCGGACGGTTCGCCATGAAATAGTCGAGGTACTTGATCGGCGCGGTAACCCAGGCTGCCACGAACTTGGCCGCAAGCGCCAGGTACGAATTGCGAAACCATGCTCCTGGGTACTCCCTCAGAATCCAATTCAGCGCTGAATTCGGTCCGACGCACACTTCCCGTTCTACGATGTCGAAACGACGCAAGAGGACGTCGAGACCTCGGAACGTGAATCGCTGGTAGTCGTCGGGGTCAGCATGGAACCCTTCAAGGAACGGCACCTCCACGTACAGCACGCCATTCGGCCGCAAGACGCGATGGACCTCGCGCACAATCCTTGAGGGGTGAGGGACATGCTCGAGAACGGCAGTTGCCAACACGCAATCAAAACTGGCGGTTCGGAATGGAAGGCGGGCTCCGTCTGCCCGAACGCCAGGTCGCTCCAGCACCAAGTCGCATCGTACAACGCCGTCAAGGCGACGCGCGCCGCAGCCCAAGTCGAGGACGTGATGTGCACTTGGGCGCCACTTCTCGAGCACGGTTCGCAAGAGATGGCCGGTATTTAGCGTTGGCGCAGGCGGTTTGACGAATCGTAGCCACGGCGAACGGCGGAATAGGGCTTGTTGAATCGGCCGGAGTGAGTTGTGGTGGTCGCTGCTCATGTGCCCTCGATCGTCACCCGCCGCTTGGCTTCCATGAACCACACATTCAAAGTGATGAGGGCCCAGAGTGCTCGGCTGAAGTCCGCGCGACCTTCAAGGTGATCGTTCGCGACCGTTTTGATGCTTGTCTGGTTGAGAATCAGGGCGTTCCGCAATAACGAGGAGGACACCGCTTCGACCGCGAGTTCCTTGAGTGGCCCCCGCAGCCACTCGGCGAGCGGAACGCGGAATGTATGCTTCGGCCTGGTGTGTATCTCGCGCGGCAAGAGTCGCCGTGCCAGGCGCCGTAGAAGAACTTTCGCTGCGCGACCCTGGATCTTCCAAGCGTCAGGCAGTCCAAGCCCGAAGTTGACGATGCGATAGTCCAAGAACGGGCAGCGGGCTTCGAGGGAGGCGGCCATCGTCATCCGATCCACCTTTGTCAGGAGCCCATTTGCCAACATGTTTTGTAGGTCGTCGGCTTGAAGAGACCGAAGGCGCCCGTCGCGCCCTTCGGGCGGAAGCCACTGTATCGCCGGCGCGAAGACTGCGGGATCATCCTTCCAGCCCGCTGCTTGCGCAAGACCCGGACTCGTCGCGACAGCACGGCTCCATGCGAGCGCGTTGTCTCGGCCGACTGCCGCCGAGCGAAGGACGCGCGACATGCGAGAATCGTCGTACCGTGCCCCGCCCCGAACGCGGAGGGCACAGGCAGCGAGGTGCGGTAGAATGCCTAGCCGACGGGCCAGCGCCGAGCCACGCAGCGCGAGGGAGTACCGCTCGTAGCCGCCAAAAACCTCGTCGGCCCCCTCTCCCGTGAGGGCCACGGTTACCTCCTTACGCGCCTCTCGGCTCAGTAGCAGCGTCGGCAGCGCCGCCGGATCGGCCAGAGGCTCGTCGAGCGACCAAACGACTTCAGTCAGCGAGTCGAAGTGAGATGGGTCCACTGGGATCTCGTGGTGCTCGCAACCAAACAGCGCTGCCACGCGACGCGCATGAGCAGCCTCATCGAAGTCGGGATAGCCTGGGAAAGTGATTGAGAAAGTTGGAATGCGGGCGCCGAGTTCGCCGGCCGCAACCGCAATTACGAGGCTGGAGTCGAGTCCACCGCTGGCGAAAGCACCAAGAGGTACATCGCTGATGAGCCGGAGCTGCACAGCGTCGCGTAGAAGTTCAAGGAGCCCGTCAACGGCCACGTCTTCGGTTGCCGCAGGCAGCCAAGGGTCGGGTTGCCAGTAGGGGCGGATTGCCAGGCCCTTATCGTCCCACACGGCAAGGTGACTGGGCGGTAGTCGACGGATCTCCGTTATCGGGGTACGATCACCGGGGAGATACCCGAGGCGGCAGAACGCGCGACAAGCATCAAGATCTACGCTCCATGAGGCGCCAGGAAGGGTGAGTAGGGTTCGAAGCTCAGAGGCGAAGGCCAGCGTCCCCCTGAGCTGCGTGTAGTAGAGTGGTTTTTTGCCCAGCCGATCACGAGCGAGAAACAGTCGTCGACGCGGTGCGTCCCAGATTGCCAGCGCGAACATTCCGTTGAGCCTGGTGACCACATCATCGCCCCAGGTTTCATAGCCGTGCAGTGCCACTTCGACATCCGAGCCCGTTGCAAAGACGTGGCCAAGGTCTTTCAACTCGCGGGCGAGTGTTTTGAAGTTGTAGAGTTCTCCGTTGCAGATGCAGACAAGGTTGCGTCTCTCGTTGAAAAGCGGTTGATGACCGCCGGTAACGTCGATAATGCTTAGCCGTCGCATCCCTAGCGTACAGTTTTCATCGTCGAAGTCACCCGTCTCGTCCGGTCCGCGGTGCATCAACGTGGCCGACATGGTTCGGACCGCGCCCGCCCTGTCCGGAACGGTTCCGACTGCTCCAGCTATGCCGCACACGGGTGGTGCTCTACCGCCCAGTTGCCACGAGCCAGCCGCCTCGGGCACAGATCCCGAGCATCAAACCCGCAAAGGCGAGAGCGAGGATGCTGGGCCCATCGGGGCGGCTCGAAGCGAATGGTGGATCGATGACTGTGATCATGGGGGTGTCGTTGACTTCATCTATTCTTGCGGACTCGAGCTCCTTCGAAAGGGTCGTATATAACTCTTGACGTAACTCGACCTGCCGTTTTATCCGCGACTCTTCGAATATCAGTTGCGGTGAATCGGCGAATCGCCGATTGCGCTCGTAGAACCCGCGCAGGTCGTCCTCTGTCTCATGAAGATTCTGCAGGGCGTCCGCCACGCGCTTCTCCAAGAAGGTGCGGAGCTCGCGGGCCTGCAATTGTCGGGTCGCGACGTTGAAGTGTTTGACGGCCCTGATGAGGATGCTCGACAACCCCTCTGCGGCGCTAGGCGTGCTCTGCGAAACCATCAGTGTGACGATGGATGTCCGAGAGTCGACTTGGGCAATCACTCTCGCCCGCAGCCGCCGAAGGAGTCGGTCAAGGTTTCGACGCGAACTGTCTTGGCTACCCCCAAGAAGCCGTCGGACCGAGAGCGATTCTCCCGGAGCCACAGGCACAACGCTGTCGAGCACACCGAGGAGTAGACCGGAGGTTTGAAAGAGATCGTGGTAAAACTGCGGTGAGCGACCGCCATCCCCTCCGATGTTAAGCCCAAATTGGGCAGCCAACGACCCGAGGCCGCTCGGTAGGCTTCGCACCCGCTGCTGCTCAGCAATGAACGACGCCCGCGCCGTGTACCTTTTTGGGCGTCCGATTCCGGCGACGGCCGCCAATACTGCGCCAATGGCGCCCCACACCAAGACGGAGCGCCATACGGCGCGAACGGCACGAACGAAGAGCCCTAAGGTGACGCCCTCGTCTGCCTCGGCTTCTCTCAATGGTGTCGTCATTGCGGGGCAGAGGAATCGGCGAAGGTCATCGCCGCAGGACTACGATAATCGCAACGGTGCTCGCGAGGATTTGGGCCAGTGCGCCGACGATCGCCACGTAGTTCGTCCTCTCAGTCGAGTCTCTCGCAGGCACGAACACCTCCGACCCCGGCCCCGGCTTCGGGTCGGACGCCCCGAAGATCGAGCGCCGGCGCGTGCGCACCTCGCCGTTGGCGTACCTTACGCTCACCTTGCTCTTCTCAGCCCGATAGCTGAATCCACCCGCGCCCTCCAGGTAATACTCCAGGTTCTCTCCCTTCTTCCACAGCAGACTCCCCGGCGAGTTCACGGCTCCCGTCACCTTCACCGCGGGCTGATACTCCGGGATCTCCATCGAGTCACCCGGCTGCAAGATGATGTTCGACGATGAGGTCGTGTCCCGCAGGGCGCCCGCCAGGTTGACGTTGATCCGCCCCACGTTGTCCACCGCCCGAAAGAACCTGATGCCTTCGGCATACGCCTGCCGCGTCAGCCCGCCGCTGCGGGCGATCACGTCCGCCAGGCGATCCGTCTTGGTGCGCAACGAGTACGTGCCGGGAAAGCGCACCTGCCCGGTCAGAATCACCGTGCGCTGGAAGTCGAACTCGGGTTGCCGCAAAATGAGCACGTTGTCGTACGGCTTGAGCGGCACCTCCGGCGCACCCTTGGCGGGGAAGGGAACCCCCGGCGGACCCACATAGCGGCCCAACGAATCGCGCTCGAACAGGTAGGTCGAGTCCATCGGCACGCGCTCTGTGGTCGCGAGCTGGCCCCCGGTGCGATCCCCCGGCAGCCGCGCGATCTCGGCCTCGTTGAGCGATGCCCCCACCGTCGGCCCGCGCGCCAACAGCACCAGATCGCGCAACGTCATCCCCTCGCGCCACGGATACGCCCCGGGCTTGTTCACCATCCCCACGATCGACACGTAATACTGCCCCGCGAGCGGCTTCACCGCGTCCACTACCACCGAATCGCCGTCCTCCAACGCGAGGCTCGGCATACTCACTGGAAGCGGAGGGTCACCGGGAGGTCCCTTTCCCGTTTCCCCTTTCCCCACAGGCACCGGGGCGAGGGCGACATCGATCACCGCCCGCGGCGGCGATCCTGGCCCACGCTCCGTCGGGCCGAGCAGGCGGTACACCGACAGCCGCTTCAACGCCGCATCGGGCCGAAACCCGCCCGCCGCCTGAATCAGATCCGCCAGACTCTGCCCGCGCTTCAGCTCATAGACCGCCGGCCGCACCACCGCCCCCGCCAGGTCCACCCGCGTACCGTGCACCGGTACGAAGATCAGGTCCCCCGTCTCGAGCCGGATGTCGTTACGCGTCTCACCGCGCAGCAGGTAATCGTACAGATCGAGCGTCGCCACCGTCTTGCCGGCGCGCTGCACCACCACGTCGCGCATGTTGGCCCGCTCGGTCACGCCCCCCGCCGCGTACAACGCCGTCAACGCTGTGCCGAGCGAGCTGATCTGATACGCCCCCGGCTGCGTCACCTCGCCCACCACGTAGACCTGATTGGCCCGCACGTTGGCAACCGTGATATCGAATCGCGTCGTGGCGCCGGGCCCGCGCTTCACCCCCGAGTACACCCGGCCCAGCCGCGCGTACAACACGTCGCGCAGCTGATCGAGCGTCAGGTTGGACACGAACACTTGGCCTACTTGAGGTATGAGAATGAACCCCTCGCGAGTCACCGGCAGCGTGTACGCCAGCTCCACGTCACCCGTGAGTATTAGGACCAATTGATCGCCCGCGCCGAGCTTGTAGTCGGCCGGCACCGGCCCGGAGAGCAGCGGCAGGAACTGCGTGGTCGAGCGGCGGAACACGTCCACCCCGAACACCCGGCTCGGCGCGCCCGCCCCCCGCATCCTGATCATGCCGGTATCGACCACGAGCAAGCTCTGATCGACCGGTGGCAACCCCAGCGCCTGGATGGCCGCCAGCTCCATCGCCCCAGCCGGCAACGCCCCACCCGACAACGCCCCACCCGACGACGCTGCACCCAGATATGCATCGAGCAGGTTCGGCGGATAGCCGCTCGCCGCCAACCGCGCCCGCACCTGCTCGGCCGTGAGCCCCGACTGCTGCAGCCGCTGGCGGATCTGGTCCGGGAGCCCGGGGTTCTGCTGCACCGCCTGCTGCAGCGCCGATTGCGCCTGGGCGGGGGAGGGGACCTGGGAGGCGCACGGAGCGGCGAGCAGGCACCACACCACGAAGGTGAGTGGTGCGTGGTGAGTGGTGCCTCCCGGCAACCGAATTGAACTACTGACCCCGGGCGCAAGCCCGGGGATGCCGCCAGCCGTCGTCATCCGTGCTGTTCGATCCCGAACGGGGCCCAAAACATGGTGGCTAAGTCATGGTCCGTCAAGGTGTTCGAGTCCTCACCCCCTGTCCCCCTCTCGTGGTCCTCACCCCCTGTCCCCCTCTCCACTGACGTGGAGAGGGGGAACGAAGCCGGGCGTCGTTTCCCCTCTCCCGAAGGGAGAGGGGATCAAAGGGGTGAGGACGAACAAGCAGGTCCTTCGCTCGCGCGCTGCGCGCGCTCGCTCAGGATGACAACGCCGCTTCGCTTTCGGGAGAGAGAGAAAAAAATAATGGCTCAGGGATCGGAGGGTGGTCTTCTCTTTCCCCCCCTTTTACGAAGTGAGCGGCTTGTCATCCTGAGCGCCGCAGGCGCGAAGGACCTGCTGTACTCGAGCAAGCAGCTCCTTCGACAACGCCGCTTGGCTGCGGGAGGGAGAGAAAAAAAACAGTGGCATCGCGAACGCTGACACGGGCTCGCGCCGTCGTGCGGGGGTAAACGAACAGCGCCGCAACCCTGTAGCAAGATCGTGACAACCGTCGGATGGGACGGCACTTGTTCCGCTTTGGGACGTCGGACGGATTCTTGCGGTGAACGGGGGAGCCCTAGCGAAGACCGCGCCCATGGACCCGCAACACGCCGCACCCTACACCATTCGGGACGACGTGCTCACCGCCCACCTCGCGGGCGAGGCGGTGCTGCTCGACCTCAAGACGAAGCAGTACTACCAGCTCAACGCGACCGCCGCCCTCATCTGGAAAGGCCTAGAGCAGGCGCTCGAGCCGCCGCGCATCGCCGACGCGCTGGTGCACGAGTTTGCCGTGGACGCCGCCACCGCTCAAAGAGAGATAGAGCGGGTGATCGCGGACCTGCGTGCCCGGGGGCTGATCGTGTGACGGGTGCCCGCCCCATCCGACGTGGGGCCGGCGTCACCCGATCGGGTGAAACGGCCGCGATCGCGGTGCTACAATGAGATCCCCCATCCTGCTCGACCTCGTGGCGGACGGCGCGCTCCGGCTCGCGCTCAAGCGCTCCCTTTATTCCGTGGCCGGGCGCTGGATCCCCGAAGGACTGGGCAAGCCGGGTGACGTGCCGGCTCGTGCGATGATCTCCGTGCGCGCTTCCAGCATGCCGCTCAGGCACCCTACAGATCCAGCTACGCTGGCGCTCGGTGGCGTCGCCGCCTGGGTAGATCAGGACCGTGCCCGAGCGGTGCTGCGCGGGGCGGCTCCCTCGAGCGGTGGCGTGCTGAGGTTTGGGGCCGGGCGCGGCCGACTGCAGGTGGATCCCGGCGGGAGTCCCGAAGCTGCGGCCGACCTGTACGCCATGCTCACCATCTCGGCCGCGCTGCTCCTCGCGGGCCTGGGGCGCGCGCTGGTGCACGCCGCTGCCGTGGTGGCTCCCGACGGCCGGGCCTGGCTGCTCGCGGGCGACGCGCGCGCGGGCAAGTCCACCACGGGTGCGACACTGGCGTCAGGTGGCTGGCGTTATCTGTCGGACGCACAGGTCGTGCTCTCGGCCCGTGGCGACGGGGTCGAGGTGGAGGGATGGCTGCGGCCGTTTCATCTGGATGGAGCCGGCGGTGAGCGGCGCGAGGTGGCGGCGGCGGAGCTCGGTCTCGGGGGCTGGCGGCGCACCGCCCCGCTCGCGGGCGCCATCTTTCCAACGGTCGTGCCGGCCGAGCCCACCCTGCTGACACCGCTCTCGCCGGCAGATGCGCTCGCCCGGCTCGTGCGCCAGACGCCCTGGCTGCAGGCGTATCGGCTGACTGCCCCGGCGGTGTTGGCATTGCTCACGCGCGTCGTCGCCGCTGGGGCGTTCTCCCTCCGGCTCGGTCACGACACGTATCGGGATCCGGTGCGACTCGGGGCGAGCCTCTCGGTGCTCACCCCCGAGACAGCAGATCCGAGCCCCTTCGGCGTCTGAGCGACAGCAGGTCCTTCGCTCGCGCGCTGCGCGCGCGCTCGCTCAGGATGACACCGCCGATCCCCTCGTGGTCCTCACCCCCTGTCCCCCTCTCCACTGACGTGGAGAGGGGGGACCAGTAACTGGCCCTGGACCCCGGGGCCCAATCTCCCACAGGGGGTGAGGACCACGACAGCGCACCAGAGCCGAGGGTAGATTGCGCACGAGGTCCCGCAACGATTTGCCTGGAGGGCGCAATGGATCGGTTACCGTTTCCCGGCGGCCGGACTGCAGATTCGGGGGTGGGCCACTTCAGGGTTGCCGTCCACGTCGGGAATCGGGCCGGCGAGCGGTTCGAGGTCATCGACGCGCTAGTGGACACCGGTGCCACATACACGTGGGTCCCGCGGGACGTGCTCCAACGGCTCGGCGTGGCACCGGAGGAGGAGTGGCCGTTCGAGCTGGCCGACGGACGCGAGGTGCGCTATCCCGTGGCGTGGACGCCGATTCGCATCGGCGACCGAGCGCGGCCGACCGTCGTGGTGTTCGGGGAGCCAGGGTCTCAACCAATCCTCGGCGTGTTCGCGCTCGAGGGCTTTCGCCTGGCCGCCGACCCAGTGAACCGCCGTCTCGTGTCGGTGCCGGGCCTGCTGAAGTCGGTTCTCGCCCGTTAACCGTGCATTGCCAGGGTAGCGTAGGGGCGCAGAGGTAGCGTAGGGGCGCAGCGGTAGCGTAGGGGCGCAGCATGCTGCGCCCCCACGTCACGCACGGACTACCCCGAACACCTTGACGGACCATGACTTAGCCGCCATGTTTTGGGCCCCGTTCGGGATCGAACAGCACGGATGACGACGGCTGGCGGCATCCCCGGGCTCGCGCCCGGGGTCAGTAGGTCAATTCGGTCACGGGACGCTACCGCGCACCGCGCACTGCGCACCCTGCTCGTCGGAGGGTTGCTCGGCGCCGCGGTGCCGCTCGCCTCCCAGGTTCCCTCCCCCGCCCAAGCCCAATCAGCCTTGCAGCAGGCGGTGCAGCAGAACCCCGGGCTGCCGGATCAGATCCGCCAGCGGCTGCAGCAGTCGGGGCTCACGGCCGAGCAGGTGCGGGCGCGGTTGGCGGCGAGCGGCTATCCGCCGAACCTGCTGGATGCCTATCTGGGTGCAGCGTCGTCGGGCGGGGCGTTGTCGGGTGGGGCGTTGCCGGCTGGGGCGATGGAGCTGGCGGCCATCCAGGCGCTGGGGTTGCCCCCGGTCGATCAGAGCGTGCTGCTGGTCGACACGGGCATGATCCGGATGCGGGGGGCGGGCGCGCCGAGCCGGGTGTTCGGGGTGGACGTGTTCCGGCGCTCGACCACGCAGTTCCTGCCGCTGCTCTCCGGGCCGGTGCCGCCCGACTATAAGCTCGGCGCGGGCGATCAATTGGTCCTCATACTCACGGGTGACGTGGAGCTGGCGTACACGCTGCCGGTGACGCGCGAGGGGTTCATTCTCATCCCCCAGGTGGGACAGGTATTCGTGTCCAACCTGACGCTCGATCAGCTGCGCGACATGCTGTACGCTCGGCTGGGTCGGGTGTACTCGGGCGTCAAGCGCGGGGGCGGTGCCACGACGCGATTCGATATCACGGTTGCCAACGTGCGGGCCAATCAGGTCTACGTCGTCGGCGAGGTGACGCAGCCGGGGGCGTACCAGATCAGCTCGCTCGGCACCGCGTTGACGGCGTTGTACGCGGCGGGGGGCGTGACCGAGCGGGCCAACATGCGCGACATCGTGGTGCAGCGCGCCGGCAAGACGGTGGCGACGCTCGATCTGTACGACTACCTGCTGCGCGGTGAGACGCGCAACGACATCCGGCTCGAGACGGGGGACGTGATCTTCGTGCCGGTGCA
>DATDFC010000089.1:0-3830 GCA_036522815.1 Gemmatimonadales bacterium | reverse complement strand
CGTGACCCAGGGCCCGCGCAGCACCGCGTTCCCGCTCGCGCCCGCGACGACCTCGTCCACCTGCGCCGCGCTCGACCCGGGGGCGCACGGCAACGCGATGGCGATCACCAGGAGGAACTGCCAGACGGGTCGCGACCGCTGTCGCCCCGCGTCGAATTGAATACTCTGCGGCATCGCCCTGCTCCAGGTTACGACTGCTACGTCGAGCTACCTGGAGACGGCGAGTCGGTTCCTTGCGGCGCGCGGTCCACGGGGCGGGGATGCAACGGTTTGGTGTAATCCGCTGCCAACCTCTACCGACTTCTACCGTCCTCTACCGTCCTCTACCGTCTGCCTTTAATGAACCACTCCTCCCAGCCGACTTTATACGTGTCTTTGCAGCGCGGGCAGCGCAGGCTCTGCGGGCTGCCGGCGAGCGGCGCCCGGCTACGGCACCCCGGGCACACGGCGTACAGCTCACCCGCCCGCACCGCCATGCCGCGCGCCGTGGCCGGCGTGGGCACCAGGGTCCAGATGTGGGGGCGCACCGACGCGAACTCGAGCGCGCCGCGCGGCAGGCGCACCTCCTGCGTCTCGACTGCGACCACCGCCTCGCGCGACGACAGCTGCACCACGCGGTACCACGCCCCGCGCCGCAACCCTCCTCCGGTCGCGGCGCCTTTGACCCGAGCCCACTGCTGTTCGATCACGGAGCCAGTCGTTATCGCGGGCCCGTACGATGTGGGATTCGGCTCGCGCGCGTCGTGCGTTATCTCACGCGCCGCCGGTTCACGCGTGTTTGCACACCGTGTGGGCAACGTGTGGGCGGGAATGTGCACGAGATTGTGGAGAACGCGTCTCCACGGTGATATTGAGGCCGCGCCCCACAACCGAGGAATTTCCTCATGACCAGTCGCTCACGTGCCACAGCGGTCCTGCTCTGCGCCGCGCTCGCGCTCCCCAGTGTCGGCTCAGCCCAGACGTTCAAGGTCGCCCGGTTCAGCATCGGCGGCGACGGCGGCACCGACTACCTCACGGCCGAGCCCGGCACCGGGCGGGTGTTCGTGTCGCGCGGCACGCACGTGATGGTGGTCGACGGGGCGACGGGGAAGGTCCTGGGCGACATTCCCGACACGCCGCGCACCCACGGCATCGCGCTCGTGCCCGCGGCGCATCACGGCTTCATTACGAACGGCGGCGACTCGACCGTCACCATGTTCGACCTCGCGAGCCTCGCGGTGATCAAGAAGATCCGCGTGGCCACGGGCGGCCTCGACGGCATCATGTACGACGACTTCTCCGGGCATATCATCCTCACCAATCACAGTCGTCCGATCGGCACCGTGGTCGCGCTCGATCCCGCGGGCGGCGACATCGTCGGCACGGTCGAGCTCGAGGACAACTCGCCCGAAGGCGCGGCGAGCGACGGCAAGGGCAGGATCTTCGTCAACAACGAGGGCAAGAGCACCATCCAGGTGATCGACGACAAGAGCCTGAAGGTGATCGCGTCGTGGCCGCTGGCGCCGTGCGAGGGCCCCACCGGCATCGCCTATGATCGCGCCACCAATCGCATCTTCTCCGGATGCGGCAAGACGTCGGTCGTGGTGGATCCGGCGTCGGGCAAGATCGTCGCCACGATTGCCAACGGCGACGGCGTGGACGCGCTGGGGTGGGACGCCGCGGACAAGCTCATCTACATTCCCGCCGGCCGCGACAGCAACGTCACCGTGGTGCACGAGGATGCTCCCGACCGCTACCGCGTGCTCGCCACCGTGGTCACAATGCGGGGCGCCAAGACCATCACGGTGGATCCGGTGAAACACGTGGCGTATCTATTTCAGCCCGAGTACGGGCCGCCGCCACCCGGGTCACCCGCGCCGGCGCCCGGCAGCCGGGGGCCGCGCGGGCCGGTGATCGCGGCCTGGTTTTTCGCGATCAGCCACTAGGGCTGGTTTGACTGACCCCGGGCGCAAGCCCGGGGTGGATGGGTGGCTGACCCCGTAGCCACTAGGACTGGTTTGGGCTGACCCCGGGCGCAAGCCCGGGGTGCCCGCAGTAGCCCTCACCCCCTGTTCCCCTCGCGTGGTCCTCATCCCCTGTCTCCCTCTCGTGGTCCTCACCCCCTGTCCCCCTCTCCACTGACGTGGAGAGGGGGAACGAAGTGGGAGATTGGGCCCCCGGGATCCGGGGCCAGTTACTGGTCCCCCCTCTCCGCGTATGCGGAGAGGGGGACAGGGGGTGAGGACCCGCAGGGAGAGGGGATCGAAGGGGTGAGGACCAGGGCGCGGGGATCAAAGGGGTGAGGACTTGAGGGGACAGGGGGTGAGGACCACCCCCGACGAACTGGAGGCGGGTGAGCCCCTACAGCCCCGCCCGCACCCCCGCCGCGAGCGGCCACAGCGTCGCCACGTGGCCGAAATTCGTGTCCCGCATCCAGTGCCGCTCGAGCCGCAGCTCCAGCGTCACGCTGGGCGACACGGCCACGTCCACTCCGCCGCCGGCGGACCAGAACCCGTTCGTGTGATAGAACGTCTGCCCCCCGTCCGCGCTCTTCAGGCGATACGCGCCGGCACCCAGCGCCAGCACGGGGCTCACCACGCCGCGCGGCACCAGCGACAGCTCGGCGCGCCCGTATCCCTCGAACAGCATCAGCGACGCGCTCCCCGTGGTCCGCTCCGCGCTGAGCGAGCCCGCCGCCGCACCGACAGCGAGTGACAGGCCCGGGACCACGCTCCGCCGCCCGAACACGCTCCAGTCCACGCCCGAGACGCTCGTGAGGTTGGGCAGGGCCAGCCAGGGGTCGTTCGAGCCCAACCAGGCCGAGCGCGCGCCGATCGCCCACGCGCTGGGCGGTCCACCGGTCAGGGCCACGTTGACGGTCACGCGCGACCGCACCCCCGAGCCCGAGAGCTGGAGCTCACCGGTCCCGCTCCTGCGGGGCGCGAGCGTCACGACCGCGGCCGACTCGGCCATCACGGCGGAGCGCAGCTCCACGGCCCGGCCGGTGGTCGTGGCCGCGAAGTCGTCCAGCGCCGTGCGGTTGCCGTGGGCGTCGCGCGCCGTCACCCGCAGCACCACCGTGTCGCGCGACGCGAGCGTCAGCTGCCCCCCCCCGAGCGGCGTGCCACCCCGCTCCAGCACCAGGTCGCGCGCCAGCCCGGGATCGGCGTACAGCGTCGCCGTGCGCGTGAGCGGTCCTACCTTGGCGGTCACGACCACCGGACCGGCGCGCTCACCCAGCGTCACGTGCACCTGCACCTTGCCGGTGCGGTCGGTCGTCGCCACCGCGGGCTCGACGCTGCCGCCGCTCGCGGTGAGCGTGACCATCTGTCCCACGAACGGCGCGCCCGTGGTGTCCCGCACCTCCAGCACCAGCGGCACCGGCAGCGCGGTGCCGGCGCCGCCGTGCAGCTCCATGCCTTGGATGAACCGCGTGAGGCCGTCCGACGCGACTGGGCGCGGCGGGGGCGGCGGCGCGGGGACGGCTGTCGTAATGAAATCGATCCGTGTGGTGGGTCCGAGCGGCGGACCGTTCGGCATCGCGACCGTGAGCCGGTACGTCCCCGGGGTGTTGCCCGCGAGCACGTGGAAGGTGGCGACGCCGCGCCAGTCGGTGATGGCGACGGGATCCTGGGTGGCGCCACCCGGGATCGCGCCGGCACCGCGCAGCAGCAGCTCGACGCCGGGCTGCGGGTCGGCGCCGCGGTACAGCTGCACCGGGACGTCGGCCGCCGTACCGGCGGCGGCCGCGATCTGCTGGCTCACGATCACGCGCAATGGAGCGACTAGCGGGCGCGGGGGCCGTGCGACGGGCGCCGGCTCGGCTGGCGCGGCGGGCGGGGCGGGGGGAC
>DATDFC010000088.1:0-48087 GCA_036522815.1 Gemmatimonadales bacterium | reverse complement strand
CGGACAGCCCGAGGTGTACGTCATGGATGCCGACGGGACCAACGTCTCGCGGCTCACCAACTCGCCGGGCCTGGACGGCGACCCATCGTTCAGCCCCGACGGCCAGGCGGTCGTGTTTCACTCGCAACGCACCGGCCACCGTCAGATCTACCTCCAGCCGGTCACCAGCTCCGTCGCGGTGCCGCTGACGCAGGAGCCGGCCGACAACTCGCAGCCGAGCATGTCGCCCGACGGCGAGCTCATCGCCTTCGTATCCAACCGCGACGGCAACACCAATCACATCTGGCTGATGGCCAGGGACGGCACCAATCAGCATCCGTTCACCCGGGGCCCGCAGGCCAAGGAGAGCGCGCCGCACTTCCTGCGCGACGGCACGCTCGCGTATCTGGTGGAGCAAAAAGAGGGAGGGCGCACCACCACGCAGGTGGTGAAGGCCGATGTGACGACGGGCAAGGTCGCGCCGCTCGGGGGCACGGATCTGATGGTCACCGATTTCGCCGTCTCGGGAGTGGGTGACCTGCTTGGCCTGGTGGTGGCGGTACAGAAGAACGTGTTCCGCGTGTACATCCAGCCGATCGGCGCGAGCGCCGGCGCGCCCGTCGCAATCCCGACCAGCGGCGCCGAGCAGATGGTGTCTCCCGCGTTCATGCCGTAGGGCGGTCTCGCCATGCGCGCCTGGGTGATCCGCGCCACCGGCGGCCTCAACCAGCTCCAACTCAGCGACGTCCCCGAGCTCCCGAACCCGGACCCCGGCCACGTCCGCGTCGCGGTGCGCGCCGCGGCGCTCAACCACCTCGACTTGTTCGTAGTGCGGGGGCTGCCACACGAGTACCACTTCCCCCACATCGTGGGCGCCGATGGTGCAGGTGTCGTGGATGCCGTCGGGTCCGAGGTCCGGACCGTGCGACCGGGCGACCGGGTCATGATCAACCCGGGAATCCCCGACTATGCGTGCGAGTACTGCCGCGCCGGCGAGCAGTCGCTGTGTCGGCGCTACGGCATTCTGGGCGAGCACCTCCCCGGCACGTTGGCGCAATACGTGGTGGTGCCCGAGCAAAATGTCGCCATCATCCCGACACTCGCGACACCGCTCACCTGGGTCGAGGCGGCGGCATTTTCGCTGGTGACGCTCACCGCCTGGCGCATGGTTGTGACGCGTGCGCAGCTCGTCGCGGGCGAGACGGTGTTGATCTGGGGCATCGGCGGCGGTGTGGCCCTCGCGGCGCTGCGGATCGCCAAGCTCAAGGGGGCGAGAGTGATCGTTACAAGTTCCAGCGACGCCAAGTTGCACGAGGCTCAGGCGCTCGGTGCCGATGCGACCCTCAACTACACGACTCAGAAGATTGCCCAGGAGGTTCGCGCCCTCACCGACAAGCGCGGCGCCGACGTGGTGATCGAGAACGTGGGCGAGGCGACCTGGGACGAGTCGTTGCGTTCCCTGGGACGCGGCGGCCGACTGGTGACGTGCGGGTCCACGACCGGGCCGCACGTCGCCCTCGACCTGCGGCGGCTGTTCTGGCATCAGTGGAGCATCATGGGCTCGACCATGGGGAACGACGCCGAGTACCGCGAGATCGTGCGCCTGCTGGGCGCGGGCGAGCTGCGGCCGGTGGTGGACCGCGTGTTTCCGTTCAGCGAGGCGCGTGCCGCGTTCGAGCGGCTGGACCGGGGGGAGCAGCTGGGGAAGATCGTGGTGGAAGTCAGTCCCTGAAGCCCTGGCCCGGCGAGGCGCTCCGCTTCGCTCATGCCGCTTTCCAGCGTCTGCCGAGCCCGGGCTTCAAGGCGCCGGACCAATCGTAGCTGGGGTCGATCAACCGATCGTCAATCGCGCGGGTAAGTGCCGCTCGGAGCCTCGGTTAGCAGCAGCCCTCGCGTTGCCTTTCCTAGGCTAAGTGATTATTTTTTAGCAACTTAGGCAGTCTCGAGACGTCCCAAGTCCCGATACCCAAGCCCCGAGCCCCGGCTTCATGACCGCACCCAACGCCCGCGAACGCATCCTGCCGCGTCTCATCGAAGACGAGATGCGCGAGTCGTTCCTCGACTACTCGATGAGCGTGATCGTGCAGCGCGCGCTGCCCGACGTGCGTGACGGCTTGAAGCCCGTGCACCGCCGCATCCTGTACGCGATGAATGAGCTGGGCCTGGTGCCCGGCCGCCCCTACAAGAAGAGCGCCACGGTGGTGGGCGACGTGCTCGGCAAGTACCACCCGCACGGCGACGTGGCGGTGTACGACTCGCTGGTGCGCATGGTGCAGGACTTCTCGCTGCGCTACCCGCTGGTGGACGGGCAGGGCAACTTCGGCTCCGTCGACGGCGACCCCCCGGCCGCGTACCGCTACACTGAAGCCCGCCTCACGCGCATCGCGATGACGATGCTCGAGGACATCGACAAGAACACCGTCGACTTCGTCCCCAACTTCGACGACCGGCTGCAGGAGCCGACGGTGCTGCCGGCGCGGCTCCCCAACCTGATCGTGAACGGCACGTCGGGCATCGCGGTGGGGATGGCCACCAACATCCCGCCGCACAACCTCGCCGAGACGGTCGAGGCGATCAATCATCTGGTGGACCATCCGGATGCCTCCATCAAGGATCTCCGGAAGTTCATCAAGGGCCCCGACTTCCCCACGGGTGCGATCGTATACGGTCGCGAAGGCATCAAGGAGTGCTACGAGAAGGGCCGGGGCCGGATCGTGCTGCGGGCGCGCGCGGTGGTGGAGGAGAAGGAATCCACCGGCAAGCAGCAGATCGTCGTCACTGAGATCCCCTACCAGGTCAACAAGGCGAATCTGATCGCGCAGATCGCCCAGCTCGCCAATGACAAGAAGCTGGACGGTATCTCGGACATCCAGGACTACTCCGACCGCGAAGGCATGCGGATCGTCATCGATCTGAAGCGCGATGCCGTCCCGGCCGTGGTGCTGAACCAGCTGTACAAGCACACCCAGATGCAGACGACCTTCGGCGCGATCATGCTGGCGCTGGTCGACGGCGCGCCCAAGGAGATGGCCCTGAAGGAGCTGCTCGAGCACTTCATCGAGCACCGTCACGCGGTCATCACGCGCCGCACCGAGTTCGAGCTCAAGCGGGCCCAGGACCGCGAGCACATTCTCGAAGGCCTGAAGATCGCCGTCGACCACATCGACGAGGTGGTGAGGATCATCCGCAAGGCGAAGGACGTGCCCACGGCCGACGCGGCGCTGCGCAAGCGCTTCAAGCTGTCCGAGAAGCAGGCGGCGGAAATCCTCAACATGCGGCTCGCCCGGCTCACCGCGCTCGAGATCACCAAGCTCGAGGAGGAGCTCAAGGAAGTCCGCAAGTTCATCAAGGAGTGCAAGGAGATTCTCGGCTCGAAGCCTCGCCGGCTCAAGATCCTCAAGGAAGAGCTGGCGGAGCTGGCGCACGGCTTCGGCGACGAGCGCCGCACGGAGATCGTCGCCGATCAGGGCGAATTCTCGATCGAGGACCTGATCGCCGAAGAGGACATGGTCATCACCGTGTCCCACGCCGGCTACATCAAGCGGCTGCCGGTCTCGGCCTACCGGCGCCAGCGGCGCGGCGGCAAGGGTGTCATCTCCGCCCACACCAAGGAAGACGACTGGGTCGAGCACCTGTTCATCGCGTCGACCCACGATTACGTCATGTTCTTCACGCAGCAGGGGCAGTGCTACTGGCTGAAGGTGCACGAGATCCCGCAGGCGGCGCGCGCCGCGCGCGGCAAGCCGATTCTCTCCTGTATCGCCATGAAGCCCGACGAGCGGCTCGCGTCGCTCGTGCCGGTGCGGGAGTTCTCCGAGGACCAGTTCCTGCTGTTCGCCACGAAGCAGGGCGTCGTGAAGAAGACGGTGCTCTCGGAGTTCGGCAACCCGCGCTCGGTGGGGATCCGCGCCATCAACATCGAGAAGGGCGACGAGCTGATCGACGTGCAGGTCACCGACGGCCGCAACGACATCGTGCTGGCCACCCGCCACGGTATGAGCATCCGGTTCCACGAGAAGGACGTGCGCGACATGGGCCGCACGGCGACGGGCGTGAAAGGGATCGAGCTGGACAAGAAGGACCACGTGATCGATATGGTCGTGGTGCGACGCAAGTCGACGCTCCTCGCCGTCACGGAGAAGGGCATGGGCAAACGCTCCGAGCTCGACGAGTACCGCGTCCAGCACCGCGGCGGACGGGGCATCATCACCTTGAAGCGCGCGGACAAGACCGGCGACATCGTCGCGCTCAAGGAGGTGCTCCCCGACGACGAGCTGATGATGATCACCAAGAAAGGCATCATGATCCGCGTGCCGGTCGAGGGGATCCGCATCTCGGGTCGCAACACCCAGGGCGTGAAGGTGATGAACCTGACCTCGGGCGATCTGCTGGTGGACGTGGCCCGGGTCGTGAAGGAGGACGAAGGAGACGACGGCGAGGGCGACGCGGACGAAGAGGAGAAGGCCGCGCCTAAGGCCAAGAAGCAGGTCAAGAAGAAAGCCAAGAAAAAGTAGCGTGGTCACCGCCCAGGACGTGCGCGAGGCGGCCGCGGGGCTCGCCGGCGTGGCGGTGCGCACGCCGCTGCGCTTCGTCGAGCCTTTGAACGCATACCTGAAGCTCGAGAGCCTCCAGCCGATGGGCGCGTTCAAGCTGCGGGGGGCCTATACCGCCATACGTCGTATGCCGTACGACGTACGACGGGGTGGGGTCATCACGTACTCCAGCGGCAACCACGGCCAGGCGGTGGCCTACGCGGCGCAGCTGGTGGGGGTGCGGGCGGTGGTCGTGATGCCCGAGACCGCGCCCGCCGTCAAGGTGGCGGGCGTCAAGCGCTGGGGGGGTGAGGTGGTGTTTGCGGGCCGGACGTCGGAGGACCGCCAGCAGCGGGCGGAAGCCATCGCGACCGAGCGCGGGCTCGCGATCGTGCCGCCATTCGACCACGCGGACATCATCGCCGGCCAGGCGACCGTAGGCCTGGAGATCGCGGAGCAGCTGCCCGAGGTCCGCACGGTGGTCGTCCCCGTGGGCGGCGGCGGGCTCATCGCGGGCGTGGTGACGGGACTCGCGGCCGCGGGAAGCCAGGCACGTGTCTGGGGGGTGGAGCCCGCGGGCGCCCCCAAGCTCACGCGCTCGCTCGCCGCGGGCCGGCCGGTGCGGCTCGACCGCACGGCGAGCCTCGCAGACGGGTTGATCACCCTCAGCGTGGGGGCCGTTCCCTTCGCGCACCTGACCGCGCAGCGCGATCGCCTGGCGGGAGTCGTGCTGGTGGAGGATGACGCGCTGCGCGAGGCCGTGCAGTTTCTCTGGCGTCACGGCCACCTCGCGGTGGAGCCATCGGGCGCCGCGACGACGGCCGCGCTCCGCTCCGGCGCGGTTCGGCCCGTCCCGCCCACCGTGCTGGTCGTGAGCGGCGGCAACGTCGACCCCGCGCTGCTCGAGGATTGAAGGCGCTTGAGCCCCGAAGCCGCCGCCAAGATCCTCGTCGCCGACGACGACCAGTCCCTGGTCCGCACCCTGACCTGGATCCTCAAGGAAAACGGCTACGACGTGGTGGTCGCCCCCGGGGGCGAAGGGCTCATCGGCAAGCTCGAGGAAGAGCGTCCCAATCTGCTGTTGCTCGACATCATGATGCCCAAGGTCGACGGCCTGCAGCTGCTCGCCAAGATGAAGGCCGACGACCGGTTCCGCGACGTCCCGGTCCTGATGATCTCGTCCATGCCGCCCGAGGAGGCGACGGTAAAGTCGCTCGGGCTCGGCGCCGCCGACTTCATCTCCAAGCCGTTCCGGGTGCGCGAGCTGCTGGCGCGCGTGAAGGCGCACATCCGCTCGGCGCAGGAGCTGGCCCACGCCCGCGATGAAGCGCAGAGCCGGGCGGCGATCGTCGACATCCTGCACGAGGTCACCGACTCCCTCAAGCCCGACGAGATCTACCATATCCTGGTGCGGCGCGTGGCCCGCGTGCTGCAGATCTCCAAGTGCTCGATGGTGCTCGCCAAGCCGGGAGACCAGCTGGGCGTGGTGGTGGCGGCGTACGAGAACCCCATGCTCCGCAACCTCGAGATCGAGCTGGCGCGCTATCCCGAGATTCAGCGCGCGCTCACCGGCAGCCGACCGGTGCTGGTCGAGGACGTCTCGTCCGACCCGCTGTACGAGGGCGAGCGGGTGCGCTGGCAGCGCGAGGGCATCACCGTCCCGACCCGCTCCGCCGTGGCGCTTCCCTTCTCCATGAAGGACCAGCAGCTGGGCGTCTTCTTTCTCCGCACCACGGGTGAGGACCCGCCGCTCACCCGCGCCGACGCCGGGTTCGCCGAGACCGTGATCCGCACGGCCGTGGCGGCGATCGAGAAGGCCTACGATTTCGAGACGGCGGTGTCGGACAAGAAGCGGCTCGAGAAGCTGGCGGCGACCGACGCCCTCACCGGCTGCATGAACCGGCGCGCGCTGTCGGAAGAGCTCGAGGCCGAGCTCGATCGGGCGCGCCGCTACAACCTGGCCCTCACCATTCTGCTCGCCGACATCGATCGGTTCAAGCTCGTGAACGACACGCGCGGCCACATTGCGGGCGACTCCGTCCTGCGCCAAGTTGGCGAGATCCTGCGCCGCGAGGCGCGCTCGGTCGACCTGGTCGCGCGGTACGGCGGGGAGGAATTCGTGGTCGTCATGCCCGAGACGGCGTTGCACGGCGCCGCGATCTTCGCGGAGCGGCTGCGCCGCCGCGTCATGCACCACGACTTCGCCGAGCCGGGAGAAGATCCGCTCAACCTGACGATCTCGATCGGGCTGGCGTCGTTCCCCGACGACCGCGTCACGAGCGCCGACAGCTTCGTGGCCCTGGCCGATCAGGCCCTGTACCGCGCCAAGAACGAAGGGCGCAACCTGGTGCGTCAATGAGCGAGCGGCGCTGCCCCAAGTGCGGCACGGTCTACACCGATACCGCGCGATTCTGCGCCCGCGACGGCAACATGCTGGTCGAAGTGCAGTCGAAGGCGGCGACGCCCGTCTCCGCCGCCGCCGGCACCGCCGCGCGCACGCCGTCGAAACCGAAACTCGGGCTCGAGCGCGCCTCCTCGCTCTCGGGGCAGGTCCTGGACTCGCGCTACCAGGTCCAGAAGAAGCTGGGCGAGGGCGGCATGTCGTACGTGTACCTCGCACGCGAGGTGGCGACCGGACAGGACGTCGCGATCAAGGTGCTGTCGCCCAAGCTCGCCACCGACAGGAGCTCGGTCGAGCGGCTGCGGCGCGAGGCGGGCCTCGCCATGCGGCTCGACCATCCCAACGTGTGCCGCATCCTGCGCCTGGGCGAGTCCGAGGACGGCCTGATCTACCTGGTGATGCCGTTCCTCAAGGGCGAGCTGCTCTCGGACCGCGAGGTGAAGGCCGGTCCCATGCCGGTCGCCCCCGGGATCGCCCTGCTGCGGCAGGTGTGCGCCGGGTTGCACCACGCGCACGAGCTGCAGATCGTGCACCGCGACCTGAAGCCCGAGAACATCATGCTCGTCACCGGGGAGCCCGGCGCGGGAGCGGGGGGCGATCGGGCCGTGGTCATGGATTTCGGGCTCGCCAAGGAGCGCCGCGCCGACCCGGCCATCGCCAAGCTCACCGCCACGGGCATCATCCTCGGCACGCCGGAATTCATGAGCCCCGAGCAGATCCGCGGCAAGCAGCTCGACGCGCGCTCCGACATCTATGCGCTCGGGATCGTCGCGTTCGAGATGTTCACGGGAAAGCTCCCGTTCCAGGGCCGCAACGCGCAGGAAATGATGATCGCGCGGCTGCGCGGCCGGCCGCTCAAGCTGCGCCAGCTGCGGCCCGACCTCCCCGAGGGTCTGGAACGGACGCTGGGGCGCGCCCTCGAGTCGAACCCCGAGGCGCGCTACACCACCGCGCTCGAGTTCGCCGACGCCCTGTCGGCGTTCCACGAAGGCGGCCTCCTGTCGAAGATCAAGGAGAAGCTGAAATAAGGCGCTTCCCGGCCTTCGATCCGCCCGAGTACGTCGAGTGGCAGCCGGACGCCGCCCTGGTGCGCGCCTTCCGCGAGACGCTCGAGCGGGATCCCGAGCGCGCCGCCATCGTCGCTCGGCTCGCGCCCGAGGGCATGATCGCTCTGTACGCCGGGCTGCTGCGCGCCCGCCTCCACGACATCCAGCTGAAACGCTGGGTGCGCACGGGGGTGATCTCCAAGGCGTGGCTCGGGACGGGCGAGGAGGCCGTCACCGTGGGGCCGGTGCACGCGCTGGAGCGCGGCCGGGGGGGCGACGTCGTGGCGCCGATGATCCGCAACGCCGCGGCCTGCTGCGAGCTGGGGATGCCGGTCGCCGACATGCTGCGCGGCTATCTCGGCAGCGACGACTCGCCTTCCCGCGGCCGCGATCTGCACGTCGGCGCCTGGGAGCGCGGCGTGCTGCAACCCATCTCGCACGTGGGCGACATGGTGCCCGTCATCAGCGGCATCGCGCTCACGTTTCAGCTGCGGCGCGAGCCGCGCGTCGCCCTCACCTGGGTGGGCGACGGCGCCGCCAACACGGCGGCGGCGCACGAAGGCACCAACTTCGCGGCCGTCCGCCGGCTGCCCGCCATCTTCATCCTCCAGAACAACCAGGTGGCCCTGGGGACCCCGCTCGAGCGCCATCACCTCCCGGGCCAGTTTCACGAATGGGCGACGAGCTACGGCATCCACGGCGCCGAGTTCGACGGCAACAACGTGCTCGACGCCTACGCGGCGACTCGACTCGCGGCCGAGCGCTGTCGTCGGGGTGAGGGGCCGGCGCTGCTGGTCGCGGAGACGTTTCGGATGGGCGGGCACGCCACCCATGACGAGCGCGAGGCGCGCGACATGCTGCCGGATGAGCTCTTCAAGAGCTGGGGGAAGCGCGATCCGATAGGCTTGTATGAGGAATACTTGAAGCAGCGGGGCGTCGCCCCGACGCGACTCGCGGACATCGAGGCGGATGTCACGGCGGAGGTGGAGCGGGCCGCCGAGGAAGCCCTGCGCAGCCGCGACAGGATGCCGCCCAGCGAATCCGCGCTGGTGGGCGTGTACGCGAACGGGAGGGCACATGCATAAGCTCGCTGTAGCGCTCGTGGGGCTGGCGGTCGGCGCAACGCACCTCCACCGCTCGGACATCCATGCCGAATACGTGAAGTTCGCGAGCGGGCGGGACACCATCACGGCGTATCTGGCCTATCCCGAGCGCGCGCAGCGGGCTCCGGCCGTGGTGGTGATCCACGAGATCTTCGGCATGTCGGATTTCATCCGCCAGACCACGGAGCAGCTCGCCAAGGAGGGCTTCGTCGCGATCGCGCCCGACTTGCTGTCGCGCCGGGGCGGTACGCCTCCGTCCCCCGACTCGGCGCGCAAGCTCATCGCGGGACTCGCCCCCGACACGGTCACTCAGGATCTGGACGCCACGGTGGCGTACGTACGGCGCGTGAAGGCGGTGCGGGCCGACCGCGTCGGCGTGATCGGGTTCTGCTGGGGCGGGGGCCAGAGCTTCCGCTACGCCACGAACAACCCCTCGCTCTCGGGGTTCGTCGTCTGCTACGGACCCGGCCCCGAGGCGCTCGCCGTGGCCCGCATCCGCGCCCGCGGCCTGGGCGTGTACGCCGAGAACGACGCGCGCATCGACGCGGGGCTGCCGGACGTGGACGCGGCCATCCGGACCTACCACAAGAGCTACCGCTACACCGTCTATCCCGGCGTCGGCCATGGGTTCCTGCGCACGCGCGAGCGGCCCGAGGTGGCCGACAGCGCGTGGCGGGATGTGCGGGAGTTCTTCCGGGAGACGTTGGACGCTAAAGGGCGGTAGAGGGCGGTACAAGTCAGTAGAGGTGGTGCCGCACCGGCGCCGACCTCTACCGACCTCAACCGTCTTCTACCGACCTCTCCCGCCCTTCAAGTACTCCCTCGCCCGCTCGAGAACCGGATCGTTCCCCGCGAGCAGATCGTCCACCGTCGGGACCACGAGCAGGTCGGGCTTCACGCCGAGCCCCGCGTAGTCCGTCCCGTCGGGGAACGAGTGGCGCGTGACCGGGAATTGGACACTCCAGTTCTTGGGGAGCGCGAAGGTGGCGATGTCGCCCACGCTCCCGGCGGATGGCTCGCCGATGATCACCCCGCGGCCGGCCGCGCGGAATGCGGCGAGGAGATCTTCCGCGGCCCCGGAGGTCCCGCTCGACGCCAGCAGCGCGATCGGACCGCCGTAGGGGGGGTGGTCGCGTCGCGGCGCAACGCTTCCCACGTCGGGCCCGTACCAGGTCATGGCGGAGTCCGGCAGGTTCCACGCGCGGAACGCCGCACGGTACTGCGGCGTTTTCCAGCGCACGGCCGAGAACGGCTGGTCTGTGAGGCGGGCGAGCAGCTGATAGGCGTATTCCATCTGACCGCCGCTCGCCCCCCGTAGATCCAGGACGAGCCCCTGCACGGCGCCGAAGTCCGGGTAGGTCCGGTCGAACTGGCGCACGACGTCCTGGTCGGCGAGCGAGCCGATCCGCACGACGGCGATGCCGCCGGGAAGCGAGTCCACCGCGAAGGCCGGTGGGTCGAGCGGCCAGCGGTCGTTGAGCGACAGGGACCGCGTCACGCTCAGCCCCCGGGGATCTCCCCCGGGCACGCGGACGAGCAGATGCAGGCTCGTGCCCTTTTCGCCCTGGAGCATCCAGGCGACAGCGCGCTGCCAGCGGTCGGCGGGCGTCGCCGCGGCGGTTTCGGGGAGCACCGAGTCGCGGATCCACGCTTCCGCGGGGACGCCCTGGACGGCGACGATCTCGGCCAGCCGGTCGGGGTGCGCGACGCGCATTTCGTCGTTCTCGGCGTAGTCCATGATGAACGGTCTGCGCGCCGCGCTCGTCAACAGCAGCGGCGGGCGCGCGATCCGGGACCGCAGATTCGGGGGCGCGAGCACGGCGGCCTGCCCGTCCCCCAGCAGGGCGACGAACCGCCGCAGGCGGCGGTAAAACAACAGGTCGGATTGCGGCTCGGAGGCGAGCTTCAGGTTCACCCGCAGCGCCGAGTCCCAGTCGACGCGCACGCGGTCCCAGTAGGCGAAGTTGTAACGGGCCTCGGCCCAGACCGTGGCGAGGGCGTGAGCGCGCTCGGGGGCGGTGAGTTGCGCCGCCGCCCCGCAGAGCGGCGCGGCCGACCCCGCGACCAGACAGGTCAGGAGCTTGGAGCGAGTGAGCACGCGCCTAATTTATCTGCTTCTCTTTGTCGCGCCGCAGGTCCTGCTGTACCTCTACCTGCGGGCGCGCCTGCCCGACCCCAGCCGCCCGCGCCGGGCCCGCATCGTGCGGGTCGCGCTGGCGCTGGTGTTTGGATTGTTCAACCTGCCGTGGGTGTTCGTTGCGCAACGCGCGCTGTTCGGCTCGATGTGGAGCGTCGGCCGGCTCCCGCTCACCGGCCCCTGGATCGCATGGCAGCTGTTGGGATGGATCTTCTGCGCGCTGGTGACGATCTACCTGCTCGGGAAGGGAATGTGGTGGCTCGCGACACACCTGCGTGGTGCGTGGTTTGTGGTTCGGGGCGGCGCGGAGGCGGGCGATGCGGACCGCGCGGCACCACGCACCACGCACCACGCATTGTTGTCTCGCCGCCGCTTCCTCGCCCGCGCCACCTACACGTACGCCGCTGCTGGCGCCACGCTCTCGTCCTACGGCATCTGGAGCGCCTACCGGCTTCCCCGGCTCACCCGCCGCACGCTCTGGTTCCCCGATTTGCCGGCTGGACTCGATGGGCTCACGCTGTTGCACATCTCCGACCTGCACGCCGGCGTCCACCTCGGGGAGGACAAGATGCAGGAGATCGTGGCGCAGGCCAACGCGCTGCGCCCCGACCTGATCGTGCAGACGGGGGACATGATCGACATCTCGCAGTCCTACATTCCGGCGTATGTGCGTGCGTTTCGGGAGCTGCGGCCACCGCTCGGCGTGGTGACGGTGTTGGGCAACCACGACCGCTACACGGGGGAGCGCGAGGTGATTCGCGGCTGCCGCGACGCGGGGCAGGTGTTCGTGCAAAACGGCTGCCACGTGATCGAGCGGGGCGGGGCCACCCTCGCGCTCGTCGGCATTGACGACCCTCACAACTGGACCGTGGACGACCCGCAGACGAGCGACGTCGACGCGGCGCTCGCCGCCGCCCCGCCGGGTGCGTTCCGCGTGCTGCTGGCCCACCGCCCGGGCGCGTGGGACTCGGCCGCGCCGCGCGGTATCCCGCTCACGCTGGCGGGGCACATCCACGGCGGGCAGTTCTACCTGCCGCTCGTCGGCTGGTCGCCGGGGCGCCTGATCACGAAGTACGTGATGGGCCACTTTCAGCGCGGGGCGAGCCAGCTGTACGTGAGCCGCGGGATCGGGGTCGTCGGCGTGCCAATCCGCGTGTTCGCGCCGCCGGAGATCGAGCTGTTCGAGTTGCGCCACTCAGGCGTGGGCGGCGATCGCATCCCAGGCGCCATCCAGGGCTAGCTTCACGCCCGCGTGCGTCTCGGGCCACTCCCGCGCCGAGACGCGCTCGATCGCGTGCGTGACGACGGCGAGCCACACCCCGGCCCAGATCTCCGCGGCCCCCGGCTTCACGGAGCCGTCGGCCTTGGCCTGGGCGATCAGGCCCTCGAGGTCGATCCGGAACTCACGCGCCGTCTTGCGGCTTTCCTCGTCCAGCAGATCGTCGGCGCGCTGCACGAAAAACAGCCGCGCCACGGCCGGCTCGCGCGCCGCGCCGGCCACGAGCCCGCGGGCGAGCTCGGCCAGCTTCTCGCGGGGCCCCACCTTCAACGCGTCGGCGTCCTTGACGAGCTTGTCGGCCCAGCGGGCCGAACCCCGGTACAGCTCGTTGAAGAACTGCTGCTTGCCGGCGAAGTGGCGGTACATCGTGCCCTCGGCCACACCGGCCTTCTTCGCGATTGCGGGCGTAGTGGTGTCGTGATAGCCCTGCGCGGTGAACAGCTCGAGCGCCGCGCGGACCAGGCGCTCACGGGTGAGATCGGCCTGGGTCATGTCGGCGCGAATCTAACCCCGCGCCGGGGTTCCGGCGTCGACCGGGCCTAGCTAGTTTTCCGCCGCCGCATTCCCTCACGCCGTCCGGAGGCAATCGCGTCATGCGCATGTTGGTTTTGGGCGCGGGCCTGCAAGGGTCCGCCTGCGCCTATGATCTGTTGCAGCAACCCGTCGTGGAGCGGGTCACGGTCGCCGACCTCGAGCCGGACCGCATCCCCCGGGTGCTCCAGCCGCATGTCGGTACGCGGCTGGCGCTGCTGCGGCTCGACGTGCAGGACGGGCCCGCGCTGCGCGACGCGATGCGCGGGCACGACGCAGTCCAGAACGCCGCGCCGTACTACTTCAACCTCGCGGTGTCGCGCGCGGCGGTGGACGCCGGCGTCCACTGTGCCGACCTGGGCGGCAACACCGAGATCGTGTTCCAGCAGAAGGCCCTCGACGCCGCCGCCCAGGCGCGCAGCGTCTCGATCATTCCCGACTGCGGCCTCGCGCCCGGCATGGTGAACATCCTCGCGGCGGAGGGCATCCGCCGGGTGGGGGACGCCGAGGTCGTGAGGATCTACGTCGGCGGCCTGCCGCAGCATCCCGAGCCGCCGCTCAATTATCAGATCGTGTACTCGCTGGCCGGCGCGCTCGATTACTACACGACGCCCTCGTGGGTGCTGCGCGACGGCAGGCCGGCGCGGGTGGAGGCGCTCTCCGAGCTCGAGCACGTCGTCTTTCCGCCGCCGGTGGGGGAGCTCGAAGCGTTCCACACCGGCGGGGGCATCTCTACCCTGCCGTGGGCGTACGAGGGCAGAGTCCGCACCATGGAGTACAAGACGCTGCGCTATCCCGGGCACGTCGCGATCATGCGGCCGATCCGCGAGCTCGGGCTTCTCGATCTCACGCCGGTCACGGTGAACGGCGAGAGCGTCGTGCCGCGCGATGCCTTCATCGCGACCGTGTCTCCCAAGCTGACCAAGCCCGACGCGCGCGACCTGGTTGCCCTGCGTGTCGAGGTGCGCGGCGCCAGCGGCCAGCGGGCCGCCTGGCAGCTGCTCGATTATTACGACGTGGCGCACGGCATCAGTGCGATGATGCGCACGACCGGCTACTCGCTCGCGATCACCGGCCTCATGCAGGTCGACGGCCGCATCGCCACGCAGGGCGTGCGTACTCCGGACGAGGCCGTCCCGTTCGAGGAGTATGTGAAGGAGCTGGCGCGGCGCGGGGTCGAGATTCGGGAGCTGGCGTAACGCGGAACGCGGAAGTCGGAACGCGGAACGGAGCGGGCCGGCTGTTCCGCGTTCCGCGTTCCCCCTTCCGCGTTCTCAGTAGCTCCAGCTCGTCCCGAACACGAACCGCCCCCCCTCGCTTCCCCGGCCGTAGCCGGCGACGATGAGGGAGTTGCGCAGCAAGCGCAGCGCGACCTCGCCGCCGCCGCTCTCGTGCAGGTCGGTCGTCGTCAGGCGTACCGCCTCGCCCGGCCCGAACACGCGTCCCGCGTCGTAGAACGCCACGAGCTTGAGCTCCACCGCGTCGCCCACGGCGATCACCGCGTAGCGTGCCTCCAGACCGCCGAGCAGCTTGCCCGGTCCGGTGAACCGCCCGTCGTAAAACCCGCGCAGCGAGCGGTACCCGCCTACGGCGACGAACGGCAGCTCGCTCGTCTCCATGTCCTGTTGCACGGCGAGGGGGGGATTCCCGCCGATTCCCTCGGCCGCGAGGCGCCCGGCGAGCACGAGACGGCGGAGCGGGCGCACCTGCACCCGGGCGTGCCCGGTCGTGCGCGTGTATCCGGTGCCGCTGGCGAACAGAGCCTCGATCTCCACTCCCGTGTGCGGGTCCAGTTCGCTCTCGCGCGTGTCCCACACCACGCCCGCCCGCACCACCTTGTCGGTGAAGGGGACGCTGCTCGAATCCACGCGCCCGGCGGCGAGATCGTTGCTGAACACGCTCGGCCCCGGAAGCGCCCGGAAGTCCGTGCGGGTCACGGCGCCGCCGACGAGCAGGCGCAGCCGTCCGACGAGGCGCCGCTGCACGGTGGCACGCGCCGCCACCCGGGTGCGGCTCAAGCGGTAGAAGTACGCCCCGACGAGACTCACGCTGTCCGGCGAGTACCGCGTGTCGTTGCCCAGCCCGTAGTAGCCGAGCCGGTTGTCGCGCAGCGCGGCGAGCGTGCCGCGCACGCGCCACCCCTGCCACCAGGCGGGCGCCTGGGCATCGGCCACCAACGCCCAGCTCCCCGTCGTGCCGGCGCCGGCGTCGAAACTGAGCGCCGCGCGGCTCGGCTCGGGCCGCTCGATGAAGCCGAGCGGGCTGTAGCGACCGTAGTGGACGGCCCCCCACAACCCCCCCGTTGTGGAATAGGAGAGATACGGATAGAAGTTGCCGCGCCAGTAGCGCTGCGCCGCGACGGCTGGCGCCACGGCCGCGAGCAGCGCCAGCGCGGCGCTACCGGCTCGCCGCGGCCCGCTCGTAGACGTACGCCGTGTCGCGCAACTTCGCCTCGGTGCCGTCATGCGCGGCGAAGCGGTTGGGATAGAACGAGGCCGCACCGAACTCGCCGCGCTTGTTCACAGCGTAGAAGGTCAGGTCGAACTTGGGACGCCCTCGCTCGTCCAGCAGGCGAGGCTCAGTCGTTTGTGTCACGCGCTTGAGCGTCTCGAGGCACGCGTCCGTCGGCTTCATGCCGCGGCGCATGAACTCGACCGTCAGGAAGCCGCCGCACACCTTGATGTTCGCTTCGCCCAACCCGGTCGACCCGGCTGCGCCCACGTCGTTGTCGGTGTACTGGCCGGCGCCGATGATCGGGCTGTCACCCACGCGGCCCGGGATCTTGAAGGCGAGGCCGCTGGTCGTGGTCACGGAGGAGATGTCGCCCTGCGGTGTGACGGCATTGCAATTGATGGTGCCGGTGGGCCGGACCGTCATGTTCTCGGTTTCGGGGACGTCGCGGTAGTCGTCGGTCGGGCTCAAGTTGGCGCGCCAGTGGAGCCACACCTCGCGCGCGTGCTCGGTCAAGAGGTCCGCTTCCTTGAAGCCGTACTGCAGGGCGAATTGCTTCGCGCCCTCGCCGACGAGGAAGATGTGGTTCGTGTACTTGAGCACGAGCTTCGCCACCTCCGAGGGCGTCTTGATCCCCTCGAGGGCGCCCACGGCGCCGGCGCGCTTCGTTGGCCCGTGCATGCACGACGCGTCGAGCTGCACCACGCCGGCGGCGTTCGGCAAGCCGCCGTAGCCCACCGAATCGTCGTTCGGGTCGAGCTCCTGGATCTTCACCCCCTCGATCACGGCGTCGAGCGTGTCCGCTCCCTGCATCAGCAGGTCGAACGCCTTTTGTACCGCCCGCAACCCGTTGGTGCTCGAGACCGCCACCGGCTTCCCGGCCCAGCGGCTCCGGGGCGGCAGCGGACGCGGCGGCCGCATGGGGAAGGGGATGTCGAGCACCCCCGTGGCGGCCACACCGGCCGCGGTGGAGGCGAGGAAGTCACGACGCGACAGCGAGTCCGACACGAAACCGCTCCCGTTGAAGTAGCGCGTGCGTAGGTTGCGCGGTCGGGCAGGCCCTGTCAACTTGCTCCTCGTGGACTATGTCCGCTCCCGTTGAGCTGTCGCTGGTCGTGCCGGTGTACAACGAGCGCGAGAGCCTGCGGATCCTGGTGGAGGAGATCGACCGCGCGCTCGCGGGGCGCCACTACGAGATCGTGGCCGTGGACGACGGCTCGAGCGACGGCTCGCTCGACGAGCTCAAGGCCCTGAAGCACGATCACCCCGAGCTGCACATCGTCGCGCTCGCCGCCAACGCGGGGCAGACCGCCGCGTTCGCGGCCGGATTCCGCGTGGCCCGGGGTCGCGTGGTCGTGACGCTCGACGCCGATCTGCAGAACGATCCCGCCGACATCCCGGCGCTCGTGGCGGAGCTCGCCAAGAGCGGCGCCACGGCGGTCGCGGGTTACCGGGTCGAGCGGCGCGACAGCGGCTGGAAGCGGCTGCAGAGCCGCATCGCCAACGGCGTGCGCAACCGGCTGAACCGGGAGGCGATCCGCGACACCGGCTGCTCGCTCAAGGCGTTCCGTGCCGACGCGCTGCGCGAGCTGTCGCTCTTCAACGGGATGCATCGCTTTCTCCCGACGCTCATCCGCATGCAGGGGGGCAGCGTGCGCGAAGTGCCCGTGCGGCACCGCCCGCGCCGCTACGGCAAGACCAAGTACGGGATGTGGAACCGGGCGTTCCGGAGCCTGGCGGACGCACTCGCCGTCCGCTGGATGCAGCGCCGGGCGCTGCGCTACCGCGTGCGGGAGGAGCTGCCCTGATGCACGAAGACTGGGTGCGCCAGATCGACCTGGAGCTGGACGGCGAGCTCAGCCTGCCCGAGCGCGCCGCGTTGTCACGCCATCTCGCCTCGTGCCGGCATTGCGCCGAAGCGCGCGTCAGCCACCTCGAGATGCGCGTGGCGTTCGCCCGCTCGGCGGGGGAGCCCCATGCCCGCACCGTGCCCCGGCCCCGCATTCGCGCCCGCGCGCTGGCGATCGCGGTCGCGCTCGCCCTCGTGGCCGGGGCCGCCGCGGGTTGGCTGGCGCACGGGCGCTGGGGTGGACCGGATGCGGGCCCGCTCGAGGCGACGCGTGCGACGTTCGTGGCGCAGTAGCCTCCCGGTCGCCGCGGCCGCCCTGCTGGTGGCGGCGCTGCAGGCGCCGAACTACCGCGTGACCTATCGCCTCCGCGTCGTCCAGCCCGCGGCGGCGGGGGCCGATACGCAACTGCTGGCGAGCGGCGTCGTGACCGGCCCGCCGGAGACGAACCTGCGGCTCTCGCTGCGCGCGCCGGGAGCCGAGCTGCGCGGGTTGCTCGGCACCCTCCCCGAGCCCGACACCGTCAACCTCGCCGCGCTGTTCTTCAGTCGCCGCGCGGCGGGCCGCTCGCGCCGCGGCCTGCCCCTGTGGGAGGAAGACAGCTACCGGCGCTGGACGCGAATCCCGTGGGGCGGCACCGCCCGCCTCTACCCGTTC
Source organism: Gemmatimonadales bacterium (assembly GCA_036522815.1). Taxonomy (GTDB): domain Bacteria; phylum Gemmatimonadota; class Gemmatimonadetes; order Gemmatimonadales; family GWC2-71-9; genus AG41. The sequence continues at coordinate 30,124 of DATDFC010000088.1, read as the reverse complement.
GGGACCGCCGGCGCCCGCGTGTCGGCCCGCGCGACGCGGCCGCCCCTGTGGGTCGAGATCACCGTGGGCCGTCAGTTCGCGGCCGGCGAGACCCGGGCGAGCCAGGAGGTCACGATCGTCGACAGCGCGGTCGCGTTTGACGCCCAGGCGGTGATTCCGCCCCGCCGGGTGACGGTGCGGATGAGCCTCGTCCGCGGCGACACCGCGAGCAGCCAGCGTACCGTCGATTTCATCCCCGAGGCGCCGGGCCGGCGGGTCAGTTTCGTGCTGGGCGGCGAGACCTTCGATTTCGACGTCACGCTCGAGCGGCCCGATCCGCCCCGCACCGGTCGCGACAGCGCGCTGGCGGTGGACGCGGACGTCGTGTGCCTGCGGCTGCTGGTCCCCGGGTCGTCGGGCCCGGCTCGCGTGCGCTGCGGCCGGCTCGACAACGTGGCGCGGCGCCTCGCACTCGTCGACGGCGACACGCTCGTCGCCACCTTCGCCTGGCCGGCCGTGCGGTGAGCGCGCTATTATCCAGCGATGCCCCGGAAGCCGCGGCTCCATCCCTCGATTTTCCACCTCCCCGTCGAGCGAATGCGGGAGGGCTACTACTCGGATAAGTACTTCGTCCGCACGCGGGAGCTGCTCCGCACGGACCACCATCGCCCCTGCGTGACGATGCAGGTGTTCGGCAAGGCGCACGCCTTCCTCGGCGGCATCGACGAGGCCATCGCCATCCTCAAGCTCTGCTCCACCGAGTGGGACGAGCTCCAGGTGTACGCCCTGTACGACGGCGACGAGATCGAGCCGTGGGAGACGGTGCTGCTCATCGAGGGGCCGTACGACGCATTCGCCCATCTGGAGACGCTCTACCTGGGCGTGCTCGCCCGGCGCACCAAGGTGGGGACCAACACGCGTCGCGTCGTCGAAGCCGCCCGGCCCAAGCAGGTGATGTTCTTCCCGGCCCGGCACGACCACTGGCTGGTGCAGACCGGCGACGGCTACGCTGCCCACATCGCCGGCGCGATCGGGGTTTCGACCGACGCGCAGGCCTCGTGGTGGGGCTCCGAAGGCGTGGGTACCGTGCCCCACGCCCTCATCGCCGCGTACGGCGGCGACACCGTGCTGGCCTCCCGCAAGTTCGCCGAGCACATGGACCCAGGCGTGCGGCTCATCACCCTGGTCGATTTCGAGAACGACTGCGTGGACACGTCGCTCAAGGTCGCCCGCGCCCTGGGCGAGCGGCTGTACGGCGTGCGCATCGATACGTCCGAGACGCTGGTCGACAAGTCGGTCATTCCGCAGATGGGCACCTTCAAGCCGACCGGGGTCAACCCGCAGCTGGTCTGGAACGTGCGCGGCGCGCTCGACAAAGAGGGGTTCCGGTTCGTGAAGATCGTCGTGTCCGGCGGATTCACCGTCGAGAAGATCCGCCAGTTCGAGGAAGAGGACGTCCCCGTCGACATGTACGGGGTCGGGTCGAGCCTGTTCCAGGGGCGCTTCGACTTCACCGCGGACGTGGTGCGGGTGGAGGGGAAGCCCGTCGCCAAGGTGGGCCGCAGCTATCGGCCCAACCCGCGGCTGGAGCGGGTGGAATAACCTACCGCTTCAGGTATCGGTCGTACCACGCCAGGTACCGCTCCATGCGATCCCGCAGGTAGCCGGGCTTCCCGATCGCGTGGCGCTGCCCCGGGTAGATCACCAGCTCGGTCTCTACGCCGAGGCTCTTGAGCGCCTGGTACATCTGCTCCGAGTTGAGCAGCGGCACGTTGAAATCCTTGTCGCCGCACAGGAACAGGGTGGGTGTGACGATCCGGTCGGCGTGCAGAAACGGGAATGAGAGCTTGAGCCAGACGTCCGAGTGCTTCCAGGGGACGCCGAGCTCCGCCTCGTACTCGCGCACGTATTGATCGGTGCCGTACCCGGCGAGGATGTTCGAGGCCGATGCGCCGCTCACGGCGGCCTTGAAGCGCCGGTCCTGAGCGATCACGTAGTTGGTGAGGATGCCGCCGTAGCTCCACCCGCCCACACCCAGCCGCGCCGGATCGGCCAGCCCCTGGGCGATGACGTAGTCGACCGCCCCCAGCACGTCCTGCGCGTCCTTGTTCCCCCAGTCGGCGTAGATGGCCGTCGCGTACGCCTCGCCGCGGCCCGAGCTGCCGCGCGGATTCGCGACCACGACGAGGTAGCCGTGGGCGGCGAGCACCTGGAACAGATGACTGAACTCGTACTGAAACTGCGACACCGGGCCGCCGTGGATGCGGAGAATCGAGGGGTAGCGCGTTCCCGCGCGGAAGTCCGGCGGCTTTACGACCAGGCCGCTCACCGTCGTGCCGTCGCGGCTCTTGAACGTGATGGGCTCGGTGGGTGCGAGCGTGACCTGCTTCAGCCACGCGTCGTTCTGGCGTGACAGCGGGCGCAGCGCGTTTCCCGCTCCGTCCACCGCGAATACCTCCGCGGGCGCGTCCGGAGTGGAGACGGCCACCGCGACCTTCCCACCCGGCCCGGTCGTGAAGCCGGTCACCACGCGCGCTCCGGCGATGAGCCGCTCAATCGCGCCACCAGCGGCGGGCATCCGGGCCAGCTGCACCGCCCGGTCGTCCTCCAGCTGAAACAGGATCGCCGTCCCATCGGGCGACCAGGTCGGGTTCGCCACACTGCGGTCCAGCGCGGCGGTGAGCACGCGCGGCGTGCCGCCCGCGGCCGGCACCACCGTGAGCTTCTGGATCCCGTAGTAGATCAGCTTCGGGGGTCCGCCCTGCAGGTACGCGATCGAGCGCCCGTCGGGGCTCCACGCCGGGCGACTCTCCGTGTCCGGGTCGTTGTCGGGGCCCTCGAACGTGGTGAGCTGACGCGCTACCGCCCCGGGCACGGCGTCCATCACATACAGGTCCCAGTTGTTGTCGCGGTCGAAATCGCTGCGTCGCTTGCTCACGAACACGAGCGAGCGGCCATCCGGCGACCATGCCGGGAGCAGCTCGTCGTAGGGCCCCGGCGTGAGGATCGTACCCTTCCCGGTTTCGACGTCGACCAGGTACAGGTGGCGCCGCTGCTTGCCGAGGTAGCCGATCTCGTCCTGCTTGAACTGGAAACGGTCGATCACGATCGGGGCCGGGGTCTTGGGTTTCGCCGTGTCGGCGTCCCCGACCACCGCCGCGAGCCGCTTGCCGTCGGGTGCCCACACGTAGTCCTCGACGTCGCCGCCGAAACTCGTGAGCTTGCGGCCCTCACCCCCCGAACGATCGAGCAGCCAGAGCTGCGTGTGCTCGTCCTCGCGGCTCGACAGGAACGCGAGCCAGCGTCCGTCCGGGCTCCAGCGGGGCGCGCTTTCCCCCTCCTTCGAATTGGTGAGGCGCAGCGTGCGGGCGCCGTCCCAGCTCGTCATCCACACGGCGCCGGGCTGCTTGTCCTCAGCCGAATCGGCGCCGGTCACCGTGTAGGCGACCCACGCGCCGTCGGGGGAGAGCTGCGGATCGGCCAACTCGCGCAGCCGGAACAGGTCCGTGACCATCACCGGACGGGGCGTCGGGGTCTGCGCGCCGAGACCACGCGTGACGAGCGTCAGCAGCAGGACGAGGAGGGGGAGCGTGCGCATGATGCGCGCAAGGCTACGGCCCTTGCACTCCCCGTGCAAATGCATATTTTTCCGAAGAAATGAATATTAATTCACGCGTGCCCGTGGGCGTGCTGGGGGCCTCCGGCTACGTCGGGCAGGAGCTCGTGCGGCTGCTCACGCGGCACCCCGGGGCGTCGCTCGTGTTCGCCACGGCGGACGCGAGCGCAGGCGAGACGCTGGATGGCGTCACGCTGGTGCCGGTCGACCAAGCGCCGCTGGCGCGCGCCGAGATCGTGCTGTCGGCGTTGCCGCACGGCGTGTCCGGTCGCTACGTGCGCGAGGCGCGCGCCGCCGGCAAGCGCACCGTCGACCTGTCGTCCGATTTCCGGCTGTCGTCCGAGGCGGTGTACGGCCTCACCGAGGTCACGCGGCCTCGCCTCCCCGCCGCCGAGCTGGTCGCGAACCCCGGCTGCTACCCGACCGCGGCGCTGCTCGCGCTGCTGCCGCTGGTGCGTCAGGGTCTGATCGACCAGTCGCGCGAGGTGGTAATCGACGCCGCCTCGGGCGTCACCGGCGCCGGCCGCACGCCCAGGCGGGAGCTGCTGTTCGGCGAAGTGGCCGAGGACTTCCGGGCCTACGGAGTGGGCAACGACCACCGCCATCTCCCCGAGCTCAAGGCTACGCTGGCGCGCGAGGGCGGCTTCACGGGCGACCTGGTCTTCACGCCCCATCTGCTCCCGGTGAAGCGGGGCATTCTCGAGACCATCCACGTGCCGTTGACCCGGGCGGTGGACCAGGCGACCGCCGAGGGGATCTACGACGCGGTGTACGCCGCCGAGCCGTGCGTGACGGTGCTGCACGGCGCCCTGCCGTCGCTCAAGGATGTCGTATACCGCAACCGGGTCGCGATCGGTGTGGCCTCGGTGGCCAACGTGCGGCGCCCGCGACTCACGGTGATCGCGGCGATCGACAACCTCGTGAAGGGCGCGGCGGGACAGGCGATTCAGAACATGAACGTGATGCTCGGGCTGCCCGAGACGGCGGGACTGGTATGCTGAGCCCGCGCGTCGTGAAGCTGGGCGGCAATGAGCTCGATCGCCCCGGCTGGCTCGCGACCTGCGCCCGGGCGCTGGTGCGCCTCGATCCGGTGGTCGTGGTGCACGGTGGCGGCCGCGCCATCAGCGCGCTGTCCCGCAGGCTCGGCCTCACGGTCGAGCAGCGGGACGGCGTGCGCGTAACGACTCCCGAGATCGCGGAGGTGGTGGAGCTCGTGCTGGGCGGCCCGGTGAACCGGCAGGTGGTGGCCGAGTTGCGCGCGGCGGGCCTCGACGCCGTCGGGTTGTCGGGTGTGGACGGCGGGCTCCTGGTCGCCCGTCCCGCCGGCGGCGGGCTCGGCATGGTGGGGGAGATCGCGCACGTGCGGGCCGGCCTGCTCGAGAGCTTCCTGCTCGCGGGCCTGACCCCGGTGATCGCGCCCATGGCACCCGCTGCGGCGCCAGAGGGTGGTCCGCCGCTCAACGTCAACGCGGACGGCGCGGCGGCCGCGATCGCGGGCGCGCTGCACGCCGCGGAGCTGCTGCTCGTCTCCGACGTGGGCGGCGTGCAGGTGGACGGTGTGCTGCGGCCCACGCTCGACGCCGCGGACGTGGAAACCCTGATCCAGAGCGGCGCGGTGACGGGGGGCATGGCCGCGAAGCTCCGGGCCGCGACCGCGGCGCTCCGTGGCGGCGCGCGCGGCGTCCGCATCGGGGACCTGCGCCTGTTGGAACACCCCGGCGCCGGCACCCGCGTCATCGCCTCCGCCCCCGCGGCGCAGCCCGCGTGACCACGGTCCCTGCGGCGCTGTCCGCCCTGCTCGAGGTGTATTCCCGCGCCGGCCCCGTATTCGTCGCGGGCAACGGCGCGGAGCTCGTCGCCGACGACGGGGCACACTACCTCGATTTCGTCGCCGGCATCGGCGTCAACGCGCTCGGCTACAATCACGCGGTCATCCGCGGAGCCATCGAGCGGGCGCTCGGGTCCGGCCTGATCCACGTCTCGAACCTGTACCGCACCGAGGCGGGCGAGCGGCTGGCGGAGGAGCTCGTGGCGCGCTCGTTCGCCGAGCGCGTGTTCCTCTGCAACTCGGGCGCCGAGGCCAACGAGGCGGCGTTCAAATTCGTCCGCAAGTGGTCCGGCAAGCCCGAGATCGTCGCGTTCTCCGGCTCGTTCCATGGCCGGCTGTTCGCCACGCTCGCCGCCACCGACCGCCCTGAGTACCGCAAGCCGTTCGAGCCGCTCGTCCCGGGCATCCGCATCGTCGCGCGCGAGGACTGGGCGGCGGTGGATCACGCGGTGTCGGCGTCGCGCACCGCGGCGGTGATCGTGGAGCCGGTGCAGGGCGAGGGCGGTGTGCGGCCGGTTGATCCCGAGTGGCTCGGGTTCGTGCGGGAGCTGTGCGACTCGCGCGGTGTCGCGGTCATCTTCGACGAAGTGCAGTGCGGGCTCGGTCGCACTGGGACGCTCTTCGCCTACGAGCAGACGGGCGTCGTGCCGGACGTGCTCACGCTCGCCAAACCGCTCGCCGGCGGGCTCCCCATGGGAGCGGTGCTGCTCACGAGCGCCGTGGCCGCGGCGCTCAAGCCGGGCGATCATGCCACGACCTTCGGCGGCGGACCGCTCGTCGCCGGCGTCGCCCGCGACGTGGTGCGCACGATCGCCGCGCCGGAGTTTCTCGCCGAGGTGCGCCGCAAAGGCGAATGGCTCGGCGGACGGCTCGCGCAGCTGGCCGCCCGCGGCACGCGCGTCGCGGAGGTGCGCGGGCGCGGCCTGATGTGGGGGATCGAGCTGACCGAGCCGGCGGCCCCGTTCGTCGCCGCGGCGCGCGAGCGGCGCCTGCTCATCGCTACCGCGGGGCCGAGCGTCCTGCGCCTGATCCCGCCCCTCGTCGTCACGGACGCCGATCTGGAGCGCGCTGTAGCGATTCTGGAACAGGTGCTGGCGTGAGCGCGCTTCCCATCCCGCTGCCCGGCGTCGCGGTGCGGGGCGCGGAGCTCGCGGACGTCCAGGCCCTCGAGACCCTCATGGCTCCCTACGTCGCCACCGGCGATCTGTTGCCGCGCAGCAACTACGACCTGTGTCGGCACATCAAGGAATACGCCGTCGCCACGGCCCCGGGCGGCGAGATCGTGGGATGCGGCTCCTTGAAGATCTATTCGCGTGAGCTCGCCGAGGTCGCGGGTCTCGCCGTGCATCCGCGCTGGCAGGGAGCGGGGGTCGGCCGGGCGCTGCTCGAGACGCTCACCGCCGAAGCGCGTGCGCAGGGGCTGCACGAGGTGCTCGCCCTCACGCGCAAGCCCGCGTTCTTCCTGAAGCTCGGCTTCGTGCCCGCCGAGCGCGAGCAGTTTCCGCTGAAAGTCTGGGCGGACTGCGCGCGCTGTCCCAGGCAGAACTGCTGCGATGAGGTGGCCGTGGTGCTGCGGTTGTAGGAACGGCACGGCTAGACGCACAGACGCACCGGGGAAAACAGATGTGAGTCAACGGGAATACCTGTTCACTCAACCTGTTCACCGCTGTGCGTCTGTGCGTCTAGCCGTTGGCCTCTCCGGTTGACACTCTCCTGGTGCCTCCGAGAGATTCCTCAAGGTGGTTTTCTCGCACAGGAAGGCTGTTATGCCCCGGGTGATCTTCTGGGACGTCGACACCCAGTACGACTTCATGCACGCCAACGGTAAGCTGTACGTGCCGGACGCGGAGCGGATCATTGGAAACCTGAAGCGCCTCACGGATTACGCCCACCGGCACGGCATTTGCTTGATCGCAAGCGCCGACGACCACGTGAAGGGCCACGCCGAGATCTCCGACGCGCCGGACTGGAAGACCACCTTCCCGCCGCATTGTCTGCGTGGCACTCCCGGCCAGAAGAAGATTCCGGAAACGGCGCTCCGCGACCCGCTCGTGATCGAGCCGGCGCGGACCGACCCCAAGCTGCTCGCCGAGCGGGTGCGGGCGCATCGAGGAGACATTTTGTTCCACAAACACCGGTTCGACGTGTTCACCAACGACAACGTGACAACCGTGCTCGACGTGCTGGCGCCGGACGACATCGTCCTGTACGGCGTGGCGACGGACGTGTGCGACAAGGCGGCGATCGAGGGCCTGCTCGAGCGGCGACCGCACACCCGCCTGTTCGTGGTCACCGACGCCGTGAAGGGCATCGATAAGGACGTCTCCGAGCAGCTGCTCAAGGACTGGGGCGACGAGGGCGTGCGCCTCATCAACACGAAGGAAGTCGTGGAGGAGGGGCTCGTCGAGAGTCTCGCCCGCGCCGCCGTATGAGCGCGGCCTCCGTCGCCACCGCCCCCGCCTTTGGGCGGTTTTTTCTGCCGGGTCCCACCGACGTCCACCCCGAGGTGCTGGCCGCGATGCAGCGGCCCATGATCGGACACCGCTCCGGCGCCATGGAGCAGCTGCTCGCGCGGCTCGAGGGGCCGCTCGCCAGCCTGTTCCGCACCACCCGCCCTGTGCTCGTCGGCACCACCTCCGCGACGGGCTTCATGGAGATGGCCGTGCGCAACGGCGTGCGGCACCGCGCCCTGTCGCTCGTCAATGGCTCGTTCAGCGAGCGCTTTGCGAACCTGGTCCGCACCTGCGGCAAGGAATGCATCCGGCTGGACGTGCCGCTCGGCTGCGCCGTCGAGCCCGACATGCTGCGGGACGCGCTGCGGCGCACACCCGTGGATGCGGTCACCCTCGTCCACTCGGAAACCTCGACCGGCGTGCTCCAGGACGTCGAAGCGCTCGCGGCCGTCGTGCGGGAGTTCGACGACGTGCTGGTGCTGGTGGACGCCGTGACGTCGCTCGCGGGCTCTCCCGTGGAGACCGACCGCTGGGGCGGGGGACGGGGGCTCGATTTCGTCCTCACGGGCTCGCAGAAGGCGCTCGCCCTCCCGCCGGGGCTCGCGCTGGGCGTTGCTTCGGACCGCATGGTCGAGCGGGCCAAGACGCTCCCCGGACGCGGCCTGTATTTCGACCTGGTGAGCTTTCTCGAGGCGACGACCAAGCACCAGCCGACCAACACGCCCGCCATCTCCCTGCTGTACGCGCTCGAGGCGCAGCTCGGCCGGATCGAGCGCGAGGGGGGGGTGGAGGCGCGCTGGCAGCGGCACGAGGCCATGCGCCGTCGCGTAGAGCGGTGGAGCGAGCAGCACGGCGTCACCTACCTGCCGCGCGAAGGGCGCCGCAGCTGGACCGTCTCCTGCCTCAAGCTCCCTGACGGCAAGACGTCGAAGCCGATCGTGGCGGCGCTGAAGCAGGCCGGGTGGACCATCGGCGCGGGCTACGGCTCCCTCAAGGAGTCGACCATCCGCATCGGTCACATGGGCGACCACAGCGTCGCGGCGCTGGATGAGCTGCTCGCGCTGCTCGCCGGGCTCGTGGCATGAGCGTGCGCGTGGTGGTCGCGGATCGCCTGACGGAGGCGGGCCTCAAGCTGCTCGCGGCCACCCCGGAGATCGAGGTGGTGAACTGCGCCGGCAAGCCGCGTGACGAACTCGAGCGGGCGCTCGGGGGCGCGCAGGCCCTGATCGTGCGCAGCGAGACGCGTGTGACCGCGGATCTGCTCACGCACGGCCCCGGGCTGCGCGTGATCGCCCGGGCCGGCACCGGCGTGGACAACATCGACGTGCACGCGGCCACCCGCCGGGGGATCGCGGTCATGAACGCGCCCGGCGCCAACACGGTCAGCGCCGCGGAGCACGCGATGGGCCTGCTGCTCGCGCAGGCCCGCCACATCCCCTGGGCCGCGGAAGCGATGCGCCGGGGGGAATGGGACCGCAAGCGGTTCGAGGGCACCGAGCTCCGCGGCAAGACGATCGGCATCGTCGGGCTGGGCCGCATCGGCGGGCACGTGGCGCAGCTGGCGCGCGCGTTCGGCATGCACGTGGTCGGGCACGACCCCTACCTCTCGCCCGAGCGCGCCGCGGAGCTGCAGCTCAAGCTGCTGCCGCTCGACCAGCTGCTGGGCCAGGCGGACGTGGTCACGCTGCACGTGGCCCACACGGAGCAGACGCACCACCTGATCAACGCCGCGCGGCTCAAGCTCATGAAGCCCACCGCGGTGCTCGTGAACACGGCGCGTGGTGAGCTGGTGGACGCCGTAGCGCTGGCGGAGGCGATCGAACAGAAGCGCATCGGAGGCGCGGCGCTCGACGTGTTCGCGGTCGAGCCGCTCCCCGCCGACTCGCCGCTCCGCAAGCTCGAGCGCGTGATCCTCACGCCGCACCTCGCCGCGTCCACGGCGGAGGCGCAGGAGCGGGTGAGCCTGGAGATCTGCGGTGCGGTGCGCGACGCGCTGCTCGCCGGCGATCTGTCGCCCGCGATCAACGTCCCCGGCATTTCGGGCGACCTGTTGCGCCGGCTCGGACCGCTGCTCGACCTGGCACGCCGCCTCGGTCGGCTGGCGCTGGCGCTCGTGGATGGGCCGATCACCGCGGTCGAGGTGGACTACGGCGGGAAGGACGAGGCGGCCCCGCGACCGGTCCTGATGGCCGCCGTCGAAGGCCTGCTCTCCGCCATGAACGTCGAGCCGGTGAGTCTGGTGAACGCCCTGCTCATCGCCGAGGAGCGCGGCGTGCGCCACGCGCGCAAGACGGGCACCCCTGAGCCCGGGTTCGAGACCACGGTGGGTGTGACGCTCGAAGCGGCTCGGGGGCGGGCGCGCGTGGCGGGGGCCGTGCTGGGGAATGGCCATGGGCGCGTGATTCGCATCGACGACTACCACGTCGACGTGGCCCCCGAGGGTTGGATGCTGGTGATCCGCAACCGCGACGTGCCGGGCGTCATCGGCCGGGTGGGCACGCTGCTGGGCGGAGCGGGGATCAACATCGGCAGCTATCACCAGGCGCGGGTGCCGTTTCCGGGGCACGACGCGCTCGCGGCGATCACCGTGGATCAGCCGCTCATGAACGGCGTGCTCGACGAGCTGGCGAAAGTGCCGGATATCCAGCTGGTCCGGCTGGCGAACTTCGGGGACTAGCGCGATCGGTTAGGAGCCTTCCATGAGGTCCGTGGCGCGACACGCTGCTGCGGTGCTGACCGTCGTCGCCGCCGCGCATGGCTCGGCACAGACCTCGCCTCGGCAGCGCACGTATGCCAACCCGATCGACATCGACTACCGCTACAATTTCGAGCAGAAGAACCAGGGCATCTCCTACCGCTCCGGCGCCGATCCCGTCATCGTGGTGCAGCGCGGCGCATACTATCTCTTCGAGACCATCGGCGACGGCTACTGGCAGTCCCACGACCTCGGCACCTGGCGTCACATCACGCCGACGCGCTGGCCGCTGACCGACGTCGTGGCACCGGCCGCGTTGTCGGTGCGCGACACCATCTATCTCCTGCCGGCGACGACCACTCCGTTGCCGATCCTGATGCTCACGCAGCCCGCAAGCGGGCGCGTGGAATTCTACAATCGGCTGCTCCCCGCGCTGCCGCTGGCGCGCGCGCAAGAGGCGGCCGTGCTCGCCAGGCCGGACTCGGTGCAACCCGGTCCCTGGGACCCCGCCTTCTTTTACGATCCGGACACGGACCGCTGGTTCCTCTATTGGAACTCCTCCAACGCCTATCCGCTGCACGTCATCGAGCTCGATAAGACCAAGCAGCTCGCCTACCGGGGAACGCCGAAATGGCTGTTCGGTCTCGAGCCCGAGAAGCACGGGTGGGAGCGGTTCGGCCAGGACCATCGCGACACGACGACCCGGCCGTTCATCGAAGGCGCCTGGATGACCAAGTACGCGGGACGGTATTACCTCCAGTACGGCGCGCCGGGCACGGAGTACAACGTGTACGCGACCGGTGTCTACATCGCCGACGATCCGCTCGGCCCATTCAGCTACGCGGCATACAACCCGGTCGCGTACAAGCCTGGCGGATTCGTCCAGGGCGCCGGACACGGCAACACGTTCCAGGACGTGTACGGCAACTGGTGGAACACGGGCACGCCGTGGATCGGGGTCAACTGGAACTTCGAGCGCCGCATTGGTCTGCACCCCGCGGGCTTCGACTCGGACGGCCAGATGCATGTCGACACGCGCTTCGGCGACTTCCCGCACTGGCTGCCGACGAGGCCATGGGGCACGAGTGACGAGCTGTTCACTGGCTGGATGCTCTTGTCTTACCGTAAGTCGACGACCGCGTCCTCCGCGCTCGACAGCTTTCCCTCGAGCTACGTCACCGATGAGAACCCGCGCACCTTCTGGGTGGCCCGGCAGAATCGTCCCGGCGAGTGGCTCACGATTGACTTGGCCCGCGTGTACGCTGTGAAAGCGATCCAGGTGAATTACGCCGATTACCGGTCGGGTCTCTATGGCACCGACTCCAGCGTGGTCACGCAATTCCGCCTGCGGGCGTCGCTGGACGGCGTCGAGTGGCAAACCGTCGCGGACCTTTCGCGCGAGCGGCGTGATCGGCCGAACGCGTACATCGAGCTCGAGAGGCCCACGCGCGCGCGTTTCGTTCGGTACGAGCACATTCATGTCGGCGCCGCCAACCTGGCCATCAGCGATATCCGCGTATTTGGCAACGGCACAGGATCGCGGCCGTCGACACCCACGGGCCTGGCTGCGGTGCGCGATCGGGACGAGCGCAATGCCGTCATCACGTGGCGGCCCGTGCCCGGCGTCGTCGGCTACAACCTGCGCTGGGGTATCTCGCCCTCCAAGTTGTATCAGACCTACCAGCGGTTTGCCGACCAGGGGACGATGCTCGAGCTGCGGGCGCTCACCGTGGGGCAGGCGTACTGGGTGGCGATCGAGAGTTTCGACGAAAACGGCGTTGCGACGCTCAGCCCGGCAGTGCCGATACGTTAGGCTGGGTGAATGAGTCGTTACTCGTACCGCAACGACTCCACCGGGTCCACCGCCGCCGCCCGGCGCGCGGGGAGCACGCCGGCGAGGAGTCCAATGCCGATCAGGATGCCGACACAGATCAGGGCGATCGGCCAGGACAGCTTCGGGTTGAGGATGTACTGCATCGCCGGGTTGCCCTCGGTCGGGATGGCGTCGACCCCGAGCACGATCAGCGCCGCCGTCCCCAGCCCGACCAACCCGCCCGAAACGGCGATCGCCATGGCCTCGAACAGGAACTGCGCCATGATGTGCCGGCGGCGAGCCCCGAGGGCGAGCTTGACGCCGATTTCCTGGGTCCGCTCCTTCACCACGACGTACATGATGTTGGCCACGCCGACGCCGGCGATGAGCAGGGTGAACGCCCCGACCAGCCCCATGAAGATCTGAATGCCGAGCCCGACGGCGAGGTTCTCCTTTTCGCTCTCGATGAAGTCCCAGATGCCCAGGGCCCGCTGGTCCGTCGGATCGAAGGCGTACTTCCGCCCCAGCACGCGGTAGAGCTCGGCTTTCACCAGGGGACCGCGGGAGGCGTCGTGCGGCTGCACGATCAGATGGTTCACGAAGCGGTTTCCCCAGATGGTGCGAAACGTCGAGTACGGGACCACGGCGCGCTGGGCGTCGGGCCCGTTGTTGCTCGAGTCCTGGAACTTCTTCTTGAGTACTCCGACCACGGTGAATGGCAGGCCATCCACGACCACGTTCTTGCCGATCGGGTCCACGCCCTTGCCGAAGATGCGCTCCGCCAGCTCGTTGCCGAGGAACAGCACGCGCCGCTTCTGCGCCACGTCGGCGGGGTTGATGAAACGTCCGCCTTGCGCCGGTTCCATGTGCCGCATCGCCTCGTGATCGGGGCCCACACCTTCGAGAAACGCGTTGGTGCGGGTCTTCCCCACCTGAAAGGCGGTGCCCCAGCGTCCGTAGGAGACACTCCCCCGGTCGATGTCCGGGATCGCGCGCTCGAGCAGGTCGAGGTCTTCCTCCACCAGGCGGATTTGCCGGCCCTGCCCCAGGCCCGCGAACGACTTGCTGGTCTCGCCGCCGTAGATCATGAGAATCCGCTCGCCCGCGCCCAGCAGGCCGTCCCGCACCGTGCGCTTCAGTCCCTCGCCGAACGCCAGGAGCAACACGACCGCCAGCGTTCCCCACGTTACCGCGAAGAAGGTGAGGAAGGCCCGGGTACGCTGCGCCTTCAAGTCGCCGATGAATTCCTGCAGCAGGATGTAGAACATGGCTAGGTGCGCAGCGCTTCCACCGGGTCGAGCGCGGCCGCGCGCCGGGCCGGCATCAGGCCTGCGACAAAGGCGACCGCCGCCAGCAGGACGAGCGTCGCCGTCAACACCGTGGCGGAAATGGTCGGGACGCCAACGAATTCTTTGATGGGCAGGCCGCCCAGGGCGGCAACGAGCCCCAGCGACAGCAGCAGCCCGAGCATCGCGCCCAGCGCTACGATCATCAGCGCCTCGGCGAAGAACTGCCGCAGGATGTCGGCGCGCGTGGCGCCGACTGCGCGCCGCACGCCGATTTCACGCGTCCGTTCCCGCACCACGATGTACATGATGTTCGCGACCCCGATGCCGCCCACCAGCAGCGTGAAGCTCCCTACGATCGCGAAGAAAATGTTGAAGGCCACGAACATCTGGCCGAAGCGCGTCTCCCACTCGCTCGTGTCCCAGAACGCCAGCGCATCCTTGTCCTTGGGATCGAACCGGTACTTCCGCCCCAGCGTCTCATACACCCGCCGCTCCGCCTGCTTAGTGACCTCCGAGGTCCGCGCGCGATAGACGATGTTGCTCAGGAAGCGGTTGCCGAACAGGGCGTAGTGCGTCGAGGCGGGAATGAAGATCCGGTCTTTGTCGCGCTCCTGATAAGAAGAGTTCTGCAGCTTGGGCCGCATCACGCCCACGACCGTAAATGGGGCGTCTCCCAGGAGCACCTGCTGGCCGACCGGTGCGTCGTGCTCGAACAGCAGCCTGGCCAGCTCGTCGCCCAGCACGGCCACCCGCCTCCGCTCGGCGACATCGCGATCGTTGATGAAGCGCCCGCCCGCCTCGGGGATGATGTTGCGCATGAAGCCGTACACCGGGACGATCCCGGTGACGGCGGGCGCGGCCGCCTTGACGCCGCGCCGCACCCGCGTGCTCTGCGTGATGTACTCGGGGCTGATGTACTGGATCTCGGCGACTTCGCGGGCGAGCAGCGGCACGTCCTCGGCGTGCAGCCGGATGGGGCGGCCATCGCCGAAGCCGGCGAACGGCTTTGTGGTCCGTCCGCCCCACAGGATCACGATCCGGTCACCCAGGCCGTGAAACCGTTTCCTGGTCTGGCGCTCCAGTCCGACCCCGAACGCGAGCAGCACCACCACGGCGACGGTGCCCCAGGCGATCCCCAGCACGGTGAGGGAGGTGCGGAGTTTCTGCGCCCGCAGGTCGGCGAAGAACTCGCGCCACACGTCAGCTGATCTCGCGCGGGGGCGGCTCGATGATCGAGTCTGTCGGCTGCAGGCCCTCGAGCACCTCGATGTTGATGGCGTCCGAGAGACCGGTCTTGATGCTCCGCTCCGCGGTCTTGCCCGGTCCGGCGCGGACGGTCACGAAGCTCGAGTCGTTGCGGTGGGTGATGAGCCGCTCGGGGACGTAGAGCACGCTGTCGCGGCGAGCGATGATCACCTCCGCGTTGGCCGAGTAGCCGGCGCGCAGCGTGGCACCCTCCACTTCGGTCAGGACGATCTCGATCGGAAACACCGTCGCCTGCTCCTGCTTGTGCGCCTGGAGCCAGATCTTGTCGAGCCGCCCCTTGACGGTCGCGTTGGGCAGCGCGCCGATCTTGATCGTGACCGGCATGCCCTCCTTGAGCCGGCCGACGTCGATCTCGTCCACGGTGCCCCGAAAGATCAGGTCCCGCATGGCCGCCATCCGCATCAGCACGGTGCCCGCCTGGTACGGCGTCAACGGCACCACGGGATCCCCGATTTCGATCGAGTCCTCCAGGATATAGCCGTCGATGGGGGCGCGGACCACCGTCTCGACCGGCTTGCCGTTGGCCAGCACCGTCCCGCCCTCCTGTAGCGCCAGCCGCTCCTGCGCTAGCGACAGCTGCGAGCGCGACTCGTCCACCCGTTGCTGCGCCGCTTCGATATCGGAGGGGGAGATCAGATTCCTGCTGCGCAGCTCCTGCTGGCGGGCCAGGTCGCGCTCCAGATTCTTGAGCTCGATCTCGCGCAGCTCGACGCTGCGGCGCAGCTCGACCATTTCCAGGGGCGTCGGGTTGGGTGAGATCTCGAGCAGCGGCTGGCCCCGCTTGACGAAGTCCCCGACTGCCGCGAAGCGCTGTCGCACCACGCCGGCGAGGATGGACTTCACGCTGACTTCGACCCGCGGCTCGATCGTGCCGACGGCGAGGGCCTTGTCGACCAGGGACCCGCGCGCCACCGCCACCGCTTTCAGGCCGTCTTTCTTGTGCCCGCCCAGCCTGCCGGCGGCGGCCATGGCGCCGAGCGCCAGCACGGCGACCGCGGTGACGACGGCGAGCATATTGCGGCGCTTCATCTTAGGACGGCTCCGCTGGGGTAGGTGGCACGGGGTGCGTGTTCCGTACGGAGCGCACTGCCGATTGGTTCCGGGCTAATCGGCCGCCTGCACGCGCGGCGGCTCCTCGTCGGCCAGGAGGCGGAACGACTTCACCGCCCCGGTGAGCTTGTCCGCCGCCTCGGCCAGCTGGTTCGCGGACGACGCGATCTCCTCGGTCGACGCGCTCTGCTGTTCGCTCGACGCGGCGATCTCCTCGGCCGACGCGAGCAGGTTCTCGGTACCCTCGGCCACCGAGTTGAGGCGCGCTCCGATCTCCTCGACGAGGCGCCGCATCTCACCAGCCATGTTGGCGATCTCGCGGCTCCACACGTCGTTGGCCTCGGCCTCCGCGGCCACCGTCCCGAGCCCCTGAGCCGCCGTCTGGGCCGCTTCCCGCGCCGCGCCCGCGCCCTGGGCGAGATGCGCCAGGCGATCGCGCGTCGCCTGCACGCGCCCCAGCACGCCGCGCACCGTGTCGGCGGTATCGGTCGCCGCCGCAGCGGCCACCGAGGCGAGCTTGCGCACCTCGTCCGCCACGACGGCGAACCCGCGTCCCTGCGGTCCGGCGCGCGCCGCCTCGATGGCCGCGTTCAAGGCCAGCATGTTCGTCTGGGTCGCGACCGACTTGGCCTGGGCGACGAACTTCTGGATGTCCGCGGATGCCCGCGCCAGGGCGTCGGCCTCCGCCGCGCCCTTTCCCACCTCTTCCACGAGCTTCGCGAGCTGGGCCGTACTCTGGTCCAGGACGTCCTTGTGCCGCTTGGCGACTTCTGCGACGGCGCTGTTGCGCCGCACCGAATCGTCGGCGCCGGCCGCGAGGATGGTCGCGATCTGGAGGATCTTGCCTGCGTCGTCCGCGGCCGAACGCACCAGCTGCGCCTGCTCCGCGGCGCGCTTCGTCAGGTCCTGGCACGTCGCCGACATCTGCTCGGTGGACGCGCTCATCTGCTCGGTCGAGGCCGAGATCTCGGTGGCCATGGCCGCCGCTTCGTCCGCCGCGGTGCGGATGGCGCCCACCAGCCGGCGCAGCGCCACCACCATGGAATGCACGGACGAGAGCAGGTCGCCCACCTCGGCGGCCTCCGTCCGCTCGGTCACGACCGTGACGGACAGGTCGCCGCCCGCCACCCGACTCGCGATCGCTCCCGCCGCCTTCACCGGCTCCGTGACGCGCCGGTTGAGCCGCCGCCAGAACACGACCAGCAGGGTGAGCGCGGCGCCGAACAGGGCCACGGTCCAGAGCACGATGTTCGTCGCCGTGGTGCGCGCCACGGCGTAGGCCACGCGCTCGGGCTCGCGGAACACGACCCACCATTTCCCGTCCGTGGTCGGCACCGTGACGACGAGATCCGCACTCCCTCCCGGCCCGACCACGCGCGCCGTGGCCGGGCGCGACTGCCGCGGGATGTCCGCCGCCTGCGGCAGCGGGCGCAGCAGCTCGCCCGAGTCCGGCGTGACGATGCGGCGGCCCTGGGCGTCGACCACCTCGAGCCGCACGCCGCCGGGCAGGTCGGCGGCGGCGAGGAGCCGCGACAGCCGATCCAGCGCGAACACGGCCTTGAGGACGCCTACCGGGCGCGCCACGCGCGGCGCGCGGATGGCGATGTCGTATTCGAGCGACACCACGGCCGCCGAGGAGTCGTAGCGGGGCGGGCCCTCGTACGCCCCGGTCTTCACGGCCTGCTGCCACCACTCCTCGTCCGACTGCACGAAGTCCGAGGTGCGGTCGGACGCGAGCACGTTGTACCCGTGGCTTTCGGTGAAAAAGAGCTCGGCGAAGTCGGAGTGCTGCGTGTAGCCGCGCAGGTAGGCTGCGAGATCCGGATCGCCGCCCAGCTCACGCCGCTGATTGAACGTCCGCTCTAGGGTGGCGATGTCGAGCTGGGGCAGGCGCTGGCGCACCGCGGACTGGGACGCGTCGAGCGCGACGCGGACCACGGCGGGAGAGCCCGCCAGCGCCTCGGCTTCGTGGCGGCGCTCGCGCAGATACAGATCGACCAGCGATGCGACGTGCGTCGCCAGATCCTGGCCGCGGGCGTTCGCCTGCCGCTCGACGATCCGGCCGGCGCTGCGGCTCGAGAGGATGGCAAACCCCGTCGCCAAGACGAGGGCCACGGCCGCCCCCGTCACCAGGAAGCTCTGCCGGAGCTGCGGGGTGCGACTGGACATGATGCGGGTTGGAAGCGAAGCTACGCAGGGTTACCCGGTTGAGCAAGCCTGTTTAATTTCATGGACTTATGACTCAGGTCCCGGCGTACGACCCGCAGCTGGTCGAGGCCAAGTGGCAGGAGCGCTGGGCGCGGGAGCACACCAACGAGCCCGATCTCGACCGCGCGCGCCGGCCGTTCCACAACCTCATGATGTTCCCCTACCCGTCGGCCGAAGGGCTGCACGTGGGGAACATGTTCGCGTTCACCGGCGCCGACATCTACGGGCGCTTCAAGCGGCTGCAGGGGCACGACGTGTTCGAGCCCATCGGGTTCGACGCGTTCGGCATCCACTCGGAGAACTACGCGCTCTCGGTGGGGATCAACCCGGCCCAGCTCATCCCGAAGAACATCGAGACCTTCCGTCGCCAGCTGCGCCGGTTCGGCGGCATGTTCGACTGGCGGCACGAGCTCTCCACCACCGACCCCCGCTACTACAAGTGGACGCAGTGGATTTTCCTGCAGCTGTTCGCGGCGGGGCTCGCGTTCCGCAAGAAGGCGGCGGTCAACTGGTGCCCCAAGGACATGAGCGTGATCGCGAACGAGCAGGTGATCAACGGCTACTGCGAGCGACATCCCGACACCAAGGTCGAGCAGCGCTTTCTGGAGCAGTGGTTCTTCAACATCACGAAGTACGCGGAGCCCCTGCTCGAGAACCTCGACCGGCTCGACTGGTCGGATTCCACCCGGGCGCTGCAGCGCAACTGGATCGGGCGCAGCGAGGGCGCGGAGCTGGTTTTCGAGACCCCGGCCGGCGCGAAGATCCCCGTGTTCACGACCCGTCCCGACACCGTGTTCGGCGCGACGTACCTCGTGCTCGCCCCCGAGCATCCGCTCGTAGACCAGCTGACCGCCGATGAGCAGCGACGCGACGTCAACGCCTATCGGCGTGCGATGCAGGGGAAGGACATCGTGTCCCGCCGCGTGGGCGACAAGACCAAGAGCGGCGTGTTCCTCGGCTCCTACGCCCGCAATCCGGCCACGGGTGAGGCGATCCCCATCTGGATCGCGGACTACGTGCTCATGGAGTACGGCGCCGGGGCGATCATGGCCGTCCCGGCCCACGACACGCGGGACTTCGAGTTCGCGACCCAGTTCAAGCTGCCGATCCGCGAAGTGGTGCGCACCGGTGAGCCGCTTCCCAGCGTCACGCAGGACGGCATGCTCGTCAACTCCGGCGAATTCAGCGGGCTGTCGTGCCGCGACGCGCAGCGGCGTATCGTGGCCTGGCTCCAGCAGCGGGGACTCGCCACGTCCCAGGTGCAGTACCGGCTGCACGACTGGTGCATTTCACGCCAGCGCTACTGGGGCCCACCCATTCCGATCATCTATTGCGACGGCTGCGGACCGGTGGCGGTGCCGGAGCGGGACCTCCCGGTGGAGCTGCCGTTCATCCAGGACTTCCGGCCCGATGCGAGCGGGGTCTCGCCGCTCGCGCGCCACAAGGAGTGGTACTTCGTGAAGTGCCCGCAGTGCGGCGCCCAGGGCCGGCGCGAGACCGACGTGTCCGACACGTTCCTCGACTCGGCGTGGTACTTCCTGCGCTACCCGTCGACCGAATTCGACGACCGGCCGTGGGACCCGGCGCGCACCAGGGCGTGGCTGCCGGTGTCGAGCTACATCGGCGGCAACGAGCACGCCGTGTTGCACCTGCTCTATTCCCGCTTCATCACGATGGTGCTGCACGAGCTCGGGAAACTGCAGTTCGACGAGCCGTTCCCGAAGCTCCGCGCGCATGGGCTGATCATCAAGGATGGCGCGAAGATGTCCAAGTCGCGCGGCAACGTGGTCATTCCCGACGCCTACATCCAGAAGTGGGGCGCCGACACGCTGCGCATGTACCTGATGTTCCTCGGGCCGTTCCAGGAGGGCGGCGACTTCCGCGACACGAGCATCATCGGCGTGCGCCGCTTCCTCGACAAACTGTGGGCGGCGGCGCATGAAGCCGCGGCCCTGACCCCGGGCGCAAGCCCGGGGTTCCCGGGGTCAGTGGTGGAGCGCAAGCTGCACCAGACGATCAAGAAGGTGACGACCGACACCGAGCGGCTCGACTACAACACGGCCATCTCGGCGATGATGGAGTACCTCAACACGGTGCGCGACGAGCAGGTCACGGCACGGGACGCCATCGAGCCGCTGATCGTGATGGTGGCACCGTACGCGCCGCACCTCGCCGAGGAGCTGTGGTCGCTGTTCGGACACGAGCGCTCGATCTTCACGGCGGCCTGGCCGGCGTTCGACGAGCGGCTCGCCGCCGCAGGCGACGTGGAGGTGGTGGTGCAGGTGAACGGCAAGGTGCGGGGCCGGGTGACGGTGGGCCGCGGCGCGAGCCAAGCGGCGGTCGTCGCGCTGGCGATGCAGGACGAGTCGGTGCGAAAATTTGTCGACGGGAAGCAGCTGAGAAAGACGGTGTATGTGCAGGATCGGCTGCTTAATCTCGTGGTGTGACGAAACAGGCGTGGTGAGTGGTGCGTGGTTGCGACCGGTGTCGACCACTCACCACGCACGACGCCGTCACAGTATCTTCGCGATCACGTCGCCGACGACGTACCCGACGCCGGCCACCCCCAGGCCCACCACGAACATGTCGATCCCGCTGCGGATCACGCCCCGGCCCGTGAAAAAGCTGCGCGCCGCCCCGACCGCGAAGTGGGAGAGCATGGCGATCGCGAACGCGGTCCACGCGGCCGCCGGCCCGCTCAGCACCAGGAACGGCGCCACCGGAATGAGCGCCCCGACCGCCGTGGACGCCCCCGTGACCCATCCTTCTTTGAACGGGGTCGCGTGCGCCTCCCCGATCTTGAGCTCCTCGCGCACCTGCTCGTCCAGCGCCCGCTGCGAGTCGCGCATCACCTCGGCGGCCATCTGGCGCGCGATCCCTGCCTCGATGCCCTTGGTCTGATAGACCAGGGCGATCTCCGCCTCCTCCACTTCGGGCATGATGCGGATTTCTTCTTTCTCCATGGCGATCTCGTGGTCGTACACCTCCTGCTCGCTCTTGGCCGCGAGGTACCCCGACGCGCCCATCGAGAGCGCGTCCGCGATCATGCCGGCGAGTCCCGAGAGCAGCACGATGTGCGGCGTGACGGCGGCGCCGATCACGCCCGCCACCAGACCAAAGTTGGCGGTCAGGCCGTCGTTGAACCCGTACACGACGTTGCGCAGGAACCCGCCCGACCCCGTGTTGTGCCACGGCTCCGCCGCCCGGCCCGCCAGGTCCGCCAGCGTCTCGGCGTGGGCCGCCGATTCCTTCGCGAGCTTGAGCGACACCTCGCGTGCGTCGGGGAAGGTGGCCCGCTTGTGCAGGTCCATGTAGCCCTTTACCTCCTGCCCCTCCTCGCGCAGCAGCAGCGGCAGCAGGTAGCCGGGCCCGAAGCGCCGCCCGAACCAGGCGCGCAGTCGCGCGTTCACCGACGGCCGCGGGCGGCCCACCGGATGGCCGTGCTCCGCCAGCAGCTTCTCCCACATCTGCACGTGCCGCTCTTCCACGCCGGCCAGCTTGATGTACACGTCCTTGCGCTTCGGCTCCGGCTCCTGGCCCGCGAGCACGAGGTACAGGAAGGCGGCGTCGTATTCGTCCTGCCAGTGGTGCAGCCAGTTGTGGAGGGTGGGACGGTCGAGGGGGGGCATGCCGGAAGATAGCTGCAACTACCCTATTCGCAATCGGTTAGAAGGCGTCACGCAGAGGCGTTGCACGGCAACGTAGCACGACGTCGTCGCGCGACGTCGTCTGGCGTGACGGTTCTGCGTGACGCCTTTGTGCTACGTCTTTTCGTAGTGTGCGACGTCTTTCGTACTTGACGCATCTATGTATTTCAGGAGATGACCATCTCACTCGCCGTCCCCGATATTCTCGTTGCCCGGGCAAAGTCCGGCGACCTGGAGGCGCTGGAGGCGCTGTACCGCGCGTTCGAAACGCCCGTGTACAACCTCGCCCTGCGGATGCTGCGCAGCCCGGAGGACGCGGAGGACGTGCTGCAGGAGACGTTCCTCGAGGTGGTGCGGAGCATCAAGCACTACCGCGGGGAAGGGCACCTGTGGGGGTGGATCCGGCAGATCGCGGCGTCGAAGGCCCTGATGCGGATCCGGCGCAACCAGGTGCGCGCCACGGAGGAGCTGCACGAGGAAGCGGCGGCCGGACCCGGGGGCTCGGGCGTGCCGGCCCGGGTCGACCTGGAGCGGGCGTTCGAGCGGTTGAGCGAGACGTCGCGCGCCGTGGTGTGGCTGCACGACGTCGAAGGGTACACGCACGAGGAGATCGCGGAGCAGATGGGTAGGACGGTGAGTTTTTCCAAGTCGCAGCTGGCGCGGGCGCATGCGCGCCTGCGGGGCATGCTGGAGGATGAAGGAGCGGCATCATGATGCATTGCACGATGGACGATCTGTTGGCGCTGCAGGCGGGCGAGGCGTCCGCCTGGGCACGCTCGCACGCCGCGGCGTGCGCGGCGTGCCGGGCGGAGCTCGATGCCCTGTATCAGCGCGTGGCGCAGCTCAAGGCCCTGCCGACCCGGCGCCCCCCGCGCGATCGCTGGCCGGTGGTGCGCGATGCGGTGCTCGCGGAGCGGCGCCGGCGCCGCAGCCAGTGGGGGGCATGGAGCGTGGCGGCGGCGGCGACGGTCGCCGGGCTGCTCGTGTTCCGGCCGTTCGGCACCGGGCAGGCAAACGCCGCAGATCTCGCTTCGATCAAGCGGGAATCGGCGACGCTCGAACAGCAGCTCGAGCGCGTCGACCCGGACGCCCGCGTGATGAGCGGTACGGCTGCGGCGCTCGCGGCCGCCCTGGAAGATCGCATCGCGGCCATCGACGGCGAGCTGGCCCGCGTGGGACCGCCGGACTCCGCGCCGGGTCCCGGTGACCTGGTGAAGCTCTGGCAGCAGCGCGTCGATCTCATGCAGCAGCTCGTGGGCGTTCACGTCACGCGGGCCGTTTACGTGGGGCTGTAGAGCCCCGGAGGTATCACACATGCAGCGTCACTGGTTCGTCATCGCAGCCGTCGCAGGGTTATGGGCAGCCGGGCTCGCGGCCCAGGAGCCGCCGGCGGCGCCCCGTGCTCCGCGGGCCCCGCGGGCGCCGCGCGCGTTTTCGTTTTCGTTCAGCGACAACCGCGGTCGGATCGGCGTCATCGTCCGGACCGACGCCAGCGCCGAGAGCGACAAGATCGGCGCCAAGATCGAAGGCGTGACGCCCGGTAGCCCCGCCGACAAGGCGGGGCTCAAGGTGGGCGACATCATCACCAAGTTCGCGGGCACCTCGCTCGGCGGCCTCCAGGCCGAAGACGAGGACGAGTCCGGGCCGGGGCGCAGGCTCGTCGCGCTCGCCCGCAAGCTCGAGCCGGGTGACACCGTGCGGGTCGAGTACCGCCGCGGCACCGACACGAAACAGGCGACGCTCGTCGCGCAGGATCTGGACGGCGGCATGCGGATGGAAATGCCGGGCCCCTCGATCGCGATGCCCGCGATGCCGCACATGCCGGGGATGGACTTCGAATGGTCGTTCGGGGAGCCCTGGGGGGACCTCGAGCTGGTGAGCCTGAACCCGGACCTCGGGGACTACTTCGGCACGAAGGAGGGCATCCTGGTAGTGAAGGCGCCCGCGGACTCGACCCTGCCCCTCAAGGGCGGGGACGTGATCCTGTCGATCGGCGGGCGGAAGCCGACCAGCCAGTCCCACGCGATGCGCATCCTGCGGTCGTACGAGGCGGGGGAGTCCGTGTCGATCGATATCCTGCGCAAGCAGAAGCGGATGTCGCTCGCGTGGAAGGTGCCGGAGGCCGGGGAGCATCGCATGCGCCACCAGCTGGAGCGCAAGATGCGCGAGGATCAGAGCAGCCTGCGGCGCTTGCTGCGGTTGCGACGCGCGCGGCTGCAGCGCGTTTGATCAGGAGACGCGGCGCGCCGGCAGCACCTGGTCGAACGCGGTGAACTCGAACGGCTTGGGCACACAGGGGCGGCCGGTGGAGGAGAGGAAGTTGCGTACCGTATCGTCCACCAGCTGCCCGGTCGTGAAGATCACGCGATCCGCGTAGGACGGATCGCGCGCCTTGAGCTCTCCGAACAACTGCTCTCCCGACAGGTCCGGCATCCGCATGTCGATGATGACCGCGTCGAAGGCGTCCTCGCGCATCCGGGCGAGGGCTTCCCTGCCGCTGGCGGTCGTCTCGACCTCGTGGCCCCGGCTGGACAGATAGCGCTGCAGCGCGACCCGGACCGAGGCCTCGTCGTCCACCACGAGCACGTGCAGCCGGTCGGTGACGGGCTGCACCAAGGGCGTGCTCGGGAAATCCCCCGTGGCGCGTGGCGCCACGACCGGCAGCTCGATCACGAACCGGGCCCCGCCCTGAGGGGCGTTTTCCGCCCAGATGCGCCCCTCGTGCTCGCGTACGATGCCGAGCGAGATCGAGAGCCCCAGACCCGTGCCTGATCCCGTGGGCTTGGTGGTGAAGAACGGGTTGAAGATCCGCTCCAGCAGATTGGGGGGGATGCCGGGGCCCGTGTCTTCGACCTCGATGCGGATGAGCGCGCCCGCCTGGCGCGTGCGGACCGTGAGGCGCTGCTGGTCCCGCTCGGCCCGCTCCATCGCCTGCTCGGCGTTGGTGATCAGGTTCAGGAACACCTGCTGCAGCTGGTGCGCGTCGGCCATGGTCTCGGGGGCCTGGTCGTCGTAGTCTCGCTGCACGTCGATCCCCCGCACCCGCAGCTCGTATCCCCGCAGCTCGAGCGTGTCGTCCAGCACCTGGTTGACCGACGTGGGTGAGCGCTCCGGCTTGTGCTGGCGCGCGAAGGTCAGGAGGTTCTGCACGATGCGCGAGGCGCGCCGGGCTTCGGCGTAGATCATTTCCGCCGCCGTGCGCTGATCGGGGGGGAAGCGCTTTTCACTCAGCAGCAGCTGGGCGAACGCCGAGATCCCGGCCAGCGGGTTGTTGAGCTCGTGCGCCACCCCGGACACGAGCTGCCCGATCGCCGACATCTTCTCCGACTGGATCAGCTGCTCCTGCAGCATCTTCTGGTCGGTGACGTCGCGGATGACGCACAGCACCTCTTCGTCGAGCTGCGGCGTCGAGTACGTCACCTGAATGGTCCGGACGTTGGCGTCCTTGGCGTAGAAGCTGGTTTCGAACAGGCCCGTCTCGCCGGCGAGCGCCTTCTGAAAGTGGGCCAGGGCCTTGGGGAGCTCGTCGTCCGGGAGCATGGGGGCGAACCATTGGCCCACCAGCTCTTCGCGGCGGTACCCCGAGATGATCTCGGCGGCGTGATTGAAGGTGGTGAACCGCCCGTTCGCGTCCAGCGTGACGATCGCGTCGGACGCCGACTCGAACAGGTTGCGGTAGCGCGCTTCCGACCGCGCCAGGGTCTCCTGCGCCCGCCGCGGCTCGGTGATATCGCGCAACGTCGCCACGGCCCCGATCAGCTCGCCCTCGACCACGAGCGGCGTCGTGGAGACGGCGACCACCCGCTCCTCGCCGCTCGCGCTCACGATCTTCGTCTCGTAGTGCTGCTCCTCGCCCCCGAAGGCCAGCTGCTCGTGCTCGGCGACGTTGGCGCGCTCGCCCGGCGCGACCAGGTCGTCGATAGGCGTTCCCGGCAGGTCCTCGAGCGGCCGGCCGAACAGGTCCGCCGCGGCGCGGTTGGCCGTGAGCGCCCGGCGATCGAGGCCGGTGACGATCACCGCGTCCGCGAGCGCGGCCACGATCTCGGCCGCGATGCGCTGCGAATCAAGCGGGCGCTTGGACGCCGTCTTGGAGGACGGAACGGGAGACCGCAGCCCGCGCGCGGGCGTAGCGCGCCGGCCCTTAGTCATGAGTCGTACGAGGCCAGCATGGCGTCCTTCATGAGGTCCAGGCTCTTGAGGGCCGACTCGGTCACGCCGCGCGGCGCCTCACCGCGCTTCACGCAGCCCTTGATGATCTCCAGGGCGTGGATGGGATGCTCATCGTCGTACTTGGCGTGCTCCTCCAGCCACCAACGCCCGCGCGGTCCGATCTTCTCGTTCTTGGCGAGCCCGCGCAGCGCCTTCTCGGAGATCTTCTGCGCCACGCCTTCCACGGCGTAATTGGTCGCCGATACGGCCGCGCCGAACGTCGCGTTGCGGCACATCTCGGTCAGGTAGGCGTGGAATTCCTTCACGTCGGGGATCATCGGCTCGGGCACCTGAAACCGCTCCTTCGGGACGTTAAAGCCGTCCCCCATGGCGCGCCACATGGCGTCGTGGCGCTTCTCGACGCGGATGTTGTCCCGGAAGAACACCTTCCCATCCTCCGGCGAGCGGTCCAGCAGCAGCTGCAGCCACTGTGGGAAGTCACGGATGATCGGATAAAAGGCCACCAGGAAGTTCTGGATCTTGCCGTCCACCAGCTCGTTCTCCGAGGCGTGGACGATCACCGGCGTGTCGAGGATCGCCTCGCGGCTGGGATCCAGAGCAGCATCCAGGTCGGCCACCCAGGCGGGGTGGGGGGTAACCTGCACGGACATCGAAGCTCCTTCCGGGCGCGCGGGCTAAGGGAAAACAGGGTTAGCGCGGGCTCCAAATGTACCACCCCGCTCCCCCTGCACAAGTTCATGCGGCCTTAGAACTTGTGCGGCGGCCGACGGGATCGCTGTGAGCGCTGTTACGAGCGATTGACACGATATATCGTCAAGGTATATCTTCACGTTACATCGCATAACACCGAGGAGACAATGACGCGACAGTTCGGATGGGATGGCTTCGCCTTCGGCTTCGGCCCCCGGGCGTTCTTCTGGGGCGGCCCGCGCGGGCGGCGCCGCCAGTGGTTCGAATCGGGTGACATGAAGTACGTGATCCTCAAGCTCCTCAAGGACAAGCCGCGCCATGGCTACGAGGTGATGAAGGAGCTGCAAGAGCAGCTGCACGGCTGCTACTCTCCCTCCCCCGGAACCGTCTACCCCACGCTGCAGTGGCTCGAGGACGAGGGGTTGGTGAGCTCCAAAGAGGTCGAGGGGAAGAAGGTGTACGAGATCACCGCTCTGGGAACGCGCTTTCTCGAAGAGCATCGCGACGTGGTGGACGACATCTTCGAGCGGGTCCGCGACGCCGTGGATCGCACGTTGGGCGGTGGCATGATCGAAGTCAACCGCGCCGCCGCACGGTTGGTGCGCGCCGTGTACCGCGCCGGCTGGAAAGCGCGCGACGAGGCCACTCGACGCACGCTGGTGGAGCTGCTCGACCGGATGCGGGGCGAGGTCGAGGCCCTCGGAGACGCGAAGACGCCGGCTTAGGGCGCGACGATCGTCGCGCGCGTAATCGAGTCGAGGCGGGGGAACGCGGCCGCGAGGTACGCGTTTCCCCGCGCTTCGATTTGCGCCTGATCGGGCCGCTCGCCGTAACCCGCGTAGATGTGATCCACCACGTCCATGCCTTCGACCACGCGACCCAGGGGGGCGAAGCCCATCCCGTCGAGGCGAATGTTGTCGCGGTAGTTGATGAACAGCTGCGTGGTGCGTGTGTTCGGCCCCGCGGTGGCGAAGGTGAGCGTGCCGCGGGTGTTATGCTGGGTCACCGGATCGTCCGGGATAGTGGCCGCGTGCCAGCGGGCCGACACCGCCGGATCGCCGCTCAGCCCGAATTGGACGACGAACCCCGGGACCACGCGGAAGAAGCGCCCTCCGTCGTAGAAGCCCTGCCGCACGAGTTCGGAGAGTCGGTCGGCGCCGTGTGGCGCCCAGGCCCGCGTCACCTCCACGACGAAGGCGCCGGCGCTGGTCTCGAACCTGACGTGGAAGCTCGCCGGGGCCGTCGCGGTCGCCGTCGCCTTTGCCTGCGCCGGCTCCCGGTCGGACCGGCCACACCCGGCCAGTAGTGCCACGATCATCATCCAGTGTGGTCTCATAGGTCACCGCGCCGCGCCGAGCTCGGCCTGGTGCTCGATGATCCGCCCGACCAGGCCATAGCGACGCGCCTCCTCGGCCGACAGCCAAAAGTTGCGACGCGTGTCCTCCTCGATGCGCTCGAGCGGCTGGCCGGTCTGCTGTGCGAAGACGCGGTTCAGGCGATCGCGCATCTTGAGGATCTCACGCGCCTCGATCTCGATGTCGCTCGCCGAGCCGCCTGACCCGCCGGCGGGCTGGTGCAACAGAAAGCGCGTGTTGGGGAGGCAATACCGGTCTTCGCGCGGCACGGCGACGTAGATCAAGGCGGCGATGCTCGCCACCCACCCGGTGCCGACCATCTTGACCCGCGGACTCAGGAACCGCACCAGGTCGTGAATCGTGTCGCCCGCTTCCACATGCCCGCCTTGGGAGTTGATGAACACCGTGATGTCGTCGCTCGATTCGCCGGCCATGGCGAGCAGCTGCGCTGTGACGTTCGCCGCCACGCGCTGCGTGATCTCACCCGTGAGAATCACGATGCGGGCGCGGAACAGGCGCTCCGCCACGAGGTTGTGAGTCGGGGCCAGGGACGGCTCGAGTGGACTCAGCTCTTCTTCCATCGGGACTCCGAGGTAGAGGTCGGCGCGAGGGAGCGGCGCTCCTGCAGCTCGGCCAGCGCCCGCGTCACGTACACGCGCGTCATCTGTTTGCGCCACGACAAATCGAAATCGGTGTTGTCCATGGGCTTGGCGGGCCGATACGCGGCGGCGGCGGCGGCCGCGATCGCGTCGTCCGAGAGATCGCTCCCGGCGAGCGCTGCACCTGCCTCCGGTACTTCTTGGGGCCAGCTCGCGACACCCCCCAACACGATCCTCGCCTCCGCAACCGTTCCGCGTTCCGCCTTCCCACCTCCGCGTTCCCACCTCACCCATGCGGCGACACCGAGCACGGGGAAGTCGAACGCGTCTCGACGGCGCAGCTTGTGATACACCGCGTCCCACCCATCCGGCCGCGGCAGCCGCACCGCGCTTAGGATCTCATCGGGCTGCTTGGTCAGATAATTGATGCCGTCGTTGTGATAGAACCGCGCCGCGGGCACGACGCGCTCCCCGCCCGGGCCGACGAGCACGTAGTCCGCGCCCAGCGCCACCATCACGGGGGCGACGTCGGACGAGCTGACGGCCCAGCACCGCGGGGACGATGGTGCCACCCAGCAGATGTGCCCGTCCTTCTTCATGCAGAAGTCGATCGCCTGGCGCCACTCGTACGTCTGATTGTAGTAGTTGCAGCGCGTGTCGAGGCAGAGATTGCCGCCCAGCGTCCCCATGTTGCGGAGCAGGGGGGTGGAGACGAGCCCCGCCGCATGCGCGACGGCTGGATACGAACCTTGGAAGGTTGGAAGGTTGGAAAGCTCGGTCAGGGTGATGCACGTTCCGACAGTCCAACCTTCCAACCTTCTCAACTCCGGAATCCCCATCAACGAGATGACGGTGCGCGGCTCCTGGTGGCGGCGCTTCATGTTGGGGTACAGATCCGTCCCGCCGGCGACGTACATCCCGTCGGGCCCCGCGTCTGCCTTCATGGCGAGCGCGTCCTGAAGCGTCCGCGGTTGCAGGTATGTGAACGCCGGCAGTCGAAGCATCAACGCACCTCTACCGACTTCTGCCGACCTCTGCCGACCTCTACGGCCTTTCCATCCCCCCCCTCCCAGGGCGGCGGCACCCGCGTCGGCTCGGGCCAGGGTATCTCGGGGAAGCTCTTGGGCCCGACCCGTCCCTCTTCCCCCTTTCCCTTTGCCCGCAGGGCCTTGAACACCTTCTCCGGCGTGATCGGCACCTCGTCGATGCGCACACCGACCGCGTCGTACACGGCATTCGCCACGGCGGGGGGTACGGGCAGCAGGGGACCCTGCCCGCACTCCTTGGCGCCGAACGGGCCGTTCGGGTCGGGGTCTTCGACCACATAGGTGACCACGTCGCACATCTCGAGCGTGGTGGGGCTCTTGTACTCGAGCAGGCTGGGAATCTTGTGCACCACGTTGCGGTTGCCGCGGTACGCCATCTCCTCCATCAGCGCCTCGCCCAGCCCCATGTACACGGAGCCT
>DATDFC010000087.1:0-2905 GCA_036522815.1 Gemmatimonadales bacterium | reverse complement strand
AACCTTGAACGTCCAGCTGCCCGTCGCCGGGCCGTTGAGCGTCAACACGCCCGTCTTCGCCTCCGCGCTGACACAGTAGATACCGGGCGGCAGGATCCGGCCCGCCAGGGTCCCCGTCAACGTCGCGCCGCTGCACGCCGTAGCCGCGATGTTGTTGTACGTGTTGAGGTAATCATTGTACGCCTGCGCGGCGACGGCATCGCCGGCGTGAATGTTGCCGGAAACCGAGCACCCGGTGTTCGTGAACGCCGTGGTGGTGGCGACACCGATGTCGCCGCTCGTCGTAGAGCTGGTACAGGTGACTGCCGGGCCCCCCAGGATGGCGAAGCTCAACACCCCGCCGCCGGACTGCGCGGCGGCGACGCGCGCCGTGACCAGCAGCGCGCCCAACGATGCAACGACGGCCAATCGCGTGAACATGGTTTTCTCCTAGCAGTTGGTGTGACGACAGGGCGGGTCCCGAGATCCATGGGACGTCGGACCTCGCTCGCCTCGACAGGCAACTTGCCGGCGAGGGCGACGGGCGGACATCGGTCAGCGGGATGAAAATCGAGTTAACAACTCTGAGTGAGCGCGTGGATCTGTTGCGAATCCGAAAGAGCTAGCTCCTTGGGTGTCCGTTCCCGTCGTAGGTGGCGCCCCCATCGACTCCCTCGGCCGGGTCGGCCACCGCCAGCGGCCCGGTCACGGAGAAACGCGCATCCAGTCGCGCCAGCTCGGCCTCCAGGCGCTGCTCGATCGCGAGGTTCCGCCCAGGAGCGTCGCTCACGATCAAGATGTGCGTGGCGCGCTGCTCCAGCACGAGCCTCCCCGCCCAGGTGCGGGCCCTGGCGCGCGCCGCCGCAGCCCCGTCTTTCAGGATGGCGCGGATCGCGCCCAGTCGCGTGAACGGCTGGGGGGGCACGATCTCATACGCGTATGCCCAAAGATTCCTCACGGCGCGCTCCTCCCCAAGAGCACAACCTGCCAGCGCGCGTGGCAGGCGAACATCCTCCGACGGGATGAAATGCGACTTAGCTACTTGGGTGCAGGCGTCAGGCGGAAGCGGTGGGGGGGTCGGTCTGCGACACGGAGGACTTGTGCGCATGCGCGGCGATCTGGAGGCGGCTGTGCAAGGCAAGCTTCTCCAGAATGTTGTGCACGTGGCTCTTGACCGTGTAGGTGGCGATGTTCAAGCGCTGGGCGATCTCCTTGTTGCTCATGCCATCGGCGATCAAGCTGGTGATCTCCCGCTCGCGCTTCGTCATTTGCACCGCTTCCAGCACACTCGCGGTGCTGCGCGCGACCGCTTGATCCACAATGTGGGACAGCAGCGTTCCGGTCAGGGCGGGCGGCACCACATCGGCTCCCTCGGCGACCGATCGAATGGTTCTGACGAAATCCTCGATCGTCGCGTCCTTCACGATGAATCCATTCGCGCCCGCCTGGATAAACGCGATGACATCTTCCCGCGCCGGCAGCAGATCCATCACAATGACCTTGCTCTCGGGAGCTTCTTTCCGGACGCTCTGCACCAGGCGGTGGCTGTCGTGATTCCCCAGGGCCGCGTCCACCAGCACCACGTGCGGCTTGGTCGCCCGCACCTGGAGCAGGCCGGCGTTCGCCCCTTCCGCGGCCGCGACGACCTTGAAGTCCGGCTGCGCGTCGAGCAAAGCGGCGAGCCCGTCGCGCACCAGTCGATTGTCTTCGATCACCAACACGAGGATTCGTTTTGCCACGAATCGACCTCCCAGGCTGGGGCATGATGCCCCGGATCAGCTTGCGGTGCAAGAGAGGATTTATGATATCGGGAAAACCATGAGAGGGTGTCAGGAGAATCCCTGACACCCCGTATTGGGCTGAGCTGTGCGCAACTGCTCCCTAGCGTTTTCCTATCAGGCGCAGCCCCTGAGGGAGGTGACGCCCGTCAATGTGACCGCGGCTTTCGACATCGCTCGCCCGTAGACGCTGCCGCGGGTGAGCGTGAGGCCTGCACCCGAGAGAATGTTTCCTTGGAGATTCGAATCCGTCAGCGTCGCCGCCGCCTCCGACCACCAGATCACGTTGCACGCCTGCCCGCCGCCGGCCATGACCACGGAGAAGTCGGTGGCGGTGAACGCGCCGGTGTACGCCCCGTCCGTGACCTTGAACGTCCAGCTGCCGGTCGTAGGCCCGTTGAGCGTCAACACGCCCGTCTTCGCCTCCGCGCTGACGCAGTAGACGCCGGGCGCCAGCGTCCGGCCCGCGAGCGTACCCGTCAGCAGCGCGCCGCCGCACCCCGTGACCGCGATGTTGTTGTACGCGCTGAGGTAGTCATCGTACGCCCGCGCGGCGACCGCGTCTCCGGCGTGCGTGGCCCCGCCAATGCTGCACCCGGTGTTCGAGAACGCGGCGCTGCCGGCGACGCCCACGTCGCCGCTCACCGCGGAGCTGGTACAGGTCACCGCCGGGCCGCCCAGGATGGCAAAGCGCAACACCGGGGATTGCGCGGCGGCGCCGCGCGCCGTGACCAGCAGCGCGCCAACCGATGCAACCACGGCCAATCGTGCCGTGAGTCGGAGCAGAGTAAACATGGTGTTCTCCTTGCAATTCGTGTGTGCACCGAGGGGGATCCACGAGGGGGGTGTCGGGAGCATCCCCGGCACCCCCCACGCTCAGCTCAGTGCACTGCGCGCTAGTGTTTTTCTGTTAGGCGACGCAGCCGCCGAGGCTGGTGACGCCCGTCAATGTCACCCCAGCTTTCGCCAAGGCTCGCCCAACGATGCTGCCACGGGTGAGCGTGAGACCGGCACCCGAGAGAATGTTGCCTTTGAGGTTCGAATCCGTCAGCGTCGCGGCCGCCTCTGACCACCAGATCACATTGCACGCCTGCCCGCCGCCGGCCATGACCACGGAGAAGCTCGTGCCGGTCAAGGCGCCGGTGCTC
>DATDFC010000086.1:0-3690 GCA_036522815.1 Gemmatimonadales bacterium | reverse complement strand
GCGCGCTGTCGTCGAAGCGGGCCTTGAGGATCGTCTCGTCGAGCTGATGCATCATTTCGTAGGTGTAGGTGTTGGCCGGCGGGTCGTCCAGCTCGATGATCGCCACGCCGCTTTCCACCATATAGTGCACGAGCGTCTTCTTCTCGACTTTGGGTTCCGTCATCGTCGCCATGGGACGTCAGCCTCCGTGTACCGGGGAGGGGGAGCGCGCGTCGGCGAAGCCGCCGATGAAGACGCGCGCGATCAGCCCGGCCAGGCGCTCGGGATCGATCTCGCCCGCCGGGTCGTACCAGTTGTAGATCCAGTTCATCATGCCGAACAGTGCGTACGCGGCGGCGCTGCGCTCCACAGCCGGCTCGTCGGGCGCCACATCGCGCAGCAGCCCTTCGAGCAGGTCGACGTAGCGACGCTTGATCGCGTTGACCTTGCGCTGGCGCTCGCCGGTCAGCGACGTCGCCTCATGCGACAGCACCTTCATCTCGGCCATGTGTGCCGCGAAGAAGCCGACGTGGTGACGGATGAACGCCTGCAGCCGCTCGCCCGGCTCGGCGTCCTCCAGGCCGCCCAGCACTGCCTCGGCCCCGGCCAACACGCGGATGAAGCAGCGCGCCTGGATGCGATAGAGCAGCTCCTCCTTGCCGCGGACGTAGTAGTACATCCCGGCCAGCGACATCCCGCTGGCCGCAGCCAGGTCGCGCATGGTCGTGGAGTGATACCCCTGGTCGGCGAACACCTTCGCCGCCCGGGAGAGGAACTGGTCCAGCCGCTCGTCGTAGGGGCGCATGGTTCGAACGGTTGTTCGAATATCGAAGCTATGGGCGAGTCACCGGGATTTCAAGGTCCTTAATTTGTTCCCATCTCTCACGTCTACCACCCCAACGCGCATGCCTCCAGCCGAGCCCGCCGCCGTCCCCAGCCCGACCGACGCGGCGCTGATCGCCGCCTGGCAGGGCGGTGACGAGCAGGCGGCGGCCGAACTGGTCCGGCGTCATGCGCGCGCATTGGCCCGCTTCCTCGCGGGCGCCGGGGCACCGGAGGCGGATCTCGATGACGTGGTGCAGGAGACGTTCATCCGCGCGTTCCGCGCGCTCGGCTCGTTTCGCGGCCAATGCCGCTTTCGCACGTGGCTGCTCACGATCGGCGGGAACGTGCTGAAGGACGCGCACCGGCGGGCGAAGCGAGCCCGCGTCGTGCCGCTCGAGGACCAGCTGCACTCGACCGCGGGCGACCCGCACGAGCACGCGGTGGCCGGCGAGGCCGAAGGGCGCCTGCGTGATGAGCTGCGCGCGCTGCCGCGGTTGCAGCGGGAAGTGTTCCTGCTCCGGGCGCAGCAGGGGCTCGAGTACGAGGAAATCGCCGCGGCGTTGGGAACGACGCCGGGCGCCGCGCGCGTGCATTATCACCACGCGGTCAAGCGACTGAAGGAGCGGATGCAATGAATGACGACGGCACGTTGCACGACGGCAAGTTGGAAGACCTGGCGCGGCGGCTGGGTGCGGTGGCCGCCGAGCGGATCGACGTGGAGCGCACGGCCGCGGCGGTCGTAACGCGGCTGCGCGAGGAGCGGCAGGCACCGCGCCGGCTGTGGGCGGGTCTGCCGGCAGGCTGGCTGCGGATCGCGGCGGCGCTCGTCCTGGTCGGCGGCGCGAGCATCGTGGCGCGCCGCATCTGGCCGCGGGCGAGTGGCGTGGCACCTCAGGTCGAGACCATCGACCTGGGCGAGTTGTCGCCCGCCCAGCTGCGCGAGGTGCTCACCTCGCTGGACCAGCCCGGCGCTCAGGAGCCGGTCCCGGCGCAGGACGTGGGTCTCGAGGACCTGACGCCCCAGCAGCTCCGCACGCTGCTCGCGTCCCTGGAGGGCTGATGAAACGGCTCAACTGGATTCTCGCGCTGGTGCTCGCGCTCACGCCCGCGTTGGCGGCCCAGGTCCCGGATGACTCGAGCACGTCGCCCGCCGACCAGGCCGAGGCGCGGCAGTTGCGCGCGCAGATCCGGCAGCGCTGGACGGAGCACGTGCGCTCCACCCTGGCGTTGAGCGACGATCAGGCCGGCAAGCTGGACGCGACGGAGCAGCGCTTCGAACAGCAGCGCCAGCCGATCCGCGCGCGCCAGCGTCAGATCAACCAGGCGCTCAACGCCGAGCTCGCGGCGCAATCCCCGAACCAGGATCGGGTGAAGCAGCTGATGAGCGAGCGGCAGCAGAATCAGGGCACGCTGCAGCAGGTCAATCGCGACGAGGATCGTGAAATGCAGGGCTACCTGACGCCGGTGCAGCGGGCGCGCTACCAGGAGGAGCGGCGCCGCTTCCAGGAGCGCGTCGCCGAGCTGGTCCGGCACCGCCGCGAGCAGCGGCAGCATCTGCCGGCTCCGCGGGTGCGAGCACGGCGGCCGCCGCGACCGTAACGAAGCCCCGTTGGCGCACCGGGCGGACGGCGCAAGCGCCGCCCGCCCGTGCTTGTTTGAGAACGTGGATCAGGAGAACTGCGAACACCGCCCGATGAGGATCTCCTGCCCGACCGGCGCGCCCGACGCGCCGATGAACTGCAGGTAGATCCAGGGATTCCCCCCGGCACCGCCGTTCACAGGCTGCTTGGAGAATTGGATCGCAGCCTGATCAGGAACGACGACGAGCTGCAGCGTGCCCGACGTCGACGCGCTCGTCGAGTCCCCCCGTAGCGTGATCCTCGCCGTCACGGCCGATTCCAGGGTCAACCCGCCGTTCAAGGCGACGGCTGCCCCCGGACCGTTCTGGCAGGACGCTACGGTGGCCCGCGCGGTGGCTGGCAACGTGAAGTCCGCGCTCAAAGGAGCGAGCGACCCGCCACAAGCGCCCAGCTGGACTTCGCCGGTCAACGGGCGACCGCTGCCGTCCACGAGCTGCAGCGAGACGGACGGTTGTCCGCTCACGCTGCTTTGCGCGGGTTGGCCGGGAATCGTCATGCTGGTACCGGCGGGAATGACGCTGGCTTCGGCCTGGGCTTCGAGCGTGGCTTGGTGCGTTCCCTTCTCGTTGTTGTAGAACGTGAGCCGGGCGCCGAGGCTGGGGAGTGCGAGCTGCCCGTTCAAGGCGACGGAGACGCCGTCGCTGGCGTTGCAGCCGGAGAGCTGCGCCGTGGCCGTAACGTGTACGGGAACCGACAGGGTCTGACGCACCTCCGAGGATGCGGCGGCCGTGGTCGCGAGCATCCGGGACTCGGTGCCGTACTGGTCGCACGCCGCGACCGACAGCGTGCCCAACACGGCAAGGGCACAGATTGTGACACGATGCATGTTGCACCTCCTGTTGAGTTTCGTACAGCGGCGGCAGGAGGCGGCAAACCACGTGCCTCATTGTGGGCACGCGATCGTTCACGCGGTCGTCGACAATCGCAACGCACTGAGCGACGCGTCGACGCGCGGGTCGCGACACGTGCGGCATGGCGGCAGCCACACCGCGTCGGGTCAGACGGCGTCGCAGCGTGCACCGACGAACTGGTGTTGCGGACGAAGCGAGGGAAGCTAGGCGCGGAGACCGAACGCGGCGGCGAGCGCCTTCAAGGCGCGGGCCCGGGCCTTTGCCAGTGTGCCCGGCGCCGGCCGGCCGGTGCGCACCTCGAACGCGCGCCAGTCCGCGTCCGACCAGGCGACGGCGGAGAGCGCACCGCAGCGCGGGCAGCGCATCGCGGGGGCAGGGCCTTCGAGCCGGGCCCG
>DATDFC010000085.1:0-13770 GCA_036522815.1 Gemmatimonadales bacterium | reverse complement strand
GCGGGCTCGCCGAGCTGGCCGACGCGGAGCCCGACGAGGCGTTGGCGCGGGAGCTCGACACCGAAGCGGCGCAGATCGCGGGCGAGCTCGAGCGGCTCGAGCTCCGCAACATGATGCGCGGCGGCGACGACGCGCGCGATGCGTTGCTCACGATTCATCCGGGCGCGGGCGGGACCGAGTCGCAGGACTGGGCCGAGATGTTGATGCGGATGTACACACGCTGGGCGGAGCGCCACGGCTTCACGGTGGAGCTGCTCGACCTGCTCGAGGGCGAAGAAGCGGGCATCAAGTCCGTCGACCTCCAGATCAGCGGGCAGTACGCCTACGGCCTGCTCAAGGCGGAAAAGGGCGTGCACCGCCTGGTGCGCATCTCGCCGTTCGACTCGCAGTCGCGCCGGCACACGTCGTTCGCGTCGGTGTTCGTCTATCCGGTGGTGGAGGAGGACATCGAGATCGAGATCAACCCGGACGACTTGCGGATCGACACATTCCGCGCATCGGGCAAAGGCGGGCAGCACGTCAACAAGACGTCCTCGGCGGTGCGCATCACCCACCTGCCGACGAACATCGTGGTGTCGTGCCAGCAGGAGCGCAGCCAGTTCAAGAACAAGGCGACGGCGCTCAAGATGCTCAAGGCCCGCCTGTACGAGCGCGCGGTGGCGGAGCGGGAAGCCAAGAAGGCGGAAGTGGACAAGCAGAAAACCGACATTTCGTGGGGCAACCAGATCCGCTCCTACGTGTTCCAGCCGTATACCATGGTGAACGACCATCGCACCGAGCTCAAGGTGGCGGACGTCCAGAAGGTGATGGACGGCGACCTGGACCCGTTCATCGAGGCATATCTGAAGCGCTTCGGAAGACAGGCGGCGTGACCAGCTTCGTCGAGGCGGCCCGCCGCGAGAAGCTGGCCGAGCTGGTGAAGCGCGGCGTCGTCCCGTTCGCCTATCGGTTCGACCGCACGGGCCCGGTACGGGCGGCGCTCGAGGGATTCCGGCTCGAGGACGCGACCGTGCACCGTCTCGCGGGACGGCTCGTGCTGCTGCGCTCCATGGGTAAGACGACGTTCGCGCATCTCGAGGATCGCTCGGGCAGGATTCAGGTCTACTTCAAGGTCGACGACGTCGGGGCCGAGGCGTACGAGGTCGTGAAACTGCTCGATCTGGGCGACGTGATCGGCGTCGAGGGTCCGCTGTTCCGGACCAAGACCGGTGAAGTGACCGTGCGGGTGCAGCGGTTTACGCTGCTCACCAAGTCGCTGCGCCCGCTGCCGCTCGGCAAGGAGGATGCGGAGGGGAAGCGCCACGGCGAGCTGGCGGACCCCGAGCTGCGCGCCCGGCAGCGCTACGCCGATCTGGCGGTGCATCCGGAAGTGCGCGAGGTGTTCCGGCTGCGGGCCCGCGCGGTCGGCTACGTCCGCAGTTTCCTCGATGCGCGCGGCTACCTCGAGGTGGAGACGCCGGTGCTGCAGCCGGTGTACGGGGGCGCATCGGCCCGGCCGTTCGTCACCCACTACGAGGCGCTCGACAGCGACGTCTACCTGCGCATCGCGGATGAGCTGTATCTCAAGCGCTGCATCGTGGGCGGGCTCGAGAAGGTGTACGAGATCGGACACGACTTCCGTAACGAGGGGATGGACCGCTTCCATAACCCCGAGTTCACGATGGCCGAGTGGTACGAGGCGTATGCCGACTACGAGGTGATGCTGCAGCTCACGGAGGCGCTCGTGTCCGGGATGGTGCACGAGCTGTTCGGCGGCACGACGCTGGAGCGGCACGGGGCCACGCTGGATTTCAAGCGGCCGTTCGCGCGCACGGACTACTACGCCCTGGTGCGCGAAACGGCGGGGATCGACCTCACGCGCGCCACCGAGGCCGAGCTGCGCGCGGCGCTGAAGCGCAAGGACGTCGCCGACGCGGACACGTTCGCGGGAGCCAAGCTGGTGGATGAAGTGTTCAAGAGCTACGCCGAGCCGACCCTGATTCAGCCGACGTTCGTGCTGGACTATCCGGTGGCGTTGTCGCCGCTCGCCAAGCTCAAGCGCGGCGACCCGACGCGGGTGGAGCGCTGGGAGCTGTTCGTGCAGAAGCGCGAGCTGGCGAACGCCTTCAGCGAGCTGAACGATCCCGACGAGCAGCGCCGCCGCTTCGAGCAGCAGGCCCGGCTGCGCGCGGCCGGCGATGCCGAGGCGCAGCAGCTGGACGAGGACTTCATCCGGGCGCTCGAGTACGGCCTGCCGCCCACCGGCGGGGTGGGGCTCGGGGTCGATCGCCTGCTCATGATCCTGGCGGACCAGCCGCACATTCGCGACGTGATCCTCTTTCCGATGCTGCGGCCCGAATGATGTCGCGCCTGGAGCTCGGGCTCGCGTTGCGCTACCTGCGCAGCCGTCGCTCGTCGCGCCTGCTGTCGCTCATCACCGTGATCGCGGTTGGGGGCGTCACCGTGGGCGTCATGGCGCTGGTGGTGGTCCTCGGCGTGATGAACGGCCTGCAGGCCGATCTGCGCGACAAGATCCTCGTCGCCAACCCCCACCTCCGTGTCCTCACCTACGGCGAAGGGCTGCGGCTCGATGACTGGCACAAGGTGCTGGGCCAGGTCCGGCGCACGCCGGGTGTCGAGGCGGCGGCGCCTTTCGTCCTCACGCAGGGCCTCATTTCCGCGGGACACGACTACGCCGAGGGCGTGGTGGTGTACGGGGTCGATCCCGACACCGCGAGTCGCGCCGTGACGAGCTTCGCCCAGCACTTCGCGAAGGGCGACCTCACCTTCCGGACGACGCGCCGCGACGTCGAGGGTGGCATCGCGCTGGGCACCCGCCTCGCCTCCAAGCTCTCGGCCTTCCCCGGCGACGTGGTGACCCTGGTCGCGCCCGCCGGCGCCAAGTTCAATCCCAGCGTCGGCGCCTACGTGCCCAAGTTCCACCGCTTCGAAGTGAGCGGCATCTTCGACACCGGCATGTACGAGTACGACAACAGCTACGTCGCGCTCGACCGCCGCGTGGCGCAGCGCTTCGCCGGTCTCGACACGGGGGTCACGGGCATCGAGGTGCGTCTCGCCGACCCGTGGCAGGCCCGGCCGTTCGGCGCGGCGCTGGAAACGCGGCTCGGCTATCCGTACCGCGCGCTCGACTGGCAATCGCAGAACGCCTCGTTGTTTTCGGCGCTCAAGCTCGAGAAACTCGCGATGGCGTTCGTGGTGTTCCTCATCTGTGTGGTGGCCGCGTTCAACGTGGTGGGGATGCTGTCGATGGTGGTGCGCGACAAGACGCGCGAGATCGGCATCCTGCTGGCCATGGGTCTGCGGCGGGCCGCCATCCGCCGGGTTTTCCTGGCGCAGGGCGTCCTGATCGGGCTCACCGGGACGACGCTGGGCGTGGGGTTGGGGCTGGTCGTGGGTGGCATGGTCAACCGAGGTCACTGGATTCCGATCGACCCGTCCATCTATTTCATCGATCACCTCCCGGTGCATACGCAACCCGTCGACGTGCTCCTGGTGATCGCGGCGAGTCTGGTGGTGGCGACCCTCGCGCCGCTCTACCCTTCGCTGCAGGCCGCGCGGCTCGACCCCGT
Source organism: Gemmatimonadales bacterium (assembly GCA_036522815.1). GTDB lineage: Bacteria > Gemmatimonadota > Gemmatimonadetes > Gemmatimonadales > GWC2-71-9 > AG41. The sequence continues at coordinate 10,201 of DATDFC010000085.1, read as the reverse complement.
GACGGCGATCCGCTACGAATGACGGCGCTGCTCGAGGCGCGGGGCATCCGCAAGGTGTTCGCCGGCGGCGACGGCCAGCCGCTCGAGGTGTTGCGCGCTGTCGATCTCAAGGTGCGGCGCGGGGAGTTCGTCGCCATCGTGGGCGCGTCGGGGGCGGGCAAGAGCACCCTGCTGCACCTGCTGGGCGCGCTGGACCGACCCACCGGCGGGGACGTGTGGCTCGACGGCTCGCGCTACGCGGACCTGGAGCCGGACGCCCTGGCGGACCTGCGGAATCGCAAGTTGGGGTTCGTGTTTCAGTTCCATCATCTCTTGCGGGAATTCTCCGCGCTGGAGAACGTGATGATGCCTCTGCTGATCGGCGGACACGAGGCGCGCCGGGCGCGCTCGCGGGCGGAGGAAGTGCTCTCGCTGGTCGGGCTGGCGGGGCGCATGACGCACCGGCCCGCCGAGCTGTCCGGCGGCGAGCAGCAACGCTGCGCGGTCGCGCGCGCGTTGGTGCACGATCCCAGCGTGGTACTGGCGGACGAGCCGTCGGGCAACCTGGATCACGCCAACTCGGACCGGTTGCACGATGTGTTCTTCCGCCTGGCGCGAGAGTACGAGACGGCGGTGGTGGTGGTGACGCACAACCGGCAGCTCGCGGGGCGGGCGGACCGGATCATGATGCTCGAGGACGGTCGGCTCGCGGGCGTAGGCTCGGTGGACGCGATACCCTGATGCTGTGCGACAACTGCAAGGAGCGCGAGGTGGAGATCCACCTGACCAAAGTGGAGAACGACACGAAAGTGACGCTCCACCTGTGCAAGCAGTGCGCGCAGCAAAGAGGCTTCGAGACGGGCGAGTCGATCCTCAAGTCTCCCCTGGGCGGCTTCATCCAGGCGATGGGGAAGGGGAGCACCAACGTGCTCCCCACGCCCGCCGACGGGCTGCGCTGTGCCGCGTGCGGCAGCACGCTCAAGGACTTCCGCGAGTCGGGCAGACTGGGCTGCGCCCAGTGCTACGAATCGTTTTCGGCGCACCTCAAGGACCTGCTGCGTCGCCTGCACGGCTCCAGCCAGCACGTCGGGGAGCGCTATGCGCCGCCCGGCGCCGCCGGCGCGACCGACCCGCGCCTCCAGCTGCTCGAGCTCAAAGAGCAGCTGCGGCGCGCGGTGGAGAACGAAAACTTCGAGCTCGCCGCCGAGCTGCGCGACCGCATCCGGGTGCTCGAATGATCGACCTCTCGCTCCTGCCCGACGGCGGCATCGGCTGGCTGGATGCCTCGGGGCCGAAGGGCAGCATCGTGCTGTCGACGCGGATCCGCCTGGCGCGCAACCTCGAAGGCTACGTGTTCAGCCAGCGGGCCAAGGACTCCGATCGCACGGCGGTGCTCACGCGCGTGGAAGAAGCCGGCGCGGCGAGCGACCTGCTGAAGGGCGCGGCGACCATCCGGCTCGACCGGCTGGAGCGGATCGAGCGGCAGCTGCTGCACGAGCGGCACCTGGTCTCCAAGGAGCTGGCCGGCCTCGATCGCGAGGCCCGGCCCCGCCCCGGGGCCGCCCTGGTGGTGCAGGGGACGGTCGGCGTCATGGTCAATGAGGAAGACCACCTGCGATTGCACGGAATGCGCTCGGGATTCGCCCTGGAGGAGGCGTACGCCGATTTGGAGGCGCTCGACGCCGATTTGGGGCGGCTGCTGCCCTTCGCGTTTCATCCGGAATTTGGCTATCTTACGTCCTGCCCGACCAATGCCGGGACGGGGCTGCGGGCCAGCGTACTTATCCACTTGCCGGGCCTCGTGTTGACAAAGGAAGTCGGGAAGGTGCTTCAAGGGTTGACGCAGGTGGGGCTGACGTTTCGGGGGTTGTATGGGGAGGGGAGCGAGGTCGTCGGGAACTTCTTTCAGTTATCTAATCAGACGACGCTCGGGAAGTCGGAAGACGAGTTGCTGGATCACCTGGGGAAGATCGTGCGACAGGTGATCGAGTACGAGGAGCAGGCGCGCGAGGTGCTGTTGCGCACGGCGCCCGACGAGGTAGCGGATAAGACGTGGCGGGCGTACGGGTTGCTGAAGTACGCGCGAAAGCTGACGTTCGAAGAGACGATGAACTTGTTGAGCGGTGTACGCTTAGGGGTCGGGCTGAATCTGATCCCCGGATTGAGTGTATATACCCTCAACAAGCTGCTGATCTTCACCCAGCCCGCGCACCTCGCGGCGCTCGAGGGACGTCAGACCGGCGATCCCGAGTTGCCGACGGCGCGCGCCACCTATGTCCGTCGGGTGCTCGAGACCGAGGCAGTGTGAGGCAGGGGGAAAGATGAACGGCTACAACTTCACGGATCGCGTGCGCAAGGTCCTGCAGATGGCGCGGGAAGAAGCCGCCCGCCTGCACCATGAGTACGTGGGGACCGAGCACATCCTGCTGGGATTGATCCGCGAAGGCGAGGGCGTCGCCGCGGCGGTGCTCACGAACCTGAACGTCGATCTCGAGGAAATCCAACAGAAAATCGAGGAGACGGTGAAGAAGGGTAAGGCGGCGGCCGCCGCCGGGCCCGACTTGCCGTACACCTCACGCGCCAAGAAAGTGCTCGAGCTCGCCATGAGCGAGGCACGCGAGCTGAATCATTCGTACGTCGGCACCGAGCACCTGTTGCTCGGCCTGCTGCGGGAAGAGAAGGGAATCGCGGCGCAGGTGCTCACCGACGCCGGCGTCAACCTGGAGCAGGCGCGGGCCGAGACGCTGCGGCTGCTCGGGAGTGAGATGCCGTCGGGACCAACGCCGTCCGGCACGGGGGCGCAAGCCCCGAGCCCGAAGAGCGAGAAGAAATCCAAGACCCCCGCGCTGGATCACTTCTGCCGCGACTTGACCCAGCTCGCGGCCGAGGGGCAGCTCGACCCGACCATCGGGCGCCAGAAGGAAATCGAGCGCGTGATGGAGATCCTGTCGCGGCGCAAGAAGAACAACCCCGTCCTGATCGGCGAGCCGGGCGTGGGCAAGACGGCGATCGTCGAGGGGCTGGCGCAGCTGATCGCGAGCGGCCAGTGCCCCGACGCCCTGAAAGATCATCGCGTCCTGTCGCTCGACATGGCGGCGGTGATCGCGGGCACGAAGTACCGCGGCCAGTTCGAGGAGCGGCTGAAGGCGATCATCAACGAGATCGCTCAGAACAAGAACATCATCCTCTTCATCGACGAGCTGCATACGCTGGTGGGCGCGGGCGCGGCCGAGGGGGCGGTGGACGCCTCCAACATGCTGAAGCCGGCGCTCGCGCGGGGCGAGCTGCAGTGCGTCGGCGCGTCCACGCTGAACGAGTACCGCAAGTACATCGAGAAGGACGGCGCGCTCGAGCGTCGCTTCCAGACGGTGATCGTCGATCCGCCCACGGTGGACGAGACGATCGAGATCCTGAAGGGGTTGCGCAAGCGGTACGAAGAGCACCACCGGGTGATCATCCCCGACGATACGCTCGACGCCGCCGCGAAGCTGTCGGAGCGCTACATCACGGACCGGTTCCTGCCGGACAAGGCGATCGACGTGATTGACGAGGCCGGCGCGCGGGCCCGCCTCGCCACCCAGGTCCCGCCCCCGGAGGTCGCGGCGCTCAAGGACAAGCTCGAGCACATCAACGGCGACAAGGAGAACGCGGTCCGCGACCAGAACTTCGAGCGGGCGGCGGCGCTGCGCGACCAGGAGCGCGAGCTCCAGGCCGACATCCGGCGCAAGCAGGAGGCCTGGGAGAAGGAGCGGCAGACCCACCGGCCCACCATCACCGAGGAAGGCGTCGCCTTCATCGTGTCGCGGTGGACGGGGATTCCGGTGACGCGCCTCCAGGAGGCCGAGACGGCCCGGCTGCTCCGCATGGAAGAGGAGATGCACCAGACGGTGGTGGGCCAGGACGAAGCGATCACGGTGATCTCGCGCGCCATCCGCCGCAGTCGGGCGGGGCTCAAGGATCCCAAGCGGCCGATCGGGTCATTCATCTTTTCCGGTCCAACCGGCGTCGGCAAGACCGAGCTCGCCCGCGGGCTGGCCCGGTTCCTGTTCGCCGACGCGAGCGCGCTGATCCGGGTCGACATGTCGGAGTACATGGAGAAGTTCTCGGTGAGCCGCTTGATCGGCGCGCCCCCCGGCTACGTCGGCTACGAGGACTCCGGCACGCTCACCAAGGCGGTGCGGCGCAAGCCCTATTCGGTGGTGTTGCTCGACGAGATCGAGAAGGCGCACCCCGACGTCTTCAACATCCTGTTGCAGGTGCTGGACGAAGGGCACCTCACCGACAACTACGGGCGCGTGATCGACTTCAAGAACACCGTGGTGATCATGACGTCGAACGTCGGCGCCCGCGACATGGTGAAGGGGAAGGCACTCGGCTTCGCGCAGCCGGACAGTCGCGCGAGCTTCGAGAAGATGGCGGAGAAGGTCAAGGAGGAGATCAACAAGACCTTCAATCCCGAGTTCCTGAACCGGCTGGACGACATCATCGTGTTCCACCCGCTCACGCGGGAGCACATCGCGCAGATCGTTTCGATCCTGCTCAAGGAAGTGCAGCGGCGGTTGGGCGAGGAGGAGCTCACGCTCCGGCTGACGCCGGCGGCCTCGGATTTCCTGGTGGACCACGGGTACGATGAGCATTTCGGCGCGCGTCCCCTGAAGCGCGCCATTCAGAAGTACGTGGAAGATCCGCTGTCGGAGAAAATCCTGGTCGGCGAGTTCGCACGGGGCGACGAAATCGAGGTCGACGTAGCCCCGGACAAGGAACGGCTGGCGTTCCGCGCGCTCTCCGGCTCGAAGGCGTGACCCGCACAGCTTCGCTCGTCATCTTGCTGGGTGGTCTGGCGCTCCTCCCCGCGCGCGCCGTGCGCGCGCAGGGCGAGACCCCCGCGCAGGTGCCTGCCGCCGTCGCACCCGACTCCATCGTGGTGCTCGGCCTGCGCCGCGTCGACCGCAAGCAGGTGCTCGACCAGAGCGGCCTGGCGCCCGGCCGGCCGCTCGGGTACCGCGACGTGCAGCGCGCCATTGAGGCCCTCTACGCCACCGGCCAGTTCGACGACGTCCGCGCCGAGCAGGACACGGCCGGCGGCCGCCAGCTCCTCATCCTGCACGTGCGCGAGCGCCCCATCCTGGTGAAGTGGGCGGTGCGCGGCGTGGGCCGGCTCTCGGAATCGAGCGTGCGCGACAAGGCCCAGCTCGCCGAAGGCCGGCCGCTCGACCCCGCGGCCCTGGCGCGCGGGCGCGGCCGCATCGACTCGCTGTACCGGGCCGAGGGCTACTACCTGGCCCACGTGAGCGTGATCAAGGTGTACGAGGCCGACTCGGCTCGCGTCCGGGTCGTGTTCGACGTGGACGAGGGGCGGCGCGTCGCCGTGGCGCGCGTCGCGATCGAGGGCAACACCCACCTCCCGACGGACGGGCTGGTGGGCTCCATGAAGACCCGGCCCGAGGGCTTCTGGTGGTTCCGCTCTGGCGAGTACGACGACGAAAAGCTGCGCTCCGACCTCCAGGAGCATCTGCCCAAGCTGTACGGGGACAAGGGCTTCGTGGACTTTCAGGTGCTGGGCGACACGCTGCTGGTGGACGACTCGACCGGCAAGGCGACGCTCGTCGTGCGCGTGAGCGAGGGCGAGCCGTACCGCGTCGGCACGTTCGAAATCGTGGGCAACCGGCGCTTCTCGACCGAGGAGCTGCAGCAGCTGTTCCCCTTCAAGCAAGAAAGCCGCGGCGGCTTCCTCGGCCTGGGCGGCAGCGAGCACGGTCCCGCCTACTTCAACGCCGCGAGCTGGGACGACGCCACGCAGCAGCTGCGGACGCTCTACTACAACAACGGCTACATCTACGTGAACGTGCAGCCGCAGGTGATCCGGCGCACGGCCCCGGACGGCAAGCCGGTAGTGGACCTGCGCTGGGCGATCAACGAAGGGCAGCCCGCGATCGTCAATAAGATCGAGATCTCCGGCAACGACGTCACCCACGAGCGCGTGATCCGCGACGCGATCGTGCTGTTGCCCGGAGACGTGTTCCGGCAAGACGCGCTCATCCGTTCTTACCAGAACATCTCGAACCTCGGCTTTTTCCAGCAGCCCCTGCCGTTCCCGGACACCCGGCCCGCCAACGACCAGGGCGACGTGGACGTGATCTTCCGGGTGACCGAAAAGCACACCGGCAACATCAACTTCGGCGCGTCGGTGGGACAGGGCACCGGGGTGGGCGGGTTCCTCGGACTGGACGAGCCTAACCTGTTCGGCCAGGGCAAGAAGGGCCATTTCCAGTGGCAATTCGGCCAGAACATCAGCGACTTTTCCGTCACCTACACCGATCCCGGCATCCGCGAGTCCCGCGTCTCCGGGACGTTCGACGTCCACAACACGCGGCTACGCTACACCATCGCGGACCTCGGCACGCTGCGCCGCCGGGGCGCCAGCCTGCAGTTCGGGTTCCCGCTGTTCCATGATCGCTACACCCGGCTGTTCGTGTCGTACGGGATCGACGACCAGTCGTTCACCGGTGCGAGTACCGGGCTCGCGGCGCTGCGCTGCAACAACTGCATCCGGTCCACCTTCGGCGTCTCGCTGTTGCGCGACACGCGGATCGACCTGCCGTTCCCCACCGCGGGCACCATGCACTCGATCGGGCTGTCGCAGTCCGGTGGGCCGCTGGGCGGCTCGGGGAATTTCCAGCGGCTCGATCTCGAGGGCCGCTGGTACGCCCCGCTGGGGCAGTTGGGTGGTGCGGCCAGCACGGCGCCGATCCGCTTCGTGATGGGCCTGTCGTCGCGCTCGGGGCTCGTGTTCGGGAATTCCCCCTTCTTCGATCAGCTGTTCACCATGGGCGGCGTGCAGTACGGCATCCCGCTGCGTGGCTACGACGAGTTCTCCATCACGCCCCGGGGATACGACCCGACCGCCGTCAACGGCCAGGCGACGGCCGGCTCGTTCGGGAGGGCGTATTTCGCCATGACGGGAGAGATTGGCGCCCGGCTGTCGCAGATGTTCTACGTGAACATGTTCGTGGACGCCGGCAACGTGTGGGCCAACGCCGGCGAGTTCAATCCCACGCGCCTGTTCCGCGGGGCCGGCCTCGGCTTGAGCATCATTTCGCCGCTCGGGCCCATCGGGATCGACTGGGCGTACGGCTTCGACCGCACTGATTCCTTCGGCCGCCCGGCGCCGGGGTTCAAGCTGCACTTCAAGCTGGGCAACTTCTTCTGATCGGACTCCCCGCGCGGGCGGGGGGGCAACGGACACCGGTCTTTCTCTCGGGGAGACAGCTATGAGGTGTGTAGTGACAGTGTGGACGTGGGTCGGCCTGGTCGCGGCGGCACCGGTCGCGCTCGGCGCGCAGGCGCAGGGCACGCTCAAGATCGCCTTCGTCCACTCGCAGACGATCCTCGAGCAGACACCGGGCTACGCCGCCGCCGAATCGACGCTCAGCAAAGAAGGCCAGAGCATCCGCGACTCGCTGCAGAAGATGCAGCAGCAATGGGATTCGGCGATGCGCGCCTTCGACCAGCAGTCGCTCGCACTCTCCTCGGCCGCGAAACAGGCGAAGCAGCGCGACCTCCAGGCCATGCAGCAGCGCCTGCAGCAGCGCCAGACCGACATGCAGACCCGCTATCAGCAGCGGGAGCAGGAGCTGCTGCAGCCGATCCAGGCCCGGGTCATCGGGATCGTCCAGGGAATCCGCGCGGAGGCGAACTACGCGCTCATCTTCGATATGGACGGTCAGAACAGCAGCGTCTTCTTGGCCGTCGACCCGAGCCTCGACGTCACCGCGAAGGTGATCGACCGGCTGAAGCAGCCCAAATAGGGCGCGCCGTGCCCGTGCGCGACCGGCAACAGTCGGAGGGCGGCGGGGACAGCGGAGCCGGCGCCGGCACCGCTCGGAGCCTAAGCGCCCGCGACATCGCGGCCCTCACGAACGGCGAGCTCGTCGGCTCCCCGGACGTGACCGTGTCGGGTGTCGCGCCCCTGGACCGGGCCGGTCCGAACGACCTGTCGTTTCTTGCCGCCAGACGCTATCTCCAGTATTTTCAACGGTCTAGCGCGGCCGTCGTGCTCTGTAAGCCAGATCTCGTTCAGGAGGCGCCGGAAGGTCCCGCCTGTCGCGTGCTGGTGCGCGATCCGCACCTGGCGTTGCTCGCGGTCATTCCGGTGCTCTATCCTGAGCCAGCCTGGGAGCCGGGGATCCACCGGACCGCCGTGATCGGCGCGGGAGTGGTCTGGCAGGAGCCCGTGGCGATCGGCCCGTACGCGGTGCTGGGTCGCCGCGTACGACTGGGGCGGAACGTGCGGATCGGCGCGGGGTGCGTGCTGGGGGACGACGTCCAGTTGGGTGACGACGTGCAACTGTTGCCCCAGGTGGTGTGCTACGGCGGGACCGTGGTGGGAAACCGGGTCATCCTGCACGCCGGGGTGCGGCTCGGGGCGGACGGGTTCGGCTACGTGCCGGGCAAGCGCGGGGAGCTGCCCCGCAAGATCCCCCAGGTGGGGCGCTGCATCATCGGCGACGACGTCGAGATCGGCGCCAACACGACCATCGATCGCGGCAGCGTGGACGACACCGTCGTGGGTCCGGGGACGAAGATCGACAACCTCGTGCAGATCGGCCACAACTGCCGCATCGGGGCCCGCTGTCTGATCGCGGGTCAGGCGGGAATCGCGGGCAGCACCCATGTCGAAGACGACGTCTTCCTGGCGGGCCAGGCCGGCCTCGCCGACCATGTGACGATCGGGCGCGGCGCGCGCGTCACGGTGCAGGGAGGGGTGATCGGGGACATCGACGCAGGCGCCACGGTGTCGGGGTATCCGGCGCGCCACCACCGCGAGTTTCTGCGGGCCCAGGGCGCGCTGTACCGGCTGGCGCAGATCGTGGACGAGCTCGAGGCACTCGTGCAGCGGACCGATGGCGCCCAGCACTAGGCGCAGCATCAAGCACAAGGCCGCGGTTTCGGGCACCGGGTTGCACACCGGCGCGCGCACCGAAGCCACGTTCCTCCCCGCGCCCGCGGGGCAGGGGATCGTGTTCCGGCGCGTCGATCTGTCGGGGAAGCCCGAGGTGCCGGCGCGGCTCTCGGAGGTCGAGGCGGTCGAGCGGCGCACGGCGATCGGCAAGGGCGAGATGACCATTCACACGGTCGAGCACGTGCTCGCCGCGGTCGCGGCCCACGAAATCGATGACCTGACGGTCGAGCTCACGGGCCCCGAGCCGCCGATTCTCGACGGCAGCGTCCAGCCCTACTTCGAAGCGCTGACGCACGCCGGCCCGACCGAGACGAGCGGCGAGCCGGTCATCCTGACCGTGCCGGCCCCGTTCACGGTCACCGACGGGGACTCGACGTACGTCGTCGCCCCCGCCAGGGAGCTGCGGCTCACCGTGACGATCGAGTGGCCACACCCCCTCATCGGGCGCCAGTCGGGGAGCTATACGATCACCACACAGACGTTCGCCGCGGAGCTGGCGCCGGCGCGCACGTTCGGATTCGTGAGTGAGATCGAGTCGCTCAAGGCGCGGGGGCTGATCAAGGGCGCGTCCCAGGCCAACGCCATCCTGCTCGACGAGCGGGGGCTCGCCAATGGGGCCCAGCTGCGCTGGCCGGACGAATTCCTGCGCCACAAGGCGGCGGACATCATCGGCGATCTGGCGCTCACGGGCGCGCGCATCCGGGCCCACGTCGTGGCCGAGCGCCCCAGCCACAGCGGCAACATCGCGCTGGCCCGCGCCCTGGCGCGCGCGGCGCGACGCACCGGCGCCGCGCCCAAGATGGACATCGGTCGCATCATGGACGTGCTGCCGCACCGCTATCCCTTCCTCCTGGTGGACCGCATCATCGAGGTCGAAGGCCAGCAGCGCATCGTCGGGATCAAGAACGTCACGATCAACGAGCCGTTCTTCCAGGGGCACTTCCCGGGCCACCCGATCATGCCCGGCGTGCTGATCATCGAGGCGATGGCGCAGGTGGGCGGCATGCTCCTCATGGGCGCGGTGCCGAATCCCGAGAGCAAGGTGGTCTACTTCACGTCGCTCAACGACGTGAAGTGGCGCCGGCCGGTGAAGCCCGGCGATCAGCTGCGATTCGAGCTCGAGCTGCTCCAGGTGCGCGGCATGATGTGCAAGATGTCGGGCATCGCCAAGGTCGACGGGCAGGTCGTGTGCGAGGCCGAGATGGGCGCGGTGGTGCGCGAGAAATGAGCGCCATTCATCCGACGGCCATCATTCATGCG
>DATDFC010000084.1:0-3200 GCA_036522815.1 Gemmatimonadales bacterium | reverse complement strand
CGGTTGGCCGGCGCAGCCGCCGGGGGCTCACGCTGCGCGAGCGCCGCGGTGTCGACGCCGGGGCGCTCGAGTGCGGGCGAGGGCACCGACTCGGCCGGCGGAATGCTGGCGTCGTAGGTGCTCGTCTGCGAGGCTGGCGCGGACGACGTGCCAAGCCAGACCGCGCCGCCCAGCACGATGATCACGCCCGCGGCGATAATGAAGCGCCCGGTGTGACGCGTCGCCTGCGGCGGGGGCGGCCGCTCCATCTCGTCGTCTTCTTCGTCGTCGTCGGCGACGATCACCACCGGCGAGCGCGGGCCCCTCCCCCGCTGCTGCGGCGTCGCTTCGAACCAGGATACCCCGGGCGCGGCCGCCGGCGCGGCCGCGGGCGCAGCTGTGGGGCCGCCCAGCGCGGTGACGAAGTCGAGCACCGTCGGAAACCGCTCGGCAGGCCGGCTGCTCAAGGCCCGGCGCAGCGCCTGCGACACGTGCAGGGGGATGTCGCTGCGGCCGTCCAAGAGCCGCGAGAGCGGAGGCGCGTCGCGCAGCGGCGTGCCCGTCAAGCACTCGTACGCGAGCGCCGCCAGCGCGTACTGATCGGCGCGGGGCCCGGGCTCGCTCGCGCGCGCTTCGTCGGGCGGCACCTGGAACACGCCTCCGACCAGGAAGTCGCTCACCTGCACCCACTCGTTGGCGCCGACGATGACGCAGTCGGAGCGCAGACCGCCGTGCGCCAAGCCGCGGCGGTGCGCGTGATCGAGCGCACTCGCCACCTGTTCCAGGATGCGGACGCACGTCGCGAGCTCGAGCGCGCCCACGGTCTCGAGCATGCTCTCGAGCGACCGCCCGTCCGCCCGTTTGGTGGCGTACCACAGAAAATGGTCGCTGCAGCCGAAGCGAGACGGCGGGAGGATGTGCGAGTGCTCGAGCTGCATGGCGGCCTCGGCGACGCGCGCGAACCGATCCGCCGCCGCTCCCAGCTGCTGGCGCCCGACCGCCTTGAGCGTCACCGGGCGATCGGCGTCCCAGGCGAGGTACACGATCGGCTCGGGCGACCCGCGCAACAGCGCCTCGATGCGAAACTCGGTCGCCAGCTCGCGCCGCGCGTCGAGCTCGGTCGGCACGGAGTCGGGCTCCTCGGCCACGGCCGTCGGGGCCGGCGAGCCGCGCGGGTCAGTGGGCGTGGATCCCCCGGCCGGCGTGGTGCGCCGGCCGCGAGCGGAGGTCGCCGCCGGCGCATCGGGCGCATAGCCGCACAGCACGCAGGCCCGCGCGCCCTCGGGGATGTCGGCGAGCAAACAGCGGGGACAGCGCATTAGAGCACCGAGACCCTGAAGGGGGCGCTCTCCATGGTGCCCAGCTGAGGATTGCTGGCGCTCAGCGTGTAAGAGTCGGTGCCCCCCTGGTCGATGCTCAGGTCCGTGAAAGTGGCGACGCCGTTCACCGCGGGTTGGAGCAGCGTACCGCTCAACGTACCCGGTTTGAGCAGGCCGCCGTTATGGCCGATGGCGATCGTGATGCTGCCGCTGAACGTGGTCACGATATTGTTCTGGTCATCCACCGCCGCGACGCGCACCGGCGGGGAGATCGTCGCGCCTGGCGCGGTGTTGGTCGGCGGTTGCAGGAACACAAGCTTGGTGGCCGGCCCGGGCGTCGGAGGCGGAGTCGCCGTGATGTCGAATGCGTCGCTCGTATCCCCCGCGAGCGCGGATGCCGCTGCGGTGAGTGTATACCCCGTGCCGATCCGGTCGATACGTAAGTTAGCGAAAGTCGCGACACCGTTCACGGCGGCGACGTTGGTCGTACCGGTCAGGTTCGCACTCCCCAGCACGGCGACCTTCACGGTGTCCGTAAAGCTCGTCACCACGTGCCCAGCCGAATCGAATGCCGTGACCTGCACCGGCGGCCTGATGACGCTGTCCTTCATAGTGCTGTCTGGTTGAGTCGTGAACCTGAGCTGGCTGGCCTGAGACCCCGCGCGCGATGCGTGAACGCCGCCGGAAGGCTGGAACAGCTTGTCGAAATGACATCCCAGAGCAACGGCCGCGAGCAACGCCAGGCGCAGTGTCTTCATAGCGCTTGAGGGCATGCAAGCGTCGCACCCGTGTCGGCGTGGTTGGTGTGCGGTGCTGTAGGGAGATTTCCCGACTCTTATCACGAGAGATGTGGCCTTGACGCAACGGATGCGGCGAAAACACAACGGCCGGCGTCGATTCGACGCCGGCCGTGGCTGCCTGGTCTGCCCCGTGCTTACGGAGTCAAGTTGGCGAAGTCGATGAAGCTGGCGCCGCTCCCGTCCATGAGCGTCATGTTGTACCCGAACCCGCCCGGGCACGCCTGCCCGTCGGCCGGGAAGGTCTCATGGTAGTTGGCCTGCAGGACTTCGCAGACCGTGTAGGTGCCAGCCGGCAGCCCCGTGAAGACATAATTCCCCGAGGCGTCAGTCACTGCCGAGCCCGACACCGGGCCGCTGAGCTGGATGCACCAGTTCGCGAGGCCAGGCCACGGCGAGGCGTCGACGTACACCTGGCCGGTGATGGACACCGTGCCACCGCCCGCTGGAGCGCTCCCGCACGTCCCCGACGGCGCCGGGGGGGGAGGTGGAGGCGGCTGGACCGGGGGCGGAGGCGCAGGCGGATCCGCGACCGGGCACTTGTTGATGGTTTCGCCCGGGCGCAGTGCCTGACGCACGGCGCAATGGGCCGCGTCGTGACCCAGCCCTGGATTGTCGGACCCTGAGATGCCTCGCGAGCCGCTGGGCGGCTTGAGGGTGTGCGGGTCGAACGGTCGATCCTGGGCCACGCTCGCGACCCCCGGCGCCGCGACCAGGGCGAGAACGACCACGAATACTCGGTTCACAGTGTCTCTCCTAGCTCAGTAGGGCTGAGGAGGGGCGCTGCGCCCTCAGCGAACAGCCAAGTGGTGCATATTTCCCTAGAACCACCCGGCACGATGAAGTTCGCGCAAGCTGGCCTGCGGGGCTGTGTGGCGCATCACGCGGTCGCCTAACGTCAAGTGCGCCGGGCACTTGTATGGAGCAAGCTCAATTCGTGCTGGGACAGCCCGGCCCTGCCGCCGCCGCGTGTGCTACGCTAGGTTGTTCTGCTGCACTTACGGCGGCGTAGCTCAGCTGGTTAGAGCAGCGGAATCATAATCCGCGGGTCGTCGGTTCGAGTCCGACCGCCGCTACTAGGAGCCAAGGCGTGCTCACGCTCGTC
>DATDFC010000083.1:0-3190 GCA_036522815.1 Gemmatimonadales bacterium | reverse complement strand
CGTCGCGGCCTGCTTGTCGCGCGCCGTGCCTTCGGGCGACGACGCCGCGGGCGGTGGCGACGCCGGCGCGACCGGCGGCAGCCGCTTCCCGGCCACCACGAGATCGACTTCCTCGCGGTCGAGCGTCTCGCGCTCGAGCAGCGCGGCCGCGAGCCGGTCGAGCTGGTCGCGGTGCTTGGTGAGAATGTCCCGCGCGTGCTCGTACGCCTCGCCCAGCAGGCGCTTCAGCTCGGTATCCACCAGCTCGGCGGTGCGCTCCGAGACCTCGCGGCGCTGCACCACTTCCCGTCCCAGGAAGATCTCGGCCTCGCGGTCGCCCACGGCGATGGGCCCGACCACGTCGCTCATCCCGAACTGGGTCACCATGCGGCGCGCCATCTCCGTGGCCTGCTGGATGTCCGAGTACGCGCCCGTGGTCACCTTGTCGGGACCGAACACGAGCTCTTCGGCCACGCGCCCGCCATACGACATCGCGAGCTGACCGAGCAGCCACTGCTTCGTGACGTTGCGGCGGTCCTTCTCGGGCAGGAAGAAGGTGATCCCCAGCGCCCGGCCCCGCGGCACGATGGTGACTTTGTGAATGGGATCGATGCCAGGCACGCTCAGCCCGACCAGCGCGTGTCCCGCCTCGTGATACGCGGTGAGCTTCCGCTCTTCTTCGGTCAGGACCATGCTCTTGCGCTCGAGGCCGAGCATGACCTTGTCCTTCGCGTCTTCGAGGTCGTTCATGTCGACGACGGCCTTGTTGCGCCGCGCGGCGAGGAGCGCCGCCTCGTTCACCACGTTCGACAGCTCCGCCCCCGACAGCCCCGGCGTGCCCTTGGCGATGCGCTCCAGGTTGGCGTTGGCCGCGAGCGGGATCTTGCGGGTGTGGACGCGCAAGATCTGCTCCCGCCCCTTCACATCGGGCATGTCCACCACGATCTGGCGGTCGAACCGCCCGGGCCGCAGCAAGGCCGGGTCGAGAATGTCGGGCCGGTTGGTGGCGGCGAGCAGGATCACGCCGTCGTTCGACTCGAAGCCATCCATCTCCACCAGCAGCTGGTTGAGCGTCTGCTCGCGCTCGTCGTGCCCGCCGCCCAGCCCCGCGCCGCGGTGCCGCCCCACGGCATCGATTTCATCGATGAAGATGATGCACGGCGCGTGGGCCTTCCCCTGCTCGAACAGGTCGCGCACCCGCGACGCGCCCACGCCCACGAACATCTCCACGAAGTCCGAGCCCGACATCGAGAAGAACGGCCGCCCCGCCTCACCCGCGACCGCCTTGGCGAGCAGCGTCTTCCCCGTTCCCGGCGGACCGACCAGCAGCGCCCCCTTGGGGAGCCGCCCACCGAGCCGCTGGAACTTCTGCGGATCCTTGAGGAAATCGATGATCTCCTCGAGCTCCTGCTTCGCTTCGTCGGCGCCCGCCACATCGGCGAAGGTGACCTTCGGCGTGTCTCCTGCCAGCAGCTTGGCCTTCGACTTGCCGAACGCGAACGCGCGGTTCCCCCCTTGCTGCATCTGGCGCACCATGAAGATCAGCAGGCCGATGATGAACAGGTACGGCAGGAAGCTGAAGAGAAACACGCCGAACGACTGCTTCTCCTCGCGCGCCCGCACGTCGACGCCCTTCAGCCGCAACGTGCCCACCCAGGCGTCGGTGGACTCGAATGGCAGCAGCATGGTGAAGTGCTCGGCCGTATGCCGGCCGACCGTGACCGGCGCGCGGAAGTCCCCTTTCACCTGCTGGCGGTCGGTGATTTCCACCGCGGCGACGTTGCCCTTGTCCAGCTGCTCGGTGAACTGTGGCGTGTACGACAGCTCCACCGCTTCCTGGCGGCGGTTCGAGGCGAACTGCACGAGGAAGATCGACCCCACGATGAGCAACGCCCAGAACGACAACGTCCGCAGGGTGCGGGCCCAGGAGAATTCGCGCGGCGGCGGAACGCGGTTCGCCATCAGGTCAGGCTCGCCACGTAGGGGAGGTGCCGGAAATTCTCGGCATGATCGAGCCCGTACCCCACGAGGAATGTCCGCGGGGCGTCGAACCCGACGAACGTCGGCTCGAGCTCGAGGTGCGGGGCCAGATGCTTGTGCAGCAACGCGCAAATCTCCAGACTCCGGGGGGCACGCTCCCGCAGCAGGCTGACCAAGCGGTTGAGCGTCTTCCCGGTATCCACAATGTCCTCCACCAGCAGGATGTGCTTACCCCGCAGCTCCGTTTCCGGATCGTACAGCAGCCGCACGTTCCCACTCGAAATCGTATCGGCGCCGTAGCTCGCGGCCACCAGGAAGTCCACCTGGAGCGGCCGCTCGATGCGGCGTACGAGGTCGCTCAAGAAGATGAAACTCCCTTTGAGGAGGCCGAGCACGAGGAGCTCACCATCGGGATACGCTGCGGTGATCTCCTGACCCAGCTCGCGGACGCGGCGCGCGATCGTCGCTTCGTCGAAGACGATCTGCTTGAGCTCACGCCCGCCGGTCTGCTTGAGGCTCGCCGTGCTTGGTAACATCCACTCGCACCGCCGGGGTTCCAGGCCGCGGGAGGTCGGCAGCACTCCGGCAGATTCCGGGGACCCAGAGAATGGTTTCGCCGCGCGCGACGATCGGGTACTGCGCCCGGTCGCTGCGCGGCACACGCGCCTCCATCAGGAGGCGCCGCACCGGCCGATGCCCCGGAGCGCCGAGCGGCACCAGCCGGTCGCCGGGGCGGACAGCCCGGACCTCCCAGTCCCCGCCCGCGATCCAGGTGGTCCAGTCGCCGCGCTCCACGCGGGCGGGCGCGCGTTGCGCCGACCACTCGACCCGGAACTCGCCGAACTCGGCTCGGCCCCGCTTCTCGTCCTCCCCTACCTCCACAACCTCCACAACCTCCCGAACCTTCCTCACCACCCGCACGCGGTCAAACGCCACCTCCGCCGCCCACTCCCCCCCGAGCGCCCGGCGCCGCCCCGACGGACCCCGAGCGAGCCGCGCCAGCTGCCGCGCCCGTCTCGGTCCCAGGACCAACCCCGCGCGCCGCGCCGCGGCACGCAACACGGCCACGGCCAATGCGTTATCATAGCCCGCCAGCCCCCCCCGAGCAACGTCGAAGCCATCCTCGTCGACCCGCAGCTCGAGATCCGGCAGGTGGCGGAGCACGCGGTCCCACGCGCGGCGCTCGAGCGCCGCCGCGCGGCCGGCGCGGGCCAGATCGTCGCGCGCGCCC
>DATDFC010000082.1:0-4816 GCA_036522815.1 Gemmatimonadales bacterium | reverse complement strand
TGCATCAGGAACGGCTCGTACACTTCCTCCAGCGTGCCGGCATCCTCGCCCACGGCGGCGGCGATGGTGGTGAGTCCCACCGGGCCGCCGTCGAACTGCTCGATGATGGTCTTGAGGATCCGCCCGTCCATGTCGTCGAGGCCGAACTCATCCACGTCCAAGCGTTGCAGCGCCTCGCCCGCTACCGGGGCCGTGATCCTGCCGCCGGCACGCACCTGGGCATAGTCGCGGACCCGCTTCAGGAGCCGGTTCGCCACGCGCGGCGTGCCGCGACTGCGGCGCGCGATCTCGGCGATGCCGGCCGCATCCGCCGGGACGCCGAGGATTCCGGCCGAGCGACTGATGATCTGCGCCAGGTCGTCCGGCGGATAGTACGCGAGCCGCTCCACCAGCCCGAAGCGCGCGCGCATCGGCGGCGTGAGCAGGCCGAAGCGGGTCGTGGCGCCGATCAGCGTGAAGCGCTCGAGCGCCATGGGAATGGTCTGCGCGTGGGGCCCGTCGGCGATGCGGACGTCGACCCGGTAGTCCTCCATGGCGGGATAGAGGAATTCCTCGAGCGCGGGTCGCAGGCGGTGCACCTCGTCGATGAACAGGATGTCGTTCGCCTGGAGCGACGTGAGCAGGCCGACCAGGTCTCCGGGCCGCTCCAGCACCGGGCCCGAGGTCGTGCGCACGTTGACCCCCAGCTCTTTCGCCATCAGCAGGGCCAGCGTCGTCTTGCCGAGGCCCGGGGGCCCGAAGAACAGGGTGTGGTCGAGGGGCTCGCGGCGCTGCTTCGCGGCGTCGATCGCGATCTGGAGCGACTCCTTGACCTTCGCCTGGCCGACGAACTCGTCGAGCCCCGATGGCCGGAGGGCGGCGTCGGTGAGCCGCTCGTCGGGGAGCGCGTCGGGCGTGGTGACCTGGGTACGGGCGCGACCGCTCACGGTTCTCCCACTCTGAAGAGTGGGCCCGGTGAGACACGACGCTGAAGCGTGCTGTGCTTCAGCACGGTGCCGTGTCGGGCCCAGGCTTCAGCCTGGGAACGGATCGGGGCGGGATCCCTCACGCCGCTTTTCCCGTCCCCAGCGGTCGCGCCCGCCACCGCACCGGTCGCGCATCGGCTTCGAGCGCGTGCCTGGTGTGGCAGGCGACGCACGCGTCGGTGGCGCGCGTCGCGCCGTCGGGCACGAGCATCCGGTTGGTCGAGCCGCAGCGGGTGCAGATCCACTCAGCGGTGATGGCCATGGTCATCCCTTCGTGAGCAGTTGCAGGGCGCGCCGCACCAGCGTCTCCGTGTCCACGCCGCTCCCACCGTCCGCCGCGAACGCTTGCCGCAGCGCGCGGTCGGCCTCGACGGTCGCATAGCCGAGCCGCTCGAGCGCGTGCAGCGCCGCCTCCGCCACGCCGCCGCCCGGGGCTGCCGCGCCCGCCGCTTCCTCAAACTCGCCGAGCTTGTCGGCCAGTTCAAGCGCCAGCCGCTCGGCCGTCTTCTTCCCGATCCCGTTCACTGACGCGAGCAGTGCGATGTTCCGCTCCTTCACCGCCCGCGCTCCGCGCTCCACCCCCAGCGCGGACATCAACGCGATCGCGATCTTCGGCCCTACGCCGCTCACGCCGATGAGCCGCTGGAAAAAGCGGCGACCGGCGTCGTCCTGAAACCCGTACAGCGACCAGCCGTCCTCGCGCACCACCAGCTCGGTGGCGAGGGTGACCGTCTCGCCCACCGCGGGCAGGCGCTCCATCACGCCCAGCGGGACGACGATCTCGTAGCCGACGCCGCCCGCGGTGTGGATCATCACGCGATCCGCCTGCTTGGATGCGAGACGACCGGCGACCTGGGCGATCACGTCCGCAGGATGTAGGTGAGCGCCACCGCCACCCCGTCGGCCGCGTCGGCGGGCTTGGGCGCTTCGCTGAGCCGCAGCAGACGGGCCACCACGCGGCCGATCTGCGCTTTGGGGGCGCCGCCCGCACCGGCCACGGTCTTCTTGACGGTCGCCGGGGCGTACTCGGCGATAACCAGCCCCGCCTGCTCGGCGGCCAGCAGCACGACCCCGCGCGCGTGGCCCAGGACGAGCGTCGTGTGGACGTTCCGATGGTAGAAGGCGTTCTCCAGCGCGAGCGCGTTCGGGTGGTGCCGTGTGATGAGATCGGTGACTCGCGCGTGCAGCTCGTGGAGGCGTCGGGGCAGGGGGCTCCGGCCGCTGAGCCGGATCACGCCGCATTCGACCAGCCGGCCCATCCCCGAGCCGTTCCGGGTCTCGATCACGCCGTAGCCGGTGACCGCGGTGCCCGGGTCGACGCCCAGGACCTTCACGTCACGCCGTCGCCGCCGCCAGCGCCTCGGCGTCGATGTCGAAGTTGGACGACACCTTCGCCACGTCGTCCATCTCTTCAAGCGCCTCGATCAGCGCGAGCAGCTGCTTCGCGTCCCTGCCGTCCACTTTCACGGTGCTCTTGGGGAGCATCGCGATCTCGGCCGCCTGCACCGCGATGCGCTTGGCCTTGAGCTGCTCGCTGATCAGGTGCAGCCGGCCCGCGGGCCCGGTGATGAGGAACGCATCACCCTCGCGCACCATGTCTTCCGCGCCGGCATCGAGCGCCGCCTCCATGACCGTGTCTTCGTCGGCGCGCGTCGCATCCACCGTGATCTGGGCTTTGCGGTCGAACATCCACGCCACCGAGTTCGCGGCCCCGAGGTTGCCGCCGTAGCGCTGGAATACGTGCCGGATTTCCGCGACGGTGCGATTGGCGTTGTCCGTGGTCGCCTCGATGAGCAGCGCCGCCCCGCCGGGACCGTACGCCTCGTACGTGACCTCTTCGTACGTCACGCCCTCGAGTTCGCCGGTCCCCTTCTTGACGGCGCGCTCGATGTTGTCGAGCGGCATGTTCTCCGCCTTGGCCGCGTCGATGGCGGTGCGGAGCCGGGCATTGCCCGCGGGATCGCCGCCGCCCTGCTTGGCGGCGATCGTGATCTCACGGATCAGCTTGGTGAAGAGCGCCCCGCGCCGCGCGTCGGTGACCGCCTTCTTCCGCTTGATCTGCTTCCATTTGCTGTGGCCGGCCATGGCTCCTAACCTACAGCGCTCACCGATCCGGGTCGAGCATGTCTTCGAACCGCATCCAGCGCCGGTAGAAGTACAGGTCCACGAAGCCGGTCGGGCCGTTGCGGTTCTTGAGCACGATCAATTCCGTGGCGCCGTCTACCCCGTAGCCCGGATTGTACATCTCTTCCCGATACAGTCCGAGCACCAGATCCGCATGCTGCTTGATCGCCCCCAGGTGGCCGAAATCGTCGAGCGCGGGCCTCGCGTTCGGACGCTTGGCGTCGAACCGGGGCAGCTGCGACACCACGACCAGCGCCACCTGGCGCTCGAGCGCCAGTGCCTTGAGCCGCTGCAGCACCAGCGCCAGGTCCTCGTCCTGCGTCGAGCGGGTCACGCCCGCGGGCGAGGGCACGAGCTGCAGGTAGTCCACGATCACGAGGCCCAGCGCTGACAGCGGCTCGAGTCGCCGGGCCACGGACTCGAAGTCCGGTGCCGCGAGCGGCAGGCTGGCGAGCGGCAGGTCGCGCAGCCGCACCGCCGCCCCGCCGATGCCGGCGCGCGTCTCGTCATTGAGCTTGGCGCCGCGCAGCTCGTCGACGGCCACCCGCCCCTCGATCGCGAGCGCGCGCTCCATGAGGCGCTCTTCGTCCATCTCGCCCGAGAACAAGGCGACGCCGGTGCCGCGCTGCGCCACGCGCAGGGCCAGCCCCAGCGCCAGGGCTGACTTGCCGGAGCCGATGTCGCCTCCCAGCACCACGAGGTCGCGGCGCCGCACGCCGCCCCCCAGCAGCCGGTCGATGGACGGAAAGCCCGTGGGAATCGTGTCGCTCGGGACCTCGCCGGGGCGCTGCTGATCCACGCGCTCGACGAGCGCCTCGGGCGAAGGGGAGGGGGAGGGAGCAGGGCGCTTGGGGAAGCGACGGGTCATGACTCTATAGATGTATGCGGGCCGTCCGGGCGGCAACCGCGACCGCCTCGCCCGCCTCGGTCCCGAGCACCTCGCGCGCCGGCGCGATCAGCTGGGAGAGGACCATGGCGGCGGCAGCGGGTGTGGCGGGCTCGAGGTGGTGACGCGCCGCGGCGAGGGCCCGGCGCAGGGGCCCCGACAGCGTGAGGCTCGCCAACCGGGCCTCGAGGGCTTGGAGCCTGCGGCGGTGGTTCCTCCCCGTCACGGGGTGCGGGGGCAGCAGCGCCTCGGCGGAGCGCACGACCAGCCAGAGCGCGAACAGGCCCTGGCGCGCCGGTCCGCGTACCGCGTCGGCCACGAGACCGATGAGCCGCTCCTCCGCTGGCGTGGTGGCGCGGATCACGCGACCAGGCGACTGACCGCCGCGGCGACGTCCGCGGGCATGATGTCGGCGAGGCAGCGATGATGGCCGAGAGGACACGCGGCCGTGCCCGTGGCCGAGCAGGGACGACAGCTGAGCTCCCGTTCGAGCACCACGGAAGCGGACACATACGGGAAGAACCCGAACCGCGCGACGGTGGGTCCGAACAGGGCGACCACGGGCGTGCCGACGCCGGTCGCCATGTGCATGATGCCCGTGTCTCCCGACACGACGACGCGGGCGCGCTGCAGCAGCGCCCCGGTTTCCTGGAGGGAGAACTCTCCGGCGGCGCTCGCCGCCGCTCCCCCAGCCGCGAGCTGCTGCGCCAGGCCGCGGTCTTCGGGGCCGCCCACGACGACCGGCCGATACCCAGCTCCACGCAGCCGTTCCCCCAGCGCGGCCCAGTGCGCGATGGGCCAGCGCTTGGTGGCGTGGGCGGCGCCGGGCCCGAGCGCGGCG
>DATDFC010000081.1:0-17086 GCA_036522815.1 Gemmatimonadales bacterium | reverse complement strand
CGTGACCATTCCCCCTGGGTGCAGGAGCTGCGGCGCGACCGCCTCCGTCACGTCGGTGAAACGGCCGCCGTCATTGCGGAGCAGATAGCTGCGGGTGGGATACGGGTAGGCGCGCGGTGTCAGGCGGCCGCCCACGAACAGATCCACTCGGCCATCGCCGGTAAAGTCCCCAGCGGCGATAGTCGCCGTACAGGTGAGCATCGGCGGCAACGCCTGGGTGTCTCTCACGAACCGCCCGCCTCCCTTATTGATGTAGAGGCGGTCCTGCAGGAGACGCGACTGCGGCGCGTGCTGATAGCCACAGCTCGCCACGTACAGGTCCGGCAGCCCGTCGCCGTTGGCGTCGAAGAACAGGGCACCCCAAGCGTCGTAGTCCTTGTCGGCCACCCAGGGTTCACCGTGAACAGACTCGACGAAGCTGCCGTCCCTTCGCTGCAGGAACAGCTTGCCCGGGATGCCGTCTCCCCCGCCGATGAAGACGTCATCGAGACCGTCGCCGTTCACATCCGCCACGGCGAGGGGGGGCCCCTGCCGGGAAGGCTCATAGGGTAAGAGCGGCTGGACGTCGTAATCGACGCTCGCGGTCTCGGGTTGCTTGTACTTGGGCGCGTGGAGCGGCTGGAAGCGTCGGGATGCGGGATGCGGGATACGGGATGGGTCGCAGCGTCGGAGGCCACGCATCCCGCATCCCGCATCTCGCATCCCGTCGGTCTGCCGCAGCGTCACCATCCGATCGACTTCGAGACCAGTCAGCACTTGATAGCGCCCATCAGGCCAGATCACTTCCAGACTGTCCGCACGCGTAGCGCGGCCGAGACCGAAATGCTCCCGGTCGTCCATCGTGGACATGTACCCCCGATAGGGCGAGTGATAGAGGTATTGCTTCGTGCCGCCGGCCGTGAGCACCAACGTCGATCCGATCCCGCGTCGGTTGGGAGACTCTCCGTCGAGCTTGATTTCCAGGTAGTGATGGGCGTCGCCTTGCGGTTGGACGTTCTGGTAGATGGACGCGGGCCCGTCGATATTGTTGACCACGAGAGCCAGCCTGCCGTCGTTGTTGAGATCGGCGTACGCCGCGCCATTCGAGAAGCCGGGCTGGTCCAGTCCCCATTCGCTCGTCTTGTCGGTAAACGTCAGATCGGCATTGTTCCGGAAGACATAATTGGACAGCCGGTAGCTGTGGAGCTCCTTCAGGAGTCGCAGGGCACGCTGGTGGTCTCCGGCTCGGCGTGCACCGAACATCGCGGTCTGGTAATCGAGATCGTTGGCGGCTTTGGGGTACCCGTTGGTGACGAAGATGTCCTTGTATCCGTCGTTGTCGAAATCGCCGAACAGGGCGCTCCAGCTCCAATCGGTGCTCGCCACCCCCGCGAGACGAGCCACGTCGCTGAAGACCACGTCGCCGTTCGGCATGACGCCGTTGCTCAATTGCAGCGAGTTGGCGTCGTACGCGTCGCGAAACCCGCGGCGCCGGAGATCGAGGACACCGCCATAGGTGAGATAGCCGCTCATGCGTTTCTGCCGCTCCAGCGTGGCCGGGAGCATGTCCATCTGCAGGATGTCGGGCCAGCCATCGTTATTGAAGTCGGCGATGTCGACGCCCATGCCCGCAAAGCTCGTGTGCTTGAGCCACGCGCCGGCCTTGTCGGTAAACGTGCCGTCCGCGTTGTTGATGTAGAGGACATCATTGGGTGCGACGTCGTTCGAAACGTAGATATCGGGCCAGCCGTCTCGGTTCACGTCCGCGACCGCCACCCCGAGTCCGTATCCGACCTGCTCCAGGATCCCCGCCTGCCGGGAGACATCCGTGAACGTCCCATCGCAGTTGTTGCGATAGAGCTTGTTGTAGCCTTCCGGGCTGCTGCTGCGGACGCCGAGCGGGTGCGTGTCCGCCATGCCGCGGGCAAAGTCCTTGGGGGAATTGTTGAGCAAGAAGAGGTCGAGGCAGCCGTCCCGGTTGTAATCGAGGAACACGGCGTGGGTGGTGAAACCCGTGTCGGCGATGCCGTAGCGTGCCGCGGCCTCGGTGAACGTGCGATCGCCGTTATTGATGAACAACAGGTTGGCCCGATCCTTCGCGTGCGACGTCTCGGAGCCGGAGACGGAGACGTAGATATCCAGATACCCGTCGTTGTTGATGTCCACCATCGTGGCGCCGGTGGCCCACCGGTTCGTCGCGACCCCCGCCGACTGGGTAATGTCGTCGAACCGCATGTCCCCTCGGTTCCGATACAGCCGGCTCGAGACCATGTTGCCGCTGAAGAAAATGTCCGGCAGCCCGTCGTTGTCGATATCGCCGATCGCCACGCCCGCGCCGTTGTAGATGTAGGGGTCGGTTTGCACGTTGACCGAATCATTGGTCGTGATCGTGTTCGCGAACGTGACACCCGTTCGCCCCGGGGTGAGGAGCTTGAACCGCGGTCGATTGGCTGTTTCGGGACGGCACCCAGCGACCGCGAGCAGAGCGACGACGAGGGCGGAGCGCATGAGGGCGGCTAGCATGGCGGGGGAACGATACCTCGTCAAGAGGGCGCACGGGTAGCGCAACGCCCCGGCGCGGCGTACGATTCCGCCGCGCATGAGCGCGCTTGCATTGCTGCTCGTGATGGTTGGGGTCCGAGGCGTCCCGGCTCCGAGTTCCCAGGCTGAAGCCTGGGCCCGACATGTCACTGCCCTTAAGGGCAGCGCTCGGTCGGGCCCACCCTTCAGGGTGGGGACTCAGCGCGGTGACACCGTGCCCCCCTACCTCGCGTTCCCGGAGACGGGGCTCGACGACCCCGCTGCGTACGAGGGGTACACGACGCGCGTGTACCGCGACGCGGCCGGCAACGCCTTCCAGGTTTACGTGAAGGGCTCGAGCGGCCGCGTGGTGAACCTGTGGGCCGACGCCGCTGACGAGAGCGTGGGCTTCACCGTGCGGGACTCGACAGGGCGTCCCGCCGACGTCACGTGGGGCTCGTCGGGCGCCATGGTGAGCCGATCGGGGTCCACCCGCTCGGTGTCGTACGGGCTCGACGCGCCCGGCTCCGTCACGATCGGTCTCATCCTGCTCGGGTCGATGCGGGTGGAGCGCGACCTGCAGTACGCGGGCCGCGATACGGCGGCGCTCGATGCGACGCCGTTCGCGCAGCGGGAGGTGGCAGAGCTGATCGACCACGTCGCCAGGCTCAAGGGGCAGGAGCGGACCCGTCAGCTCGCGCTCCTGCGCGTGAAGACCGTGGACGCGCTGCGCGCCCGGCTCGAGCCGCGAATCAGCCTGCAGCGTGGCGACACGACGTGGATGGTTCGCGTGGAGCAGCCGCGGTTCGACGGCGGGACTCATCTCTGGCTCGCGCTCGAGGGCGATGCGCGCGAGACCCAACCGACGATCGCCGGGCGGACCATCGCCATCCGCCGTCCCGCTGGCGGCCCGGCCCACGTCACCGTGCGCGTGACGACCGACGCGTCGGCGCTCACCCCGCTCACCCGCGCCGAGATCTTCAACGACGATTTCCGGCGCTTCGCGGAGCGGGTGCGCGCCGACACGGCGCATCCCGAGCGCTTGCGGCGGCTTGAGCGCGAGGTGCGCGGCTTCGAGTTGCTGTGCTATCGCGAGAAGATGATGGCCGGGTTGCCCAATTTCGCCACCTACTTCGGCCGCGACATGTTGATGGCGGCGCTGCTGATGCGGCCGGTGTGGTCGCCGGAGATGGCCGAGCACGTGATCGCCAGCGCGCTCGGCAAGCTCGCGCCCGACGGGGACGTGAGCCACGAGGAAGCGCTCGGCGGCCAGGCGATCCGTGAGCACGCGGCCGAGTACAACCGGCTGATGGCGGCGGGGCAGCTCGCCCGCGCGCGCACGGAGCTCGCCAACCTCGCCGCCACCCGCGAGAACCACTCCATGGTGGACGACGACGTCCAGCTGCCGCTCGTCGCCGCCGACTACCTCGCGGACCCGCGCGTGCCGGCGGCCCAGAAACGCCGCTTCCTGAGCGAGGAGCATCGGCTGGAGCGGCTGCTCGCCAATCTGGCGCTGGTGGCGCGCCGGGCGGCGCCGTACGCCCGCGATCCAGTGGCGACCAACCTGGTGGGTTTCCCCCGCGCATCCGATGGGAGCTGGCGGTCCGCAAGCTGGCGCGACAGCCGCGTGGGGTACGCCGGCGGTCGCTTCGCCATGGACGTGAACGTGATCTGGATGCCGCGCGCCCTGGAAGCGGTCGGGACCATTCTCGACGCGCTCAAAGGGCTCGGCGTGACGCCGCTGGTGCGCGGCACCGAGCCCCTCGCCCGATGGGTGCGCGGTCGCGCGGCCCTCGAGCAGGCGGCGCGGGTGTGGCGCGGGGCGGAGCGGCACTTTCGGGTTGCGCTGGCGCCGCGCGAGGCCGAGCGGCGGATCGCCGCGCGGATCGCGTGGTTGCCTCCGGGAGAGCGAGAGTATTGGGAGGGTGTCCTGCGTCGCAGCCCTCCCCTCACGGACACGCTGCGCTTCCTCGCACTCTCGCTCGACGCCGCGGGTCGGCCGATCCCGGTCGTGAACACCGATCCCGCCATGCTGCTGCTCGTCGACTCGCTCGGCCCGGAGCGGGTGACCGAGCTGATCGGGCCCGTGCTCCGACCCTATCCCGTCGGCCTGTTCGTCGACGATCTGGGGCCGCTCGTCGCGAACGATGCATATGCGCCCAGCGACGTGTGGGAGCAGTTCCACAAGGACGCCTACCATTCCCCCACGGTGGTGTGGGGCCGGGACGTCAACATCCTGCTCGCCGGGCTCGCCCGGCAGCGCGCGCATGGTGTGCCGGCGGACAGCGCGGTGCACCGCATCAGCGATGCCGTGGACCGCTCCGGCCTGCGACACGCAGAGCTGTGGAGCTACCGGATCGACAATGGGAGGCTGGCGCCGATCCGCTACGGCTCCAGCTCGGACGTGCAGCTGTGGAGCCTGACGGACCTCGCCGTTCAATACCTCCTCAACACCGAGACGCCATGAGCAACCTCCACCTGTTCGACCTCATCGTGATCGCCGGGTACTTCCTGGTGTTGCTCGGGATCGCCTACTGGGCCGCGCGGCGTGAGAAGAACGTCAGTGCCGACTACTTCCTCGCCAGCCGGGACGTGGGCTGGTTCGCGGTGGGGGCGAGCCTGTTCGCCTCGAACATCGGGAGCGAGCATCTGGTCGGTCTGGCGGGCACGGGGGCCGCAAGCGGGCTGGCGGTGGGGCACTTCGAGTGGCTCGCCTGTCTCATCCTGCTGCTCCTGGGCTGGTTGTTTGTGCCGTTCTATCTGCGCAGCGGCGTATACACCATGCCCGAGTTCCTGGAGCGCCGCTTCAACCCGGCCGCCCGCACGTACTTCACGTGGGTCTCGGTGATCGGCTACGTGCTCACGAAGATCAGCGTGACGCTGTACGCCGGGGGTGTCGTGATCCGAGCCGTCACCGGATGGAATTTCTACACGGCGGCGATCGTGCTCATCGTCGTCACGGGACTGTACACGATCTTCGGCGGACTGCGCGCCGTCGTCTACACCGAGGTGCTGCAGGCGATCGTGCTCATCCTCGGCTCCATCACGCTGATGGCGATCGGCCTCTCGCAGGTCGGGGGGTTCTCGGGACTCGAGGCGAAAGTCCCCGCCGGCTTCTTCTCGATGTGGAAGCCGATCAACAACCCGGACTTCCCCTGGACCGGCATCGTGTTCGGCGCGCCCATCCTCGGCATCTGGTATTGGTGTACGGACCAGCACATCGTGCAGCGCGTGCTGGCGGCGCAGAACATCACCCAGGCACGCACCGGAACGATCTTCGCGGGTTATCTCAAGATTCTGCCCGTGTTTATTTTTGTCCTGCCCGGCGTGGTCGCGGCGGCGCTGTTCGCCGACATCCAGGCGAACCCCGACTCGGCGTATCCCACACTCGTGACGCGGCTCTTGCCGGCCGGCATCAAGGGGCTGGTGCTGGCGGGAATGCTCGCGGCGCTGATGAGCTCGCTCGCCTCGGCGTTCAACGCGTGCTCGACGCTCCTCACGTGGGACGTGTATCGGAAAATGCGGCCCACCGCGAGCGAACAGCAGCTCGTGCGCTTCGGCCGGATGTCCGCGGCCGCGATGGTGTTCCTGGGGCTGCTGTGGATTCCCTTCATGAAGTACATCTCGTCCCAGATCTACATCTACCTGCAGAGCGTGCAGGCGTACATCGCTCCGCCGATCGCCGCCTGCTTCCTGCTCGGTCTGTTCTATCGGCGGCTCAACGGCGCGGGCGCGATGGCGTCGCTCGTCACCGGTCTCGTGCTCGGCGTCCTGCGACTCGTGCTCGAGCTGACGAACAAGGCGTCGGGCGGGCTCGAGCCCGGCACGCTGTGGCACTGGATCGCGACGATCAACTTCCTGCACTTCGCGGTGCTGCTGTTCGTCATCTGCACCGTCGTGCTGTTCGTCGTGAGCCTGATGACGCCGCCGCCCGCCCCCGAGAAGACCGAAGGCCTGACCTACACCTACGGCAAGCCGGCCGTGGGCGAGCCGGCTGGCGCACGCAGGTTTGAGATCGGGCTCTCGGTGGCCCTCGCCGGCGTGATCGGCGTCTTGTGGATCGTGTTCAGGTGAGACCGTTCGGGAGGTTGGTGGAGGTCGGTGGAGGTTGGTGGAGGCTGCTCCTGCTCTGCCTCACGGCGGCCTGTTCTGCGTCCACCTCCACAACCTCCAGAACCTCCACCGACCTCCACCGTCCCGCCTCTTATGATCCCGCTCACGACCTGGGCGGTCTCTTCAAGGAGGTTCAGCTCTCCGGGATCTTCTCCGACTCAAAGACCTTCGTGGATGCAAGGCCGCGCCGCGCGCCGCGCGACGTCGTGGCGGTCTACGACTCCGCGCGGCGGGCCCCCGGCTTCAGTCTCAAGGCCTTCGTCGAACGGGAGTTCGAGCTGCCCCGACCCGTGGGCGAGGACTTCCACACCGACACCGCGCAGACCATGGAGCAGCACATCCGGGCGCTCTGGCCTGTGCTCACGCGCCCACCGGACGTCGCCGACCCGCGCTCGTCGCTGATTCCGCTCCCGGAGGCGTACGTCGTCCCGGGCGGCCGGTTTCGCGAGGTCTACTACTGGGACTCGTACTTCACGATGCTCGGCCTCGTGGCGAGTGGTCGGACCGATCTGGTCCGGGACATGCTCGACAACTTCGCCTATCTGATCCGGACCGTCGGGCACATGCCCAACGGGAACCGCACCTACTATCTGGGCCGCAGCCAGCCGCCGTTTTTCGGCGCCATGGTGGCGCTGTACGCCGCGGCGACCGACACGACCCAAGCCCTGCGCTATCTCGACGCGCTCGAGGCGGAGCACGCCTACTGGATGGCCGGCGCGGAGGGGCTCGCGCCCCGGGGGGGGGCCTCCCGCCGCGTGGTGCGGTTGCACGATGGGTCGGTTCTGAACCGCTACTGGGACGATCTGCCCGAGCCCCGCCCCGAGGCGTATCGCCCCGACTACGAGCTCGCCCAGACGGTTCCGGCGGAGCGGCGCGAGGCGTTGTATCGAAACTTCCGGGCCACGGCCGAGAGCGGCTGGGACTTCTCGAGCCGCTGGCTACGTGACCCCAAGGACCTGCGCACGCTCGAGACGACGGACCTGGTGCCGGTGGACCTGAACAGCCTGCTGTACGAGCAGGAACGGGTGATCGCCGCGCTGCGCCGGTTCCGGGGAGGCCCTGGCGACGCGGCCGTCGCGGAGCGATTCGCCGGCGCGGCGGCGGACCGGCGCCGGACGCTGCTGGCTATGGCGTACGATTCGTCGAGCGGCTTCTTCTACGACGTCCGCTGGCGGACGGGCGAGCGGGTGACGGACCGGCCCACGCTGGCCGCGGCGGCGCCGCTCTACTTCGGGCTCGCCACGGCGGAGCAAGGGCGCGCGGTGGTCGCACGCTTGGAGCGGGACTTTCTCAAGCCCGGCGGCTTCGTCACGACGCTGATCCCCACCGGTCAGCAGTGGGACGCGCCCAACGGCTGGCCCCCGCTCGAGTGGCTGACGATGGAAGGCGTGCGCCGCTACGGCCGCGGCGATCTGGCGGACACGGCTCGCGACCGCTGGCTCGACTTGAACCGCCGCACCTATCGGGCGACCGGAAAGATGACGGAGAAGTACGATGTGGTGGACCCGACCCGGCGGGCGGGCGGTGGGGAGTACCCGACGCAGGACGGCTTCGGGTGGTCGAACGGGGTTGCGTTGGCACTGATGCGTTCCCCCTCTCCCTAAAGGGAGAGGGGGTCAGGGGGTGAGGACTAAAACGCCTGATCCCACCGCCGCGACAGCCGGATCGCCGAGCCGATGAGGCCGACCATGCTGTAGGTCTGGACGAAGTTGCCCCACTGCTCCCGGGTGCGCGGATCCACGTGCTCGGCGAGCAGGCCGTGGCGGTTGCAGCAGGTGAGCACGTTTTCGAACAATGCCCGCGCCTCGTCGCGGCGTCCGATGGCGACGAGCGCGTTGATGTACCAGAAGGTGCAGACCAGAAAGGCGTTCTCCGGCGTTCCGAAGTCGTCCTGCTCGACATATCGAAAAATGAAGTCGCCGCGCCGCAGCTCGCGCTCGATGGCGGTCACGGTGCCCGCGAAGCGCGGGTCGTCGTCGGCCAGGAAGCCGAGCTCGTTCAGCCGCAGCAGGCTCGCGTCCAGCGTATCGCCGCCCATCGTGGCGACGAAACTGCCTCGCCCGGCGCTCCAGCACCGCTCGTCGATCACCTGGTGGATGCGCGCGGCCTGGTCGGTCCAGTACGCCGCACGCTCGGCCAGCCCCAGATGCGCGGCGATTTTCGCCAGGCGGTCGCACCCGGCCCAGCACATCACGCTGGAGAAGGTGTGCACGCGCGGCTTGCCGCGCAGCTCCCAGAGCCCGGCGTCCGGCTGGTCGAACAGACGCGCGGCGTGGTCTCCGAGCGTTTCGAGCCGGCGGAACAGGACTTCATCGCCGCGTCGCACCAGGCGGCGGTCGAAGAACACGTGGGTGGCGGCGAGGATGGCCGCGCCATAGACGTCGTGCTGCACCTGCCGGTACGCCTGATTCCCGACCCGCACCGGGCCCATGCCGCGATAGCCGGGCAGGGAATCGATCGACCGCTCGTCGGGGACCGCCCGGCCGGTGAGGCCGTAGACGGGCTGCAGCCGGCCGTCGGCCGAGCCGGCCACCACGTTGACGATGTAGCCGAGATAGCGCTCCATGGTACGGGTGGCCCCGAGTCGGTTGAGGGCATTGACCACGAAGTACGCGTCGCGCAGCCAGCAATGGCGGTAGTCCCAGTTCCTGCCGCTCCCCGGCGCTTCGGGAATGGAGGTCGTCATCGCCGCGACGATTGCGCCTGTGTCTTCGAACACATTGAGCTGCAGCGTGATCGCCGAGCGGATCACGGCGTCCTGCCACTCGAACGGGATGCCGAGCGAGCGCACCCAGTCGCGCCAGTACGCGGCCGTCTCTTCGAAGAAGCGGCGGCCGACGTCCGCCACGGCGCCCTGCACGGTCTCGTCCGGTCCGAGCAGCAGGGTGACGGCATCCTCCAGAAAGAATGGATTCTCCTCCAGGAGGGCAGAAACCGATGCGTCCGTGGTGAGGCGCAGCACCAGATCCGTGCCCGCGTACCGGATATGATTCGAGCCGCACGTGGTCTCCGCGGGCGCCCGGCCATAGTCCCGGGCGGGGCGCAGGCGCACGCGGATACGGGGATTGCCGGCGATCCGTTTGATCTGCCGCACCAGCATCATGGGACAGAACATCCGGCCATACTGGTGAAAGCGGGGCGCGAAGTCGGTGATTTCGACGCCCGCCCCGGCGCGGTCGTACAGCCGGGTCACGAGCATCGGCGTGTTGACGAGATACTCCTGCTCGGCGCGCGCGACATCGCTCAGCTCCACCACGAAGAATCCGAAGTCCGATTCGTGCGTCCGCTGCCGCAACAGGGAGCACAACGCCGGGTCGCCGTCGAAACTCGGAAAGCAGCCCCATACCACCTCGCTCAGCGGATTCACCAGGGCGCCGATCGTCCCGTTCCCGACCAGGGCCAGGTCGAGCGAGCTCATCGAGCGAGCTCCGCCGCGCGTTGCTCGAGCCAGGCACGCACGGCCCGCACGTCGCGCAGCCGCCCGCGCGCCGCCGTCCGCCCCGGCCCCACCTTCACCGAATGGCCGCGCAGGCGGTTGACGGTCACGAAGGCATGCTCGTCGGTCGAGTCATCGCCGACGAATACCGGTGTCCGCCCGCGGAACGGTTCCTCCTGCATGAACTCGAGCACCGCCACTCCCTTGTCCTTGCCCGCGGGCTTGATCTCGACGACGCGCTTCCCAGCCTGGACGCCGTACGCTCCGCCGGATCCGGCCACGAGCGAGCGGACCAGGTGGTGGGCGTATGCGGCGAGGCGCGGGGCCCGGCGGTAGTGCAGCGCGAGGGAGAGTCCCTTGTCCTCGATCACCAGGCCGGGATGGCGGTCGACGGCGGCCGCGAGCCCGCGGCGCACGGCCTCGAGCGCGGGCGCCGGCACGGCATGGTGGTGGATGCGCCCCGCCGCGTCGCGCCGCTCGACGCCGTGCTGCCCTGCCGCGGGGAGGCGGACGCCCGGCACGAGCCCATCGATCTGGGCAAGCGAGCGGCCGCTGATCAGCGCGACCGCGCCGCCCGTCGCCTGATACAGATCCACGATGAGCTGCTGCACGTGGCCGTCGGGACCGCCGCCCCCGGGTGCCTCCGCGATGTCGACGAGCGTGCCGTCGATGTCGAAGAAGTACGCCCACTCGGGCCGGGGCGGGGGCAGCGAGGGCGCGGGCCGCCGTCTCATGTGGCGCCGCTCGGCGCCGGGCCCGCGCGGCGCGACAGCCGCTCCGGACTCGCCGCCCGGTCCAGCAGGCGACCGCGACGCCGCATGCCCGCCGCATCGATCAGCATGCGCCCCGCCCAGCGGTACACGTTGAACTCCTGAATCAGGCCGCGCATGAGGCGGCTGCGGGCGCGCTGCCCCGCCGCCGGCATCGACAGCGCCATGTGGAGCGCCGCCGCGCACTGATCCGTGTCGTAGGGATTGACGATGATCGCCTCCGGCAGCTCCCGCGCGGCGCCGGTGAACTGGCTCAGGATCAGCACGCCGCGCTCGTCGTCGCGCGCCGACACGAACTCCTTCGCCACCAGGTTCATGCCGTCGTGCAGGCTGGTGACCATGCACACGTCCGCCGCGCGATAATACTCGTAGATGTCCTGCGGCTGATGGTGCTCCACCAGCAGCACGATCGGCGGATAGGACGCGCCCGCGAAGCGTTCGTTGATCCGCGTCGCCAGGGCCCGCACGCGCGTCTCGTATTCCTGATACTGCTCGATCCGGTTGCGGGTTGGGGCGGCGATCTGGATGAATGTGAATCTTCCGACCCATCCCGGCTCCATTTCCAGCAGGCGCTCTACGGCGCGCAGCCGCTCCTCGATCCCTTTGGTATAGTCCAGGCGGTCGATGCCGACCCCGAGCGCCTGCTCCGCCGGCAGGCCGTGACGCTGGCGCACGTCGAGCCGGCAGCGCTCCACCGGCTTGCCGAGCAGGGCGGGTGAAGGCGGCCACTCGATCGAAATCGGGTAGCGCTTGACCGCCGTCAGCTTGCCCCGGTAGGAGACGGTGAACATCTCGCGGTCGACCCTCGCCTCCAGCAGGCGGTCGACCGTGTCGACGAAGTTGTTGCAGTGAAACTGCGTGTGGAACCCGAGAATGCTCGAGCCCAGCAGGCCGTCGACCAGCTCTTCCCGCCAGGGGCAGATCGCGAACGCCTCGGGGTTCGGCCAGGGAATGTGCCAGAAGGAAACGATGGTCGCGGCCGGCAGCGACTCCTGGATCATTCTGGGCAGCAAGGCGAAGTGGTAGTCCTGCACGAGCACGATGGGGTCGGGCGACTTTGCTTCCTCGACCACGGCCTGCGCGAACGTCCGGTTGACCGTCACGTATTGCTCCCAATCGGACGTGCGGAAAATCGGGCGGACGTGCGCGACATGGCACAGCGGCCACAGACCCTCGTTTGCGAACCCGTAGTAATAGCCCGCCTCCTGCTCCGGCGTCAGCCAGACGCGACGCAGCTGATAGGCCGGCTGCTCCGGCGGCACTGCGACATGCGCGTGCTCGTCGACCACCTCGCGGTCGGCGGAGCCGCTGCCGTGGGCGATCCAGGTGCCCGAGCAGGCGCGCATGATCGGCTCCATCGCGGTCACCAGGCCGCTCGCGGGCCGCCACAGCGCGATGATCTCGCCCCGACGCACGTGGATGTAGGGCTCGCGGTTGGACACGACCATCACTTCGTGCCCCGGCAGGTCGGTGCGGAGGATGGCGCGGAGCGTGTCGGGCGTCCAGGCGAGCTGGTCTTCGTCACGCGAGCGGTGATCCGCCTCGAGGTCCCGGATCAGCGCACGCAGGTCGCTGGCGATGGGCCGCAGCTCGGGCACGTCGCCCACGACGCGTCCGTCGGACGGCCGCAGCAGTCCCTCGCCCCGCAACAGCGCCCGCAGGCCCTGGACCCAGCCGCGCCAGCTCAGCTGGGCGATGACGACCGTGATCAGCGCCACCGTGGCTCCCAGCCCGACGAAGAACAGGTACAGGTACTTCCGCGTCTCCGCGCTGCGGCGCGCGATGAAGCTCATGTCGTGGACGACCACCAGGTTCCCGACGTGAACGCCGGCTGCCTCGAGCGGGCGCACCGAAACGAGCAGCGGACCGTTCCCGCTGCGCAGCAGGTGACCCGGGCCGGAGGCGAACGACGCCAGCTCGGTGCACCGGATCTGGGCCGGGAGCGTAGGCGTGATCACCGGCTGTCCGGCGCCCGACGGACAGTAGCCCATGGCGAACAGGCGCTCATCCTGGGTGATGCGATTGAAAAACTGCAGCATCCGCGTCCGGTTGCCGGTCTGGATCAGATCCTGGAGCGGCTCCTGCACGGTGCTGGCGATCAGGCTGGCGCGGATGTCCAGGTCTCGGACGAACCATTGCAGGGTAAGCCTGTCCACCAGCGGCACCGCCGCGTATGCGAAGGCGCCGAGCGCGAGGATCAAGGGAAGCACGAACCGCAGGGAGAGTCGCATGCCGGTCTCGGCAAGATAAGAGGCACGATGCGAACCGGACACCTTCCCATGTTGCGCGGACGCAGCGCTCCGCGCTGGTATGGTGATTGCCGTGCCCCCAAATGTCCATGCACAGAACCGCCGAGCTGATCGGACTCATCGCCGCGATGCTGGGCGTCCTCGGCCCCACGCTCGCGGTGCTGGGCGCTCAAGTGCCGCCCCACGGCGGCGTCCTGCGCATCAGCCGCACGCCGCGTCCCCCGCTGATCGAAGACTTCGTGGCCGGGGATCCGCCGGACTCGATGCGTCCCATCTCGGACTTCCGCCAGTACGAGCCCGGCGACGGCGTTCCGGTGAGCGACTCGACCACAGCCTATTTGAGCTACGACGATGCGAATCTGTACGTCGTCTTCGTGTGTCGCGGCGATCCCGGGCAGGTGCGCGCCGGCCTCGCCAAGCGGGAGGACATCGAGGTCGATGACGGCGTGGCCCTGTACCTGGACACGTTTCACGACCGTACCCACGCCTACATGTTCCAGACAAACCCGCTGGGCGTGCAGCTCGACGGCCTCGTCACCGAGGGGCAGGACGACGACTTGAGCTTCGACGCCGTGTGGCAGTCGGACGGGCGTCTCACACCAGATGGCTATGTCGTGCGCTTCGCGATTCCGTTCAAGAGCCTGCGGTTTCCGCGCACGCCGACGCAAGACTGGGGCATCGCGCTGGCGCGCCACATCCGCCGCAATAACGAAGACTCCTATTGGCCCTACCTGACGAAACGAATCGCGGGGTTCGTACCCCAGTTCGCCACGCTGCAGGGTCTGACCGACATCTCGCCGGGCCGCAACCTGCAGGCCATCCCCTACGGCACGTTCGCCGGCGCGCGCTTCCTCGACACGGAGGTGCCCGCCTTCCGCACCGCCAACGACCGCCGCATGGGTCTCGACGCCAAGGCCGTGCTGCGCGACGCGCTCACCCTGGACGCGACCGTGAACCCCGACTTCAGTCAGGTCGAGTCCGACGAGCCGCAGGTGACCATCAACGAGCGCTTCGAAACGTTCTTCCCTGAGAAGCGACCGTTCTTCATCGAGAACGCTGGCTACTTCCAGACGCCGGTGAACCTGTTCTTCTCGCGCCGCATCGCGGATCCGGGCATGGGGCTCCGACTGACCGGCAAGGCGGGCCGGTGGGCCCTGGGGGCGATCGGGATGGACGACCGTGCGCCCGGAGAGCTGCCCACCGGGGAGGCGGCGGGGGGCCGGCGCGCCGGCGTCGGCGCGCTCCGCCTGCAACGGCTGATCGGGCGCGAGTCGTCGCTCGGCGTCCTCGCGAGCGATTGGAGCCTGGCCGGCGGCTGGAATCGCGTGGCCTCCGCCGACGCCCGGCTGCGCCTGTCCAAGACCTGGACGTTCGCCGGGCAGGCGATCGCGACGGACGCCGCGGATTCCGCCGGAGGCGGCCGCCGCTCCGGCACGGGCTTCTACGCGCAGCTCACGCGCGACGGCCGCAACCTAGACTACGCCGCCACCTACCTGGACTTGAGCTCAGCGTTCGACGCGCAGCTGGGCTTTGTGCCGCGCATCGGCATCCGGCAACTCGACCAGTCGCTCGAGCTGGTGCGACGGCCCAGCGGCGCGCTCGTGAAGATCGGTCCGACGTTCTCGAGCACGCTCGACTGGGACCGCGATGGCGTGCTGCTCGACCGCGAGCTCCAGGCCGCCTTCGAAGTGAAGCTCGTGGGCGAGACCAAGCTCCAGCTCAAGCGCACCGCGGCGTTCGAGCTGTACAAGGACCTGCCGTTCGACACGCACGAGACCGCCGTCGAGCTCGAGAGTGAGTGGCTCAAGTGGCTGGCCGTGGCGAGCAAGCTCAAGATCGGCTCGGCGGTGAACCACAAGCCGGCGGCCGGGCTGGCGCCGTTCCTCGGTAATTCGCTGGAGGGAGTGCTCGAGGTGACCTTCCGGCCCGCGGCGCGGCTGCGACTCGATCACACGTTTCTGTACGAGCGGTTGACCACCCGACCCGTGGGCTCGGCGCCGGCTGCACGGATCTACACCGATCGCGTTCTGCGGGAGAAGGTGAACTATCAGTTCAGCCGCGCGCTATCGCTGCGGGCGATCGTCGACTACTCGGCAGTGGACCGGGACTCGACACTGTCGCGCGTGGACCCGGAACGCCACTGGGCGATGGACTTGCTGCTGACGTACCTCGTGAACCCGGGGACCGCGCTGTACGTCGGGTACCGGGACGGGTACGAGAATGTCGCCATCCTCCCGGGCACGCCGCCCACCCTGTCACGCACCGACGAGCCGACCACCTCCACCGGACGACAGCTGTTTCTGAAGATGAGCTACCTGCTGCAGTTCTAGGGTCGCGCCTTCCCCCGGAGAAAAGCGCGGGCGCGCGGATCGTCGCTCTCGCGCAGCTGTCGCCACGCCTCGCTGCGGACCTCGGAGTCCGCATGCCCTCGCGCCGCCTCGATCACCGCGGGAATGCCCATGCCGCGCGGCAGCTCGCCGAGCTGCTCCACGGCCTCGGCCTGTACCTCGGCGTCGGGATCGTGCGCCAGCCGGTCGGTGAGCAACGCCAGCGCCGCCTCGGGTGACGCGTGTTTCGCGTACTGCTCGGCGGCTTCGTCCCGTACGTCGACGCTGGGGTGGGTACGCGCCAGCCGCGCCACCCGCGCCAGCGCCCGGGGGTCCTTCAGATGGCCCAGCGCCTCCACCGCCTCGTGCTGCAGGTCGGCGCTGGAGTCGTCCAGCACCATCCGCTCGAGCACGTCCGCCGCGCTGTCGGGCTCGCCCATCTCACCGAGCGCCGCCACCGCCTTGCGGCGCACGTCGAGGGAGGGGTGGTGATGCGCGACGTCCAACAGCACCGGGAACGCGCGGCGATCGTGCAGCTCTCCCAGCTCCTCCACCGCCTCATGCTGGACGTGGTGGTCGCGATCGGTACGCACGATCTCCGGCAGCACCTCCAGCGCCACGTCATGGGGCGCCGTCCGACCAACGGTCTCGACGGCCTGCCGCCGGAGGTCTTCGTCCGGGTGGGTACGGGCGATGTCGAGCAGGGCCGCCAGGGCGTCGCCGCTGCGCAGTCTCCCCAGGGCGTCGACGGCATCTTCCTGGATGTCCGGGTCGGGGTCGTGGTGTGCAATGGCGAGCAAGGTCGTCACCGCCTGATGGTCGCCCCGGCGGCGCAGGGCCCGGACGACGTCGCGGGTGGCGCGCGGCGGGGCAATGGCGGGGGCGCCCGCGGCGTGACGGGCGAGCGCTGAGGAGTCCACGGACCCCGCGACGAGGGAACCACCGATCGCCAGCACCAGTGCCAGCAGCACCGCCAGAGCGCCGGCGAGCCCGCGCGGGAAGGTCTCCGCCGGCACGGGTGCCATGAGCCGCCGGACCCGCTCCACCAGCGAGCCGCCCGCGGCCGCCATAGAGAAGGCGGGCACGGGGTTGCGAAGCCGCTCCATGCCGAGCAGCGCGGTCGCGTAGCAATGCGCGTCGCCGCACGCAGCGACCGCAAGATCGTCGCAGCAGTGCTCGCGCTCGTCGCGCACCCGCCGCGACACCCACCACACCGCGGGATGGTAGAACAGCAGCGTCTCGATCGCAGACTGGAGCAGGTTCACGAGGTAGTCGTAGCGCCGGACGTGGGCCAGCTCGTGCGCCAGCAGGGCGTCGAGCTGCAGCGGCGTCAGGCCCGTCAGGGCGCTGGCCGGGAGCAGCACCACCGGCCGGAGCCACCCGATGACTGCGGGGACCTGGATCACGGCGGACTCGAGCACGCGCACGGGCCGCGTGACCCGGAGGCGCTCCACGAGGCGCGCGAGAGCGACCCGGCACGCTTGTGGGACCGGCCGCGTGCCCTCGGTGCTCAACCTCCGCGTGACCAGCCAGCCGGAGACGAGGCGGATCGAGAGGATCACGACGCCGGCGAGCCACGCGATCACGATCCAGGGCAGCGCCGGCTCCAAGTCGGCGCGGACGCGGGTGGCGAGCGACGGGCCGGGCCGCTCGGCGGATGGCGTCGCGGGCGCCGTCGTCGCCGGGGTGTGC
>DATDFC010000080.1:0-14275 GCA_036522815.1 Gemmatimonadales bacterium | reverse complement strand
CGGGGCTCGAGCGCCTGGCGCCCGAGCTGGGCCGGTTCCTCGCGAGCTACGCCGACCCCCCGCGCCGCTGGGAGATCGCGGGACGCACCCTCGCCCTCGACCACCCGGTGCTGATCGGCATCGTGAACGTGACGCCTGATTCGTTCTCCGACGGCGGCCGGTTCACGACGGCGGATCGGGCGATCGAGCAGGCGGAGCGCCTGGTCGCCGACGGGTGCGAGATGTTGGACGTCGGCGGGGAGTCGACCCGACCGGGCGCGGCGCCCGTGGCCCCGGCGGACGAGATCGCGCGGGTGGTGCCGGTGGTGGAGCAGCTCGTGCGGCGCGGCCTCGGTCCGGTGTCGGTGGATACGCGCAAGGCCGCCGTGGCGCGCGCGGCGCTCGCCGCGGGCGCCGCCGTCATCAACGACGTATCGGGCCTGGCCTTCGATCCCGAGCTCGCGCGCGTAGTGGCCGAGGGCGGGGCCGGCGTGATCGCCATGCACATGCGTGGGACGCCCGCCACGATGGACGGGCTCGCCGTGTACCGGCACGTGGCGGCCGAAGTGGCGGCGGAGCTGGGCGCCGCGGCGGCGCGGGCCGAGCGGGCGGGCGTAGCGCGTGAGCGCATCGTGGTGGACCCGGGGTTCGGGTTCGCGAAGGGGCCGGAGCAGAACTTTCGACTGCTCGACGAGCTGGCAACCGTGGTCGGCTTGGGCTATCCTGTAGCGGTGGGGCCGTCTCGCAAGCGCTTTCTCGGGGCCGCCACGGGGCGGCCGGTCGAGGACCGCGACCGCGCCACGGCGGTGGCGTGCGCGCTCGCGTGGGAGCGTGGGGCACGCCTGTTCCGGGTCCACGACGCCGCGCTCGCCTGTGAGGCGCTGCGGGTGGCCGGCGCGACGACGAGGGGCACGACCGCAGCGTGAACTTCGAAGCCTACCGTTTCCTGATCCCGCGGTTCTGGCCGGACGTGGTCGAGATCCTGCTCGTCGCGTTCGTGATCTACCGCTTCCTGCTGTTCCTGGTCGGGACGCGGGCGATGCAGATCGTGGTCGGCGTCATGATCCTGTCGATCGCGTATTTCGCGTCGCTGCTCGCCAAGTTTACGATGATCAGCGCGCTGCTCTCGTACGTCTTCACGTTCGGGGCGTTCGCGGCCGTGGTGGTGTTCCAGCCGGAGCTGCGGAACGCGCTGGCCCGTTTGGGCCAGTCGCGGCTCATGCGGCGCTTTTCGCAGAGCGAGCGCCAGTCCGTAGCCGAGGAGATCGCCGAGGCGATGGACCGGCTGTCGCGCGCCGGCACCGGTGCCATCGTCGCCGTCGAGGGCGACATCGGGCTGGAGGAGTTCATCTCCTCCGGCGTCCCGATGGAGGCCAAAGTCTCGGCCGACCTGCTCACCACGATCTTCACGCCGTACTCGCCGTTGCACGACGGCGCCGTGCTGGTGCGGGGCGACCGCATCATCGGCGCCGGCTGCGTGCTCCCCCTCACGCAATTCAAGGTCGCGGACAAGTCGCTCGGCACCCGCCACCGCGCCGCGCTGGGACTGTCCGAGGAGACCGATGCCACCGTGTTCGTGGTCTCGGAGGAGACGTCGACCATCTCGGTGGCCAGTCACGGGCTCTTGCACCGCCACCTCACGCCGCAGCAGGTGCGCGATCTTCTCTCCGGCGCGATCGCGCACCTCGAGGGCGGCGAACGAGTTACGGCCGCAGCCAGCTGACCCCCCGATTGTTTCAATAAGCGCACCCGGCTAATTTCCGCGGTTATGAATTTTGGGGCCCTCCCCGAGCGCCTGGCCCACGTACGGGCCGAGATCGCTCGGCGGCAGGCGATCGCCGGTCGCACGCACCCGGTGACGATCGTGGCGGTGACGAAGGGCTTCGGGCTGGACGCGGTGGCGGCGGCGCTCGACGCGGGCCTCACGGATCTGGGCGAGAATCGGGTGCAGGAAGCGCTGGACAAGATCGATACGCCGGCGGGGCGGCGGGCGACCTGGCACCTGATCGGGCATCTGCAGCGCAACAAGGCGAAGCTCGTGTCCGGGCGCTTCGCGCTGGTGCATTCGCTGGACTCGGTCGCGCTGGCGGAGGAGCTGGACAAGCGTGCGGGGGCCGCGGGGCCGGCGCAGGGCGCGCGGCAGCGGGTGCTGCTGCAGGTGAACGTGGCGGGGGAGGCGCAGAAGAGCGGGTGCGCGCCAGCGGAGACGCCCGCCGTGGCGCGCCGCGTGGCGGGTTTGCCGCACCTGGCGCTCGAAGGGTTGATGACCATCGCGCCGTTCACCGATGCCGAGGACGTGCAGCGGCGCACATTCCGTGGGCTGCGCGAGTTGCGGGACGCCTTGCAGGAGGAGGGCCTATGGCTGCCGACGCTCTCGATGGGGATGTCCGCCGACTACGGTACGGCGGTCGAGGAGGGGGCAACGGTGATCCGCCTGGGTACAGTCCTGTTCGGTCCGAGGGAGGCGACCCCGTGAGCGAGCCCGCCTTCCATCTCACCCCGCTCGACGTCCGCAAGCAGGAGTTCCGGCGCAGCCTGCGCGGCTACGAGCCCGTCGGCGTGGAGGACTTTCGCGCCCGCGTGGCCGACGAGCTGGAGCGGATCCTGCGCGAGAAGGCCGTGCTGGAGGAGCGCCTGGCGGCGCTGGGGGAGCAGCTGCGGGTATACCGGGAACGCGAGCGCGCCATGAACGAGGCCCTCGTGGCGGCGCAACAGCTGCGCGAGGAGACCCGCGCGGGGGCGGCGCGCGAGGCGCAGGTGATCGTGCGCGAGGCGCAGGCCGAAGCGCAGCGCATGCTCGACGGGGCGCGCGCCTCGCAAGGCGAGGTCGAGCGCCAGAGCGCGGACGTGCAGCGCCAGTTCCAGGCGTACGTGGCCGGATTCCGCGCGCTGCTCGAGCGTCAGCTCGCCGAGCTGCGCGCGCTGGACGGTCAACGGGACGGATGATCGCGGACGCGGTTCGCGCGGTGCAGGCGCGGACCAGGCTCGTTCCGGAGGTCGCGATCATCCTCGGCACCGGGCTCGGGGGCCTCGCCGACGAGGTGAGCGTGGAGACGCGCATCCCCTACGGGGAGATCCCCGGGTTCCCCCTGTCGACGGTGGAGAGCCACGCCGGCGCGCTGCTGGTGGGGACGCTGGGCGGGCGGCGCGTCATGGCGATGCAGGGGCGCTTCCACCGGTATGAGGGGTACACGCTGGCGCAGATCGCTTTTCCGGTGCGCGTGCTGCGGCAGCTCGGCGCCGGGACGCTCATCGTGTCGAACGCGTGCGGCGGTATGCATCCCCTGTGGAGCCCGGGCGACTTGATGCTCATCGCCGATCACATCAACCTGCTGGGCGACAACCCGCTCGTCGGCCCCAACGACGACCGGCTCGGCCCGCGCTTCCCCGACATGTCCGAGCCCTACGACGCCGGTCTGCGTGCCCTGGCACGCGCGGTCGCGCTGGAGCGCGGCTTCACGCTGCGCGAGGGTGTCTACGTCGCCGTCACGGGCCCGAGCCTCGAGACCCGCGCGGAGTACCGCATGCTGCGCGCGCTCGGCGCCGACGTGGTGGGCATGAGCACCGTCCCGGAAGTGATCACGGCGGTGCAGCTGGGCGTCCGCGTGCTCGGGGTCTCGATCATCACCGATCAGTGTCTCCCCGACGCGCTGGCCCCCACCTCGGTGGAGCAGATCATCGCGGTCGCGCGCGGCGCCGAGCCCCGGCTCGCGGCGCTGGTGCGCGGCGTGCTGGAGCGCCTCAACTGATGGTCTACCGGCTGTTCGATCCCAAGCTCTCGCCGGACGCGCTGGAGAAGCAGCTGCTCGCGGCCTGGAAGCACGAGCGTCTGTTTCAGAAGACTCAGGAAGCCGCCCGGTATGGTCCCCCGTTCGTGTTCTACGAGGGGCCGCCCACGGCCAACGGGCGGCCGGGCATCCATCACGTGTTCGCCCGCACCATCAAGGACCTGATCTGCCGCTACCACACGATGCTGGGGCAGGGCGTGACACGCATCGCCGGCTGGGACACGCACGGCTTGCCCGTCGAGATCGAGGTCGAGAAGACCCTCGGCATCTCGGGCAAGAAGCAGATCGAGGCGTACGGCGTGGAGAAATTCAACCAGCTGTGCCGCGAGAGCGTCTTCACGTACAAGACGGACTGGGAGGCGCTCTCGGAGCGCGTCGGGTACTGGCTCGATTACGAGCACCCGTACATCACGTACACGCCCGAATACATCGAAACGGTGTGGTGGCTGCTGAAACGGCTGCACGACAAGGCCCTGCTGTACCGGGGCCACAAGGTGCTGCCCTACTGCCCGCGCTGCGGCACGGCGCTGTCGTCGCACGAGCTGGCGCTGGGCTACGAAGCGGTCCAGACCAATTCAGTGTTCGTGACCTTCCCGCTGGCGAGCGATCCGAAGCGCCAGCTGGTCATCTGGACCACGACGCCCTGGACCCTGCTCTCAAACGTGGCGGTGGCGGTTCATCCCGACCTCGAATACGGCGAGTACGAAGTGAACGGCGTCCGCTACGTGGTCGCGGTGGAGCGCGCGACCCAGGTCCACGTGGGCGGCAAGCCGCTGGCTGCGGCGCCGCGGGTCGCCGGGTATCCGGGACGCGAGCTCGTGGGCCAGAAATACGTGCCGCCGCTCGACGTGGTGCCGCTGCCGCAGGAAGGGCAACGCGCGGTCGTCGTGGCCGGAGGGTTCGTCTCGGCGGAGGAGGGAACGGGACTGGTGCACATGGCCCCCGCCTTCGGCGCGGATGACTACGCCGCCGCGCAGCAATACGGGCTCGCCATGGTGAACCCGGTGGCGCCGGACGGCACGTTCCAGGGCACGCGCTGGGACGAGATCAACGGCCGGCTGGTGACCGACAAGGAGACGAACCGGCTGATCATCGAGCGCCTGAAGCGCGACGGTCGCTGGCTCGAGACCCTGCCGTACACGCACAACTATCCGTTCTGCTGGCGCTGCGACTCCGCGCTGATCTACTACGCGCGCAGCTCCTGGTTCGTGCGGACGACCGCGATCAAGGCCCGCATGCTCGAGGTCAACGCGCAGGTCGGCTGGCACCCGCCCGCGATGGGCACCGGCCGGTTCGGCGAGTGGCTCGAGAACAACGTCGACTGGGCGCTGTCGCGCGATCGCTACTGGGGCACGCCCCTCAACGTGTGGGAATGCGATGCCGAACGGGAGCACCGCGAAGTCATCAGCTCGTTCGCCGAACTGGCGGAGCGCTGGGGCAAGGCGCTGCCGCGTGACTTCGATCCCCACAAGCCGACCATCGACCAGTACAGCTGGCGCTGCCGCTCCTGCGGAGGCACGATGCGGCGCGCGCCCGAAGTGATCGACGCCTGGTTCGACTCGGGCGCCATGCCCTACGCGCAGTGGCACTACCCGTTCGAGCACCAGGCCGACTTCAAGGCGCACTTTCCGGCCGACTTCATCTGCGAGGGGGTGGACCAGACGCGCGGCTGGTTCTATTCGCTGCTCGCGATCGGCGTCACGGCGTTCGACGCTCCCGTCTACAAGAACGTGATCGTGAACGAGCTGGTGCTCGACGCGCAGGGCCAGAAG
Organism: Gemmatimonadales bacterium; assembly: GCA_036522815.1. GTDB lineage: Bacteria > Gemmatimonadota > Gemmatimonadetes > Gemmatimonadales > GWC2-71-9 > AG41. Next base: position 8,736 of record DATDFC010000080.1, on the reverse strand, counting down.
ATGTCCAAGAGTCGCGGCAACGTCGTGAATCCCTGGGAAGTGATCGAGGAGCACGGCGCGGACGCGGTGCGCCTCTACCTGCTGGGCCAGAGCCAGGTGTGGGCCCAGCGCAATTTCGACCGGCGCCAGGTGCCCGAGCTCGCGGGCGGGTTCCTGAACACCCTGCGCCACACCTACAATTTTTTCGCGCAGTACGCGGGCGACTGGAAGCCGTCCGACGGCGGAGTGCCGCTGGCCGGCCGCGCCCTCACCGATCGCTGGGTGCTGGCCCGGCTGGACGAGGTGGTCGCGGCGGCGCGCGCGGCGTGGAACGACTACGACGTGACGACCGGCGTGCGCGCCATCATGGGGTTCGTGGTGGACGACGTGTCCAAGTGGTACGTGCGGATCAATCGGCCGCGCTTCTGGGCCCCGGACCGCGCGGCCGACCCGGCCGCCCTGGCGACGCTGCACGAGGTGCTCGTGACGGCGGCCCGGCTGCTCGCGCCGGTGGCGCCGTTCATCGCCGACTGGCTGCACCGCGCGCTCACGGGAACCTCGGTGCATCTGGCGCCGTTCCCGGCCGATCAGGGGCGGCGCGAGCCGGAGCTGCTCGAGGCCATGGCGGCCCACCGCCGCCTCGCGTCCCTGGCGCGGGCGGCGCGGGAGAGCCGGAAGCTCAACGTGCGGCAGCCGGTCGCCCGGTTGCAGGTGGCCGTCCCGGCGGCCGTGAAGGGCCCGGCCTTTGCCGACCTGTTAGATATCCTGGCCGCGGAAGTGAACGCCAAGGCCGTCGACGTCGCGGGCTCCGACCACGAGCTCGTGCGACTGAAAGGCAAGGCCGAGTTCCGCACCCTGGGAAAGCGGTACGGCAAGGACACGCCCCGGGCGGCCGCGGTGGTGTCGCAGCTCACGGCGGAACAGCTCGGGGCGCTCGAACATGGGGACCCCGTTCGAGCGGGGGAGTTCGAGCTCCACCCCGAGGACGTGGTGGTGACGCGCGAGGTGGTGAGCGACTGGGCGGTCCAGGCCGACGGTCCGTACGTCGTCGCCGTCGACCCGCGGTTGTCGGAGGACCTGATCCAGGAGGGCCTGGCGCGCGAGCTGGTGCACCGCGTCCAGCGGCTACGCAAGGAGGCGGGCTACGAGTACACGACCCGCATCGAGCTGAGCGTGGCCGGCGCGGCCGATATCGTGGCGGCCGTGGCGGCGTTTCAGAACTTCGTCGAGGGCGAGACGCTGGCCCGCAAGCTGGTGGTCGGCAGCGTGCTCGACGAGGCGGACGTGACGCGAGAATTGGACATCGAGGCGCGCCGGGTGACGATTGCGCTCCGGCGCCATGACGGACGAAAGGGCGGTACGCGATAATGCCGACGAAATCCAAAGCCAAGACGACCAAGGGTGGCCTGAACAAGAAGCAGCTCACCCACCTCGAAAAACGACTGCTCGAGGAGCGCGCCCGGGTGATGAAGGAGCTCGGCTATTACGACGAGTCGTTCAACTCGAGTCTGCAGGCCTCGGACGGCGATCTCTCGAGCTATTCGTTCCACATGGCGGACCAGGGCACGGACGCCATGGAGCGGGAGAAGGCGTTCCTGTTCGCCTCGCAGGAAGGTCGCTATCTGTGGCACGTCAACCAGGCCCTGCGGCGCCTGTACCAGACCCCGGAGAAGTTCGGCAAGTGCGAGCAATGCGGCGAGGATATCCTGTTCGAGCGGCTCGACGCCCTGCCGCACGCGCGGCTCTGCATCAAGTGCAAGGCCAAGGAGGAAGATGGCAAGCGTCGCTGATCGGCGCGTGTTCTGGGGAACGGCCGCCGCGGTCGTCGTCGCGGACATCGCCACCAAATTGCTCGCGGAGGCGTGGCTCGCGCCCACGCGGCCCGTCCGCCTGCTGGGCGACGCGGTGCAGCTGCGGCTGGTGTTCAACAAATGCGCGGCATTCGGGCTGTGCCTCGGGGGAGAGGCCTACTCGCGCTGGATCTTCTTCGCGCTCGCGCTCGTCGCCCTGTTCGTGCTGCGGTCCATGGTGCTGGCGACGCGCCCGGGCGACCGCTTTCGCGTCGTCGCGCTCGCGCTGGTGTGCGCCGGTGCGGTCGGGAACGTGATCGATCGCGTCCGCAGCGCGCGGGGCGTCGTGGACTTCGTGGACGTGGGGATCGGGAGCGCGCGCTGGCCGACCTTCAACGTCGCCGACTCCGCCATTACGGTGGGAGCGATCGCACTCGCCGTGTCGCTCTGGCTCGAGGGCCGGGCCCAGGAGCGCGCGAAGGAGGCCAGGGCGGCCGAGCCTTGATGGTCGATGGCCGCCGTCACCTTCTGCGTCGTCGTACCCGAAACCGAGCGTCTCGATCGCTTCCTCGCCGATCAGCTGGCGCTGTCCCGTACCGCCGCCGCCCGCCTCATCGCCGACAAGCACGTCACCCGCGACGGGCGACCCCTGCGTGCCGCCGCGCAGCTCGAGCGCGGGGCCGTGGTGACGGTCGAGCTCCCGCCCGACGAGCCGGCCCCACCCAGCTATGCGCCCGCCCATCGCGATCTCACGTTTGCCTACGAAGACGAGCACCTCGCGGTGCTCGACAAACCCGCCGGCCTGGTCGTCCATCCCGGCCCCGGTCACTGGGACGACACGCTCGTCAACCTGCTGGTGGGACGGGGCACCGCCTTGGCGCAGGGGGCCACCGAGGGACGGCCGGGCATCGTGCACCGGCTCGACCGCGATACGTCGGGACTGCTGCTGGTCGCCAAGACCGACCAGGCGCACCGCCGGCTCACGCGCATGATCGAGCGGCGGGAGGTGCGGCGGGTGTACGCCGCGCTCGCCTGGGGGCACTTCGCGAACAGCCCGGTGGACATCGAGGCGCCGATCACGCGTCACCCGAAGGATCGCAAGCGCATGGCGGTGCTGGCGGGCGGACGCCACGCGGTCACGCATGCGCGTGTCATCGCGCGCTTCGCCCACGCCGACCTGGTGCGCGTGGAGCTGGGCACCGGGCGCACCCATCAGATCCGCGTACACTTGGCGCACGTGGGGCACCCGGTCGTGGGCGACCGCGAGTACGCATTCGGCGGCAGTCGCCGCGTCACGGCGGCGGCGCGTCCGGCCGCCGAGCGCCTGGAGACGCTCGCGCCGCGACAGCTGTTGCACGCGGCGCTGCTGGCGCTGGTCCATCCGGTGACCGGCGCGCGGCTGGTGTTGCGCTCCGAATGGCCGCGCGACCTCGTGCCGGCGCTCGCCGAAGCGGCCGCCGATGCGACTTTGCTTGCTCAACGCAACCCCTTGCAGTATCTTGGCTTCTTCGCTTCGGATGAGTGACGCCGCAGTCGTCCGACTGCTGCTGTTTCGGGTGGGCGCCCTCGTCTGTGCGGCCGAGGCGGAGCGGGTCCGTGAGATCCTGCCCCGACTCGCGACCACGCGGATTCCCGGGGCGCCGCCCGTTGTGGCGGGCCTGGTCAACGTGCGGGGGACGCTGGTCACGGTCGTCGAGGGATGGCGGGCGCTGCGCCAGCCCGAGCCGTCCGGCGACGGGGGTGCCGGGACCACGGTCGTGCTCGAGGTGGGCCGGGCCAAGAAGGTCCTCGGCTTCACGGTGGACGAGGTGGTGGACCTCCTCTCCGTGGGTGGGGAGGCGCTGGAACGCCGGCAGGCGCTGCCCGGCATCGATCCGACCCTGGTGCGGGCCGTCGGGCGTCGCGCCGGTCAACTCTTCGTGGTCCTCGATACCGACGCGCTGCTCACCCCCATTCTGTCTTCCTAGGGAGGATGTGTGAGTCACACTGTCCTCGTCTGCGACGACGCCATCTTCATGCGGACGATGATCTCGGACATCCTGGCCCAGGCGGGATTCGAGATCGTGGGAGAAGCGGAGACGGGGTCCCAGGCGGTCGAGAAATACCGCCAGCTCAAGCCCGATCTCGTCACCATGGACATCGTGATGCCGGACATGGGCGGCATCGATGCCGTGCGCGAGATCGTCAAACAGGATCCCGACGCCAAGATCCTCATGTGCAGCGCGATGGGCCAGCAGGCGCTCGTGGTCGAGGCGATTCAGGCGGGGGCGAAGGATTTCGTGGTCAAGCCGTTCCAACCGTCGCGCGTCCTCGAGGCCGTGCAGCGGGTCCTCGGCTGACTCCATGGACCTGTCGCAGTACGCCGAGCTGTTCCTGGCCGAGAGCCGGGAGCACCTGAGCGCCTGCAACCAGCTGCTGCTCGATTGGGAGCGCACCCCCGCCAATCCCGCCCCCGTGGCCGGGCTGTTCCGCGCCGTGCACACCGTGAAAGGCATGGCGGCGACCATGGGCTATGGCCGGGTCACCGATATCGCCCACCGCACCGAGAACCTGCTCGACCTGCTGCGCCGCGGCTCGCGCCCCGCGACCGACGAGCTGCTGCAGCTCTTGTTCCGGGCGCGCGACGCGCTCGAGCACGCCGTCGAGCTGTCGGTGGTGGGACGGGAGGACGAGCTCGATGTGGCGGAGGTCGTGGCCGATCTGGAGAGCGCGGCCGCGCTGGTCGCGCCTCACCCCCTGTCCCCCGCTCCACGGGGTGGAGAGGGGGAACGAGGGGGTGAGGTCCCGCCGGCCGCGACGGGCCGGCTGGTGCAGGTGACGCTGCGCGCCGAGGCGCCGCTCAAGGGCGGGCGCGCGCTGCTCGCCCTCAAGCGGGCCCAGGCGCTCGGGGCCGTCCAGGGGGTGACGCCGCCCCAGACGGCGTTCGAGTCCGACGACTTCGACGGCCGCTTCAGCTTCCGGCTCGACTCGTCCGCCGCCGCGGCGGAGATCGAGCGGGTGGTGCGCGGGGCGGGGGACGTGGAGCACGTGTCCGTCGGAGGAGGGGGCGAAGAGCGGCGTGCCGCGGCCCCGCGGGGTGAGGGGGGGGCGGGGGGGGCGGCGGCGGCGGCAGCGGAGGCGACACCCGAGAAGAGCCGCCACATCCGCGTCGACCTCCGTCGCCTCGACGGCCTGATGGACCTGATCGGGGAGCTGGTGACCGTCCGAGGCCGCCTGAACGAGCTCGCGGCCGAACGGCGAGACCCGGCCGTGGACGACGTGGCGATCCAGGTCTCGCGGCTCTCGACCGAGCTCCAGGCGGAGATCATCCAGGCCCGCATGACGCCGGTGTGGCAGGTATTCGACCGGTTTCCGCGGCTGGTGCGCGACCTGGCGCGCGAGCTGGACAAACAGGTGGCGTTCCGCGTGGAGGGCAAGGAGATCGAGCTCGATCGGGCGATCCTCGACGAGCTGGGCGACCCGTTGCTGCACCTGCTGCGCAACGCGGTGGACCACGGCATCGAGACCGCCGCCGAGCGGCGCCGCCGCGGCAAGGCGCCGGAGGGCGAGATCGTGCTGGCGGCGGTGCGGGAGCGGGCCAGCGTGGCGATCAGCGTGAGCGATGATGGCCGTGGCATCGACCGCGCCCGGATCCTGGAACGGGCCCGACGCGAGGGACTGGTGGATGCCCACGCGGAGGCGCTGTCGGACGATCAGCTGCTGCGGGTGCTGGCGCGTCCCGGGTTCTCGACCGCGGAGGCCGTGACCAGCGTGTCGGGGCGGGGTGTGGGGATCGACGTGGCTGTGACGCGCATCCGCGCGCTGGGCGGCTCGATCGACATACGTACAGAGGTGGGCAAAGGCACGAGCTTCGTGCTGCGGCTGCCGGTGACGCTGGCGATCGTCCGGGCCTTGATCGCGGGGGTCGGCCGGGAGCGCTACGCCCTGCCGCTCACCTACGTGGCGGAGACGGTGGAATTCGGCGTGCAGCCGACCACCATCGTCGAAGGGCGCGAGGCGATCGTGCTGCGCAACCGTGTGGTGCCGCTGGTGCACCTGCGGCGGATGCTGGGCGTGAGCGGGGACGCTCCGGCGCGCTGCCCCATCATCGTGCTCGAGATGGGGGAGCGCACGAGCGGCATCGTCGTGGACGGCATGCTGGGCCAGCAGGAGATCGTGGTGAAGGGCTTCGACCCGCCGCAGGGCACGCTTCCGGTATTCAGCGGAGCGACCATCATGGGCGACGGGAACCCGGCGTTGATTCTCGACGCCGGTGGGCTCGTCTAGGCCCACGCGCGGGGAGGCGGCATGGAGGACGTGAGGGATCTGAAGGAGCTGCAGATCGACGCCCTGCGGGAGGTGGCCAACATCGGGGCGGGGCACGCCGCCACGGCGTTATCCCAGCTCACGAACCGCCGCATCATGATCAGCGTGCCGCAGATCAACATCGCGCGGCTGGAGGAGGTGCCCGACCTGCTGGGCCACCCGCAGGACGTGGTCGCCGCCGTGCTCATGCACATGCTGGGGGACCTGACCGGGCGGACGCTACTCCTGTTCCCCGAGTCGGTGGGGCGGCGGCTGTGCGACATGCTGCTGCGCCGTCCGATCGGCACGACGGCGGCGTTCGACGCGCTGGAGCAGTCGTGCCTCAAGGAGGCCGGCAACATTCTGTCGGGCGCCTACATGAACGCCCTGTCGGACTTCATGGGCATGTTGCTGCTGCCTTCGGTGCCGAGCCTGGTGGTGGACGTGTCGGCCGCGGTCCTGACCACCACCTACCTCAACTTCGGACACGAGCGCGACTTCGTGTTCTGCGTCGAGACGGAATTCGCGATTGATTCGCCCGAGGGGCTGCGGGGCCACTTCCTGCTGCTTCCCGATCTGGCGTCGCTCAAGGCCATTTTTGACGCCATCCGCCTGAGCTGACCCGTGACGGCGCCGGCGCTCTCGGAACGCGACCTCGCCGTCCTCCGATCCTTCGCCCGCCGGATCGACCCTTCGGACGCGGGCGCGCACAACAACCTCGGGGTCCTGTATTACCAGAAGGGCCTGGTCGAGGACGCGATCGCCGAGTTCACCCGCGCGCTCGAGCTCGACCCGAAGATGCAGGTCGCGCAGCGCAACCTCGAGATCGCTTATCACGACACGGGCTACTACGACCAGCGCGTGGCCCAGCTGCGGGAGCGGCTGCGCAGCGCCCCCGACGACCGCGACGCGCGCTGGGAGCTGGGGCGCGCCTACGCGATCCTCGGCGCCCAGGAGGACGCCGTCGGGGAGTTCGAGCAGCTGCTGGCGCATCGCCCCGACGACGTGGCCGCCATCATCCAGCTCGGGCTGGCGGAAAAGAACCGGGGGCGGCCGGAAGCGGCGACGGAGTGGTTTCTGCGCGCCGTGGAGCTCGAGCCCGACTCGAGCGTCGTGCACTTCTATCTGGGGGAGATCTACTACAACCGGGGCTTGAACGCCGAGGCGCTCGGGGCGCTCGAGCGGGCGGTGGCCCTGAACCCCGACAACGCCAACGCCCACTACCTGATGGCCTTCGTCCTGGGAGACCTGGGTCGCCACCAGGACGCCCGCGCCGCCTCGAAGCGCGCAATCCAGCTCAACCCGCCGCTGGCCCGCGCCCAGACCAACCTCTCGCTCGAGCGCTACAACGCGGAGCGCACGAGCCAGGAACGCCGCCAGCGGCTCGCACCCGAGCCGCAGGTGGTGGAAGGGAACGAGCTGGCGCACTACAACCTCGGGCTCGCCTTCCGGCAGAAGGGCTACTACAACGAGGCGCTGCGGGAGTATCGCCTGGCGCTGGAGCGGGGCGAGGACCGGCGGCTGACGCTGCAGGCGATGGCGGAGGTGCACCTGCTGAAGCACGACTTCGCCGCGGCGCTCGAGCTGTACGACACGCTGCTGCGCGAGGTGCCCGACTCGCCCAAGCTGTGGAACGAGCGTGGAGTCGTGCTGCACCAGTCGGGCCGCACCGACGATGCGCTGGCCTCCTACCGCCAGGCGGTGGAGGTGGATGCCAAGTACGCGCTCGCCTGGAACAACCTCGGTGTGGTGCAGGGGCACAAGACCGCGGCCGACGCGGCGATCGAGTCGTTTCGCACGGCGCTGCGGTTGCAGGGGGCGTTCAGTGCCGCCCGCTTGAACCTCGCGCTGCTGCTCTACCAGCTGCGCCGCTTCCAGCTGGCACTCGAGGCGTACCGCCAGGTGCTGGCGGGCGAGCCCGCCTCCGCCCCGGCCTGGAACGGCGTCGGGCTGGTGCTGGTGGAGCTGAAACGCTTTCCCGACGCGCGCAACGCGTTCGTGCGCGCGGTGGAAGCGGACCCAGCCCACGCGGGCGCGCATTACAACCTGAGCTTCACCCTGTCGAACCTCGGGGACTTCGATGGCGCGCTCCGCGCCACCAAGCGCGCCCTGGAGCTCGATCCCTACTACGTATCGCAGAAGTTCGCGCTCACGATCGACCTCCAATACGAGAAGACCACGATCGGGATCGCCCCCGAGATTTCGGCGGACGTCACCGCCGAGACGATCGGCGAGGACTTCAATTTCGATCAGCGGCTGCTGGACAACATCTTCCAGGAGCTCGAGCCGGCCGTCGCGCCGGAGCCGCCGGCCGGGAAGGCGGCCGACGACCCGCTGGCGCTGGCCCGCGACTACGTGAGCAAGGGGCTGATGGACGTCGCCGCGGCGGAGGCGGTGCGCGCCGTGCAGCGCGGCGCCAGCCGCGCCGACGCGGCCGTCCTGCTCGGCGACATCTTTGCCAGGCGGGGCCTGCACGGCGAGGCGCTGGAGCGCTACCGCGAGGCGCGTGCCCTCGAGGCCGACCGCGTCGAGGCGCGCCTGGGCGAGGTAAAGGCGTTGTTCGCGCTGGGCGGCCACCGCGCCGAGGAGGCGCGCGCGCTGGCGGAGGAGCTGCTGGTGCTCGCCCCCGACCACGTGGACGCGCTCGTGGCGGTGGCGCGGGGACGGGCGGCGGCGGGCGACG
>DATDFC010000079.1:0-24288 GCA_036522815.1 Gemmatimonadales bacterium | reverse complement strand
GCGGAGCGCCCAGGCGCAGTACGACCTGCAGCGCATCCGGCTCGACCGCACCACCGTGCGGGCGCCCTTCGCCGGCGCGGTGGGGCAGCGCTACGTCAGCCTCGGCGACTATGTCACCAACACCACCAAGCTGCTGTCGCTGCACACGGTCAACCCGCAGCGCGCGACCTTCGAGGTACCGGAGCGGTTCGCGCGCCAGCTGCGACTCGGACAGGACGTGTCGTTCCGCGTCGCCGCCATCGCCGGTCGCGACTTCACCGGACAAGTCGACTTCGTGGACCCGGTGGTGCAGCTCCCCGGCCGCACGATCCTCGTCAAGGCGCGCGTGCCCAATCCCGCCCGGCTGCTCCAGCCCGGGATGTTCATCGAGGCGCACCTGGTGACCGCCGTGCGCCCCAAGGCCATCGTCGTGCCCGAGGAAGCGGTGGTGCCGGCCGAAGGAGCCAACGCGGTGTGGGTCGTGGTCGGCGGGAAGGCGAACCGGCGCCCCGTGGAGATCGGCGTCCGCACGCCCGGGTTCGTCGAGGTGACGAAGGGGGTGAATGCGGGGGAGCAGGTGGTGGTGGGAGGTCTGGAGCTGCTCGCGCCCGGCGCGCCGGTCATGGCGCGGGTGGTGGAGCGGGGGGCGAAGGCGACGCCGGCGCAGCCCTGACCGGTCCTGCTCGCTCGACGCCGTTACTGCACGACTCGCGTGGGCGCGAGCCGCTGATCGGCCGTGAGGTTCCCGAGCTGCCCCTGGCCGTTCTGGCCCCAGCAATAGGCTTCGTGGCCCGTGGTCACACCGCAGGTGTGAAACCGGCCGACGCTCACTTGCGCGAACTGCAAGCCCCCGGTAACGAGCGTCGGCCCGAGCTGCCCACCGAACACGCTGCCGATGCCCAGCTGACCAAACGCATTGAATCCCCAGCAATACGCCGCGTTGCCCGCGGTGAGTCCGCAGGTGTGCCGGTACGCGCCGGCGTCGACGTTGACGAAGCTCACGCCCCCCGCCACCGGAGTCGGCGTGGTCCGCACACTGTCGGTGCCGTCGCCGAGCTGGCCGTCGCCGTTGGCGCCCCAGCAGTATGCCGCGTTGCTGGTCGTCACGCCGCAGGCGTGCTCGCTTCCCACGGTCACTTGGACGAAATCCAGCGCGCCGGCCACGAGGCTGGGCGCGAATTCGTGATCGCCGGCTCCGTGACCCAGCTGGCCGGTAGTGTTGTTTCCCCAGCAATAGGCTGCGTGGTCCACAGTGACGCCGCACGTGTGCGTCTCTCCCGTGTTGACCTGAACGAAACTCAGGCCGCCGGCGACTGCAGTCGGCACGAGTCGTTGATCGGTGGTGCCGTCGCCGAGCTGGCCGATCCCGTTGGAGCCCCAGCAATAGGCTGCGTTGGTCGTGGCGACCGCGCAGGTGTAACCGCTCCCGGCGCTGATTTGCAGAAACTGTCGGTCCCCCGCTACGGCGGTGGGAGCGGACCGGGTGCCGTTCGTGCCGTCACCGAGCTCGCCGTGGTAGTTGAACCCCCAGCAGTACCCGCCTCCTCCCGCGACGATGCCGCACGTGTGCGAGCCTCCGGCGCTCACGCTGATGAATCGCAGTCCTCCCACGACCGGCGTGGGTGTGAGCCGAATGGTTTGAACGCCGGTGCCATCGCCGAGCTGGCTGCTGTAGTTCGAGCCCCAGCAGTAGGCGAATCCGGGTGCGGTCACTCCGCACGAGTGGGAGTCTCCGGCGCTCACTTCTATGAACGTGAGCCGTACGCGGAATTTGGCGCTCCTGGCGGCCGGGGCGGGCCCGCTTATCGCCCCCAGCTCGAATCCTTCCCCCGGTAACGAGAGGCTGAGGCCGGGAAACGTCGCCACGCCGTTCACGGCCGTGACGGTGGTGACTCCCCGCAGGGCCTCGCCGGACGGGCTCACCGCCAACCCAACTGTGACCACGCCATCCGGCACGGCGTTCCCGAACCGGTCGGCGCGCGCCGCGACCTGAACCACAGGATCGAACGGCACTTGACCCTCGGCCGTACTGGGCTGACTGAGGAAAACGAGCTGCACGGGGCCGGGTGATACGGAGAAAGCGGCGCTCGTCGCCGGCGCGACGGCCGCCGCCGACGCAGTCAGCGTGTAGCCGGCGGTCGCCTTGTCGAGCCACACGTCGCTGAACGTGGCCACACCGTCGGCGCTGGTTACGGTCCGGGTCCCGGCCAGCGTAGCGCCTCCTGGGTTCGCACTCAGGGTCAGCGTCACCGGTTCAGCGGCGTCAGCCACGCGGCTGCCCCCCGCGTCCCGAAGTTCGACCGTGATCGCCGGCTTGATGGCTTCGCCCGCGACGGCGTCACTCGGCTGGGTGGCAAATGCAAGGCCGGCGACCACCTGATCCACGGTCAGTACTGCGGTGCCCGGCACACCGTCGGCCGTGGCCGTGATCGTGGTGGTCCCCAACGCCCTGGCCGTGACGAGACCGTCGGAATCGACAGTAGCTACCGAGGGGAACCGGGAGGTCCAGGTGAACCTGACTCCGCTGAGTGGGCGCCCGGCGAGGTCCTGTGCCACTGCCGAGAGCCGCCGCGTCTCGCCCAAGGTCACCAGCGTGGCGACGGCGGGCGTGACTTCAACCGCGGCCACCTTAGCGGGACCGGCCGCGTCTCCGCAGCCATCGAGCAGCAGGACGGCGACAGCGCCGACCGCGGCAGCACGGGAAAACCGCGGAGGGTGCATGGTTACTGCACGACCTGCACCGGCGCCGGGGTGAACCCGTCGATCACCCCGTTGCCCAACTGCCCAAAGGCGTTGCTCCCCCAGCAGTACGCCGCCCCATCCGCGGTCAGACCGCAGGCATGATTGTCTCCGGCGGTCAACTGTGAGAACCGCACCCCCGGGGGGGCCGCCACGGGCACCGGGGAGGGCGTGGGCCCTGTGATGGTGCTGTCGCCCAGCGCGCCGCTGCCCCAACAGTAGGCTGCACCCTCCGCAGTGAGGGCGCAGGTGTACTCCGAGCCGACCTGCAGGCTCGCGAAGCTCACGCCGGCCGGCGCCGCCACGGGTGTGGGTGTCGCGCGGGGCTCGTTGGTCCCGTCACCGAGTTGCCCCTTGACGTTATCGCCCCAGCAATACACCGCACCGGCCGTCGTCACCATGCACGTGTGGGCCAACCCTACACCCGTCGCCTCGGGAGTCACGCCCTCAGGCATCGCCACTATTACGGGAGTGGGCCCGCTGTTCCATCCCCAGCAATAGATCTCGTTATAGGTAGTGACTCCGCAGCTGTGGCTGGGGCCGGGGCTCACAGTGTTGAACCGCACCACGGTCGGCACGGCGACGCGTACGGGACTCGTCCGACTCTCGGTCGTCCCGTCGCCGAGCTCGCCTAGATAGCTGTTCGCGCCCCAGCAGTAGGCGTCGCCGCCCTGAATGATCCCGCACGTAAGGGCGCCGCCGGTAGACAACGTGACGAAGCGAGCTCCTTGTGGAGCCGACACCAGCAGGGGGCTCGCGCTGGGCGTGGTGGTGCCGTTGCCGAGCAATCCTCCGTTTCCCCAGCAGTACGCCGCCCCGTCGGCGCTGAGTGCGCACGTGTGCCCGCCACCCGGACTGAGCGCCTTGAATCGCACGCCCGCGGGGACGGCTACCAACTGCGGGATCGCACTCCGGTTCGACGTACCATCCCCGAGCTCGCCATACGCGTTGTTGCCCCAGCAGTACGCGGCCTGCGCCGTGGTTATGGCGCAGGTGAGATCGACGCCGGCACTCACGGCAGTGAAGGTCAGACTGATCCGAAACCCGGCGCTGGCGGCACCTGCGAGCCCTTCAGCGGTGGCGACCAGTCGATAGGAGCTTCCCGGGCGGTCGATCCGCAAGTCGGCGAAGGTGGCCACGCCCCCTTCCGCTCGCACGGTCGTGATGCCGCTGAGCGTGGCGCCGTTCGCGTTCCCCTCCAGCGCCACGGTGACCGTATTCGTCGCGTCGCTCACCGTGTCGCCGAATTGATCGAGGATCGCGACTTGCGGGGCCGGCCTGATGGAGACCGTCCCCTCCGTACGACTGGGCTCAACTCGGAAGCCGAGCCCCGCGGCGCGAGAAGGGGTGGGTGAAATAGGCTCGTCGCCGCACGACAGCACGATCGCGAACGCCAAGACCCGGACGGCGAGGCGTAAAGGACCGGGCACGTCGGAACCTCGCCTAAGAGTTGGTGCCGCAACGCCGCAACAACCGGGCCGAATCGACAGGGGGCTCCAAACATGGGCCTAGCGTTGCGCGAACGCTACAGCCGATCACCGACTCAAGTTCACCAACCGCGCCCGCGGCGGGATCCCCGCCTCGAGCTCCATAACACCCACGCTCGGCGCGATCCCGAACCGCGGCCGTCCCGCCCCGCCCGGGTTCATCACCGTCACCGTCCGATCCACCAGCTCGAGCAGCGGCTTGTGGGTGTGACCGTACACGATGATCTCGGCCCTGGGAAACGCCGCGTGCAGCGCGTCCGGCGTGGGGTGCCCCAGCTGGTCACCGTGCGTCACCACGATCGCGAACCCGTCGAGTTCGAGCTCGGCCACCTGAGGTAAGCGCGCCCGCAGCTCGGGTCCGTCGGTGTTGCCATACACCGCGGTGAGGGGCGCCAGCGCCTCGAGCTCGATCAGGATCTCCGGCTTCCCCACGTCGCCGGCGTGCAGGATGTGATCGACCTGTTTGAACACCTCGAACACCTCGGGCCGGAGGAGTCCGTGAGTGTCGGAGATGATCCCCAGTCTCACGGCAGCTTCGTGCAACGTGGCGTCGTGGCGTCGTGCAACTATTTCCCTTCCCACCGCTTGACGAGCGCGATGTCGAGCCCCAGGTGGTCGACCACCCGTTGCACCACAAAGTCCACCAGATCGCGCACCTGCTGCGGCTTGTGGTAGAACCCGGGCGCGGCGGGCAGCACGACCGCCCCGGCCTCCGTCGCGCGCGTCAGGTTGCGCAGGTGCACCAAGGAGAGCGGCGTCTCGCGCGGCACCAGAACGAGCCTGCGACGCTCCTTGAGCACCACGTCGGCGGCCCGCTCGATCAGGCTGCGGCTCGTGCCGTGCGCGATCGCGGCCACCGTCCCCATGGAGCAGGGACAGATCACCATACCTGCCGTTTTCGCCGAGCCCGACGCGGGCTCCGCACCGCGGTCCTTGTCGTCGAACACCCGCACGCTGGTCCAATCGCCGCCCGTCGCTTTCTTCAAGCCACGGTCATCCGTGATGCCGCACTCCTCGGCGAGCAGCCGCCAGCCGTGCGTCGAGATCATCAGCCAGGTGGGCACCTGGTGCATCGCCAAAACCTCCAGCAGCCGCACGCCGTACGGCGCGCCGGAGGCGCCGGTGATGGCCAAGATCACCGGGAGCTTGGTCATCGCCCGCGCCGATTGGGCGTGGGAGATCGGCGCGGATGGGCGGGCGGACGGGGCGGGGATGGCGAACGCGGAACGCGAAACGCGGAAGGCGGAACAGGCGCGACCGGCGCTTGCCCGCCTGTTCCGCGTTCCGACTTCCGCGTTCCGCGTTTCATAGGACCCGATCCACGAGGGCGCCAAGGAATACGACGATGCTGACAATCCCATTGGCGCCGAAAAACGCCGCATTGAGCCGCGACAGGTCACCCGGCTTGACGAGCTGGTGCTCCCACACGATCAGCGCGGCGCCGAGCGCCACGCCGCCGTAGTAGGCGACGCCGAGGTGGGCGCCGAGCCCGAACAGGACCAGCGCCGCGAGCGCGAGCCCGTGCAGCAGCTTGGCGACGAGGATGGCACGCGCCTGGCCGAACCGCACCACCAGCGAGGCGAGCCGCTCGGCGCGGTCGAACGTCTCGTCCTGGAGCGCGTAGAACACGTCGAACCCGCCCACCCAGAACGTCACCGCCAGCGCACCCGCGGGCAGCAGCCACCACGGCTCGCTCCACCGCCCCGTGACCGCGAGATACCCCGCGGGCGTGGCGATCCCATCCGCCAGACCGAGCCAGAGGTGGGACCAGTGAGTAAACCGCTTGGCGTAGCTGTAGGCCGCGATGAACACGAGCGCGGGGGGCGCGAGCGCGAAGCACAGCGGGTTCAGCGCCCATGCGGTCCAGAGAAACAGCGCCGCCGCGAGCGCGACCGCGCTCCAGGCCTGCCGCAGCGTGAGCCGGCCCGAGGGCAGCTCGCGCCCACGGGTGCGCGGGTTCCGCGCGTCGAGCTCGCGATCGGCGATGCGGTTGAAGCCGAGCGCTACGAACCGCGCGCAGGTGAACGCGAGCACCACCAGCGCGACTACGCGCCACGTGAGCGTCGCCTCGCGCGAAGCCACCAGCATGCCCAGCAGCGCGAACGGCAGCGCAAACACGGTGTGCGGCAGCTTCACGAAGTTGATGTAGCGAACGAGCAGGCTCGCGCCGGCAAACGTCTGCCCCTCACGGAGCACACCTCCCCCGACCTCCCCCGCCCTTCCGCGCCCTGCCGCACCCTCAGAGCTCAATGCCCAGTTCCTTCCACATGGCATCGACCTTCCGCTTCGTCTCCGCATCCATGACGATGCGGCTCGGCCAGTCGCGTGTGAAGCCCTCTTCCTTCCACTTGCGTGTGGCGTCGATCCCCATCTTGGAGCCGAAGGTAAAGCCCCGGCTCGAATGATCCAGCACATCGATCGGCCCCATGGTGAAGCGCACGTCGCGCTCGGGGTCGATGTGGTTCAACGCTACCCACCACGCCTCCTGCGCATCCTGCACGTTCACGTCCTTGTCGAGCACGACGATCACCTTGGCCAGGGACATCAGACCCTGGCCCCACAGGCCGTTCATCACCTTGTACGCCTGCCCGGGGTACTGCTTGTCGATGCTCACGAACACGAGATTGTGGAAGATCCCGGCGGCGGGCATGTGCAGGTCGACAATCTCGGGAATCGTGAGCTTCAGGAGCGGCAGAAAGATCCGCTCCGTGGCGTGCCCCAGCCAGTAGTCCTCCATCGGCGGCCGGCCCACGATCGTGTGCGGCCAGATCGGCTCCGCCCGCTGCGTGACGGCGGTGACGTGCACCTTGGGGTAATGGTCGGCGAGTGAGTAGAAGCCGGTGTGATCCCCGAACGGGCCCTCGAGGACGAGCTCCTCGCGCGGATCGATGTACCCCTCCAGCACGATCTCCGCCTCCGCCGGCACTTCGAGGTCGCAGGTGACCGCCTTGGCGAGGCGCACCGGCTCCCGCCGCAGGAACCCGGCGAACAGAAACTCGTCGATGGTGGGGGGCAGCGGCGCCGCAGCGGCATAGATCGATGCGGGATCGCCTCCCAGGGCGACCGCGACCGGCATCCGCTCGCCGCGCTCGGCCATGGCGCGCCAGTGTGCCGCGCCCACCTTGTGCCGCTGCCAGTGCATCGCCAGCTCGTTGCGCCCGAGGACCTGCACTCGGTACATCCCCACGTTCCGGACCCCGGTCCCCGGATCCCGCGTGATCACGCCCCCCAGCGTGATGTACGGCCCGCCGTCCTCCGGCCAGCACACCGGCACGGGGAATTGCGCCAGATCCACGTCGCGCTCGCGGATCACCACGTCCTGACAGGGCGGGCGGCCGCCGCCCGTCTTGGGCGGGAACTTGGCCACCTCGGCGAGCTGCGGCAGCATGGCCAGCTTGCCAAGCAGGGTGTCGGGAACCTTGAGGTTCAAGAGCGCCGCGATGCGCTCGCCGATCTCGTCGAGACAATCGACGCCCAATGCGAGCGCCATCCGTCTGGCCGACCCGAACAGATTGACCGCTACCGGATGGCGCGACGCGGCGCCGCCGGCGAGCATCGGTCGCGTGAACAGCAGCGCCGGCCCCCCTCCCGGGGACTTCATGCAGCGGTCGGCGATTTCCGTGATCTCTTTATTCACCGAGACCGGGTGAGCGACGCGCGCGAGCTCCCCCCGCGCCTCGATCGCCTCGACCAGGGCGCGCAGGTTATCGAGTGCCATGATGGACGGCGCAGACCCCGCCGGTCAGGAGCTCGTAGCCGACGGCGCCGAATCCGGCGGCGGACAGCCGGCGCGCGAGCGCGTCTGGGTCGGGGAACTCGAGCACCGACTCTGGCAGGTAGGTATAGGCGTCCCTATGTTTCGACACCGCCCGGCCGATCGCGGGGAGCACGCGCCGGAAGTAGAACAGATACAACGCGCGTAGCGGCGCGAACCGCGGCGTGGTGAACTCGAGCACCACGAAACGCGCGCCCGGCCGGAGCACACGGTACGCCTCCCGCAGACCGGCGTCCAAATCCGCCAGGTTCCGGACGCCGAACGCGCACATCGCGCCGTCGAACCGGCCGTCGGCGAAGGGCAGCGTCAGGGCGTCGGCGGCGACGGGACGGGCGCGGGCGGTTTTCCCCTTGCCCCGGGCGAGCATGGGGACCACGAAGTCCGCGCCGACCACGCGCCCCGCGAACGCCGGCTCGCGGGCCAACGTCGCCGCCAGATCGAGCGTGCCGGCGCAGAGGTCGAGGTAGGTGCCGTCGGGTGTCCGCTCCCAGGCGAGTCGCCGCACCGCGGCGCGGCGCCAGGAGCGGTCCACGTTGAGACTCAGGAGATGATTGAGGAAGTCGTAGCGCGGGGCGATCGCGGTGAACATGTCGCGCACGTACGATCGCTTCGCGTCGGGCACACGACTCACGGCCACCTCGAATGCAGGGGGCGCCATAGGCGCGAAAGATAGGCCGGGCCACCTGACGGGCGCCAGCGACCAGGACGTCGTCGAGTGGGCCAAGCGCGGCCACGACGCGGCGTTCCGCGAGCTGGTGCGTCGTTATGAGCGGCCGGTGTTCTCACTGCTCTACCGGATGGTGCGCGACCGCGGGCTCGCCGAGGACCTGGCCCAGGAGACGTTCGTCAAGGTCCTGAACGGGCTCGGCTCGTACAACCCGCAGTTCCGCTTTTCGTCCTGGATCTTCAAGATCGCGAACAACGCGGCCATCGATCAGCTCCGCAAGCGCGAGCTCGACACGCTCTCGCTCGACGGCTCGCCGCACGCCACCACGCCGGAAGCGATGCGCGCCACCGCCCTGCAGCTGGGCGACAAGGGTGAGACCCCGCTCCAGGAGCTCGAGGCGCGTGAGCTGGGCGGCGCGATCGAGCGGGCGATCGCGCGCCTGCGGCCGGAGTACCGCTCGTGCATCTTGCTACGCCACGTGGAGGGGCATTCCTACGAAGAGATCGCGCAGATCCTGGAGCTTCCGCTGGGCACGGTGAAAACGTATATCCACAGGGCCCGCAACGAATTGCGGGGTTACCTGGCCGATCGAAAGGAGTGAAACCAGTGGTGCGACCGGCGCGTAAGGCTGGGCCAAGATGACCCCGACTCCTCCTACTCCACACCTGACGGCCGACGAAGTCGAGCTGTGGGCTGAAGGGCTGCTTGCCGCGGCGCGCGACGTGCATGTGGCGCAGTGCGCCGAGTGTCGCGCCATCGCCGGGCGCGAGCGCAAGCTGTTCCGCGAGCTGGCCCAGCTCACCCGCTTCGCCCCCGAGTTCGGGTTCGTGGAGCGGGTGATGGCCAAGGTGCGGATTCCGACGCGTTCAGGCCCGCACTTCCGCTCCCACACCGACTCCTAGCAGTCGCGCCGCGCTGCCGTCGCGCACCGCGATCTCCACCGTTCCGCCACTGCCGACGAGCGCGACCAGCACGCCGCGCTTCACGTCGCCGAAGGTGCGCGCCAGCGTGCCGATTTCCGTGCCGGCGACCTTGATCCGCACCCCGGGCTCCACCGCGTCGCCCGGGATGTTCGAGATCAGCGTACCGAAGCGATCGACGTACAGCACTTCGCCGACCACTGCCGCGCCGTCATGGTGGGGAGAGGGGAGCGGGGAGCGGTACGGGTCGGTGATCGGCTGCCCCACGTGCGAGAGTGACGCGCCGAGGGCGAGCTGGCCGGCCGCCGGCGCGAACAGGTCGCGGGCGTGGAAGGTGGGCGCCGCGGCCGCGGGCACCGGCAGCGAAACGAAGTGCGCGTCCGCGGGGAGAAACGAGAGCAGACCGTTGTCGGGCGCGACGAAGAAGTGCCCCGCCGTCTGGGCCGCGAGCGCGCGCCGGTCGGTCCCCACCCCCGGATCCACGACGGCCAGGTGCACGGTCCCCTGGGGAAACCGCTGCCAGACTCGGGAAAGGATGTACTGCGCGGCACGCACGTCGCCGGGGGCGACCTGGTGGGTGATGTCGGCGAGCACCACGCCGTGCACCTGCGACAACAGCACACCCTTCACCTCGCCGACGTAGCTGTCGGCAGTCCCGAAGTCGGTCAGCAAGGTGATGAGGGTGGCCATGCTAGGAGCCCGAACGCGGAAGTCGGAACGCGGAAGTCGGAACGCGGAACAGACGTGAAAAGCCATGCTCCACGGAACCAGCCCTGCTGTTCCGCGTTCCGCGTTTCGCGTTCCGCGTTGTCACACCGTCGCCCGGCGCCACGCTCCGCCGATCCAGAACAGCGTCATGGCAACGCCACGCGTCACGGCCGTGACCGAGAGTGCGAGCCAGATGCCCAGCAGGCCGATCGTCCCCGACCACCAGGCGGCGAGCGGCACGCGCAGCAGCGTGAGCGCGGTGCTCGTGATCTGCGGCCACAGCGTGTAGCCCGCGCCCGCGAGCGCACCCTCCAGGATGATCTCGAACGTTTGCCCGATCTGCGCGAAGGCGATCACGCGCAGGTAGAGGCTCCCGTCGGCGATCACCGCCGGATCGGACGTGAACAGCGCCACCAGGGTGCGCGGGATGGCGAGGAACGCGGCTGCCGTCGCCACGGTGACCGTGAGACAATACCCGACGGTCATGCGCACCGCCTGGCGCGCGCGCGCTTCCTGGTTCGCGCCCAGGTTCTGCCCGACCAGCGCCGCCGCCGAGAGCGCGAATCCCGAAATGGCGAGGAACCCGATCCCTTCGACCTTGTGGCCCACCCCCAGTGCCGCGAGCGCGGCCGTGCCGAAGCGGGCGGTGTACCGCGTGAGCCACATGTACACCACGGAGAGGAGCACGCCGGCGAGCGAGAGCGGCGCGCCCACCCGCAGCAGCGTGGGCACGGCGCGCCAGTCGGGGGCGTCTAGCCGGATGAGCCCGCGCTTGAGCGCGATGCCGACACCGATCAGGAACCCCCCGCCCCGCACCATCACGGACGCGACGGCCGCCCCCTCCACGCCGAGCCGGGGAAAGGGCCCCACACCGGCGATGAGCAGCGGGTCGAGCCCGATCGAGAGCAGCACCGACGCCGCGAGCAGCACGAAGGGCGTACGGGTGTCGCCGGCGGCCCGGAACGTCGCCTCGATCGCGAAGAACCCGAACACCAGCGGACCGCCGAGCAGCCAGGTGTCGAGGTAGTGGGACCCGAGCGCCGCCACCTCGTGCGGCACGGTCATCAGGCGGAACAGGTCGCCGGTCAGCGCGAACCCGAGCAGCGATGCCACCGTGCCCGCGCCGAGGGCGTACACCACCGCCGCCCCGGCGGCGCGCGCGGCGAGGTCCGGGCGGCCCTCCCCGTGCCGCCGCGCGGCGACCGCGATCAGCCCCACCTCCACCATCTCGCCGAGCGACAGCAGCACCCAGACGTAGAATCCCGCGGTCGAGACGGCCGCGAGCGCGGCCGGGCCGATCAGCCGGCCCACCCAGATCGAGTCGATCAGGTTGAAGCAGAAATGGCAGGCCATCATCGCCACGGCGGGGGCGGCGAGCTGCAGAATGACGGGGCGCAGCGGCCCGACCGTGAGCGATCCGGGCGCGCGCGTAACGCTGGTCATGGCGCCGCAAGCTACCGGAGCGTGGCGCCGGGGGTCAACGATGAGGGGCTGGCGCCGCCCTGGTCAGGCGGCGTGCGGGTGCGCCGGCGTGGGACGGATCCGCTCGTCCAGCGGCGTGGCGCTTGCGCTCCAGTCGATGTGAAAACTCTGATCGCACCGCGTGCACGCCATGGTGCCCGCCACCTGCCTGACGGGCTCGCGCCCGGCGCACCCCGGGCACACGGCGTACCACGCGCCCCAGCTCTCGGGCATCAGCCCTGCATCCGGCGGGCGCCTGACGATGCTCCAGCGCGTGGGGCGGGCGAAGCTCAGCACGAGGTAGGCGTGGTGCACGCTGATGGACATGCCGCGCACGTCGAGCACGGCGGAATGCGGCCCCGCGCTCAGCACGGGATACCACGCACCGCGCCGCAGGCGGCAGCGCACCCCGTCCCGGATCCGGGCCCACCGCGGCCCCTTCACCATGTCGGCCCACTCCGACGTCACTCGATCCATGGCGTCCTCCCCACACCGGCTGGTTGTGCTGTTGCTTATATCCCTCAGCTCGGGAGTCGTCAAGAGCCCACGGACTGCATCTGGACCGTGACGGTGACGAAAAGAAGTGAAGACGACGAAACGGCTTAGGAGACCTGCGCGCGGTGTCGCCGGCGCGACTTTGTGTCGTACAACGAACGGTCCGCGGCATTGAGCAGGCCTTCGAGCGATCCCCCATCGCGCGGATGGACGGCCACGCCGACGCTCACCGAGATCACCGGCTGCTCCCCATCGCGCGCCACGCGGTCGGCGATGCGGCGCGCCACGTGCCAGGCCGCGGCGTCGCCCGTCTCCGGCAGCACCAGGGCGAACTCGTCGCCCCCGAACCGGGCCGCGGTGTCGATGCCGCGGCAGGAGCCGAGCAACGTCTCCGCCACGCGCCGCAGGGCCAGGCTTCCAACCAGGTGACCGAAACGGTCGTTGATCGTCTTGAGGCCGTCGAGATCCATGAGCACGACCGCGAACGGCCGATCGGTCCGCGACGAGCGCTTGAGCTCCGTTTCGAGCGCCTGGACCAGCTGCCGGTAGTTCGACAGGCCCGTGAGGGGATCGCTGACCGCGAGCCGGCGCAGTCGCTCCTCGGCCTCCCGCCGCTCGGCGACGGCCGCGGCGAGCACCAGGGTCATGATGGCCGTCACGCCGGTAAACGCCTGCACCAGCAGCAGCGACTCGTCGTACGTCGGCCGCGCGAACGGCCCGAATCCGGAGAGCGTGCCGGCGATGGCGACGCTGGCGAGGGCGAGCACCACCGTCGCCGCCTCGCGCGGCTCGAACCGGAACGCGGCCCAGAGCAGCAACGGCACGCACAGGAATTCGAGCGGATAGTGCCGGTCTCGCCACGGGAACAGGCCGTCGAACACCGCGATCCCCACGACAACGACGCCCAGCAGCAGCGCCGCGGCCTCGAGCGTCTGACGTCGCGTCCAGTGCACGCGGGGGTGCAGCGCCCAGAACAGCACGGCGGGCGTGACCACCAGCACGCCCACGGCGTCGCCGAGCCACCAGGTGAGCCAGATCGAGCCGAAGTCGCTCCAGCGCGCCAGTTCGTCGAGCGAGATCGCGAGCACGCCCGCCGTAGCGGCGACGGCCGTGCTCACCATTCCCGCGAGCAGCGCGAGAGTGAAGACGTCGCGCGCGCGCTCCCCCACCCGACGGCCGCGGGCGAAGCGATTGACGAGGTACGCGCCGAGCAGCCCCTCGAGCGTGTTCCCGGCCGCGATCGCGACAGCGCTCGGCACCGCGCCGGTGGTGGTCAGGTTCACCAGGAACGCGCCGACCATGATCGCCGGCCAGACGTCGTACCCGGCGAGCAGCAGGGCGGCGAGCGCGATCCCCGTCGGCGGCCAGACGGCGGTGGCACTGGGGTTGACGACCGCCAACCGCAGCCCGAGGCGGCCCGCCACGAAGTACGCGGCGGTGAGGGCGACGAGCAGCCCCAGACGTCTGAGCGATTGCGACTGGACGGTCCGAGTCATCCCGTGTCTCCGGACTGCGGGGCACGCCCGTACAACGTTAGCATGGGGGAAGACGGAGGGTACGAAGCGGTGTTAGGGCGTCCGACTCAACCCGCGGCGACGAACCACTCTTCCCATGCCACGCGGAACGTCCGTTCGCAGCGCGGACAGCGCATGCTGTGCGGCGCTCCCTTGAGCTGGGCGCGGTTACGGCAGCCGGGGCACACGGCATACTTGTCGCCCCACAGCGCCGGCAAGCTGCGCGCGTCGCGCGGGCAGGGGACGACGGTCCAGTACTGGGGAGGGGTGGTGACGATCTTCACCGACGCGCGCGGTACCGGCACATGCTCCCGGTTCACGTCGAGCATCGCTTCCGACGACGACAAAGCCGCGACGCGATACCACGCACCGCGACGCAGACGGCAATTGACGTCGGTCTCGAGACGAGCCCACCGCACGTCGGTCACTCTGGGACCCCTCACGCGTATCGAACCTGCCCCATCCTAAGAACCCCGCCCGCCGAGGGCTAGAGTGGCGACACCGCAACAGGGGTTTGGTCACCTGGCAGGTCACGGGGCGGGCGGGGGAATCTCCCTGAGAAAGCGCTGAAAGACGGGATTGCCCGGGTAGCGCTCGGCGAGCGGCGTCACTTCGTCGCGAGCGGCGCGGCGTAGCGTCGCGCTGGGCGGTGCGGCGCGGTCTGCCTCGCGCACCAGGGCAGCAGCCAGCACCCACGCGGCCTCCACACGGGCCAGGTCACCGTCCACGGCCGCACGCCGCATGTAGCGGATCCCCTGCTCCGCGTTGCCGCTGCCCAGGCCTACCAGCTTCGCCACCAGACGGGCGAGTGCGCCGGCGCGGCCCAGTCCGTACTGATAGACGCCGAGCCCGAGGTAGCAGTCGGCGCAGCTCGAGTCGGCGGCGAGGACGCGCGCGTAGGCGTCGCGCATGGCTTTGGCGTCCTTGGCGGCCCCCCAGGAGTGCCCGTGCAGCTCGCGCTGGCGGGCGCGATACCCGAGCGCCGTGGCGAGCCAGAAGTCGCGTGCCGCTCCGCGGGGCGCGGGGGCGGCCCGGGCGATCGCGCGATCGAGCAGCGAATCGATGCGCGCCGCTTCGTAGTCGTCGTTCTCGAGCGCCGCCGCCCACCAGATGTAGGCGCTCGCCTCGAAGATCAGCGGCGCCGGGTCCGCGCTGTCGTGCCGCGCGAGCTCGGCGAAGTAACCGGCGGCGGCCGGGAAGCCGCCGCCATACAGCGTGTCCAGGCCGGCGCGCAGCTCAGGACGCTCGATTCGGGGGGGACTCTGCAGCAGCAACAGCGCGGCGACCAGGAGCCGCACGTCAGCGCGGCACGGCGGCGAGCGCGTCGGCGACGCGGCGCGCGATCGCGTCGAGCGCCCGCGCCGCCGGCGAATCGGGCTGGGCGGCGACGATCGGCCGTCCCGCGTCGGCCAAATCCGCCAGCTGCGCCTGTAATGGCACCTCGCCCAGCAGCGGCACACCCAGCTCGTCCGCGAGCCGGGTGCCGCCGCCCGCGAGGAAGATGGCGGTGCGCTCACCGCAGTGCGGGCACACGTAGAAGCTCATGTTCTCGACCACGCCCAACACGGGAACCCCGACGCGCTCGAACATCTTCGCGCCACGGAGGCTGTCGCCCACGGCTACTTCCTGCGGCGTGGTGACGATGACCGCGCCGCGGATGTGCACCGTCTGCGCGAGCGACAGCTGCGCGTCGCCGGTGCCCGGCGGCAGGTCCACCAGGAAGTAGTCGAGCTCTCCCCAGTCCACGTCGCGCAGAAACTGCTGGATCACCTTCATGATGATCGGCCCGCGCCAGATGGCGGGCGCATCGCGCTCGACGATCAGCCCCAGCGACATCAGCTTGACGCCGTGGGCCTCGAGCGGCTGAATCCTGCCGCCCCGCACCTCCGGCTTGCGATCGACGCCCATCATGCGCGGAATGTTGGGCCCGTAGATGTCGGCGTCCATGAGGCCCACCCGGTGCCCCGCGCGCGCCAACGCGACCGCGACGTTGGCGGACACGGTCGACTTGCCGACGCCGCCCTTACCCGACGAGATCGCCAGGACTCTGCCGAGGTGCGGCAGCTCGACGGGCGTCGGAGGCGGAGGCACGCCGCCGGGACCCGGCCCGGGAGCGGTCTGGCGGGGAGCGGTACCCTCCGCCGCGCTGCTCGCGTCCGTGACGTTGACACGGACCGCCGTCACTCCCGGCACACCCTGCACCGCCTTGCGGACCTCGCGGGCGAGCGAGCCGGGATCATCGCGGCCGAGCAGGAAGGTGAAGCTGACCGTGCCGCGGTCGTCCACGGCGAGGTCCTTGACCATGCCGGCCGCCAGCACGTCGCCGCCGCGGCGCGGGTTTTTCAGCTGTGACAAAGCGCGCTCGACGCGCGCCTGGAGAGTATCGGACGCTGGCACTTGAGAAAGGTAGAGGGAAATGCGGCGGGCGTGCAACGAGCCGGTAACGGGCACAGGGATTGCAGGATTTTGCACCGGCCAAACCGGGCACTCCATGTCCGACGATCGCCATCCCGTTCGCCGCGTCTCGGTGGCGCAGTGGACGACCTATCTGTTGCTCACCTGCCTCGTGCTCGAAGCCGGCTCGGTCGCGTCACGCCTGTCCGAGCGGGCCCTGATCGTTCCCGCGGTGGCGGACGCGCAACCGTTGCCCGCCGACGTCGCCGCCAGCGACGCGCGCTGGCGGACCGACGCCGAGCAGCGCGCCGACGCGCGATCGCGCACGATCGACGCGCTCAACCTGGTGGCGTTCGCGTGCACGGCGGTATTGTGGCTCGTGTGGCTGTACCGCGCCTACGCGAATCTCGTGTTCGTCGGGTCGAAGCGGGTGCGCTTCAGCCCCACGTGGGCCGTGGGATACTGGTTCATTCCGTTCGTCAACCTGGTGCGCGCCTATCAGGTCATGAAGGACCTCTGGCTGCGCAGCGACTCGCGTAACGATCGCGACGGGTACGACGACCTGCCCGCCCCCGTGTTGCTGCGGGGCTGGTGGGGCATGCTGGTGGCGTGGGCCGTGCTCGAGCCCGCGTTCACACGCCTGGCACGGGACGCCCGCACCGCCGAGCAGCTGAGCGATGCCACCCACATCGGGATCGGCGTCGGCGCGGTAGGCATCGTGGCGACCGTGCTCGCCATCAGGGTCGTGCGCGAGATCGACCGCCGGCAGCGCTTGTTCGAATGAGCCGTCAGGCCCCACCGGGGCGCCGCTGGCGCATCTCCTCGACATTGCGATCGAACGTCTTCTGCTGGTCCGGCGTCAGGACCGCGCGGAGATCGTCCCGCTCGCGCTGAAACAGGGCGCGGATCTTCTCGCGGGTCGCGGAGTCCGGCGGCGTGCCTGGCGTGAAGGACGGCCGCTCGCTTCTGTAGCGCCCCTGGATCGAGTCGACTTTCGCTTGCTGCGCCGGCGTGAGTGTGATGTCCTTGAAGAGCAGCTCCATACGGCGGGCCCCGCCGCGCATCGGCGTCTGGGCCTGGGCGGCGGTGGCGGCGAGCGCCAACAGGGCGCTCAGTAGCAATGCATACAGTCTCATAGCTCCTCCCGATGGAGTCCAGGTCGTCGGTGTCATTGAGAGACTACGGCTGAGGAGCCCGGTGCGCTGGGCTTGACGCTCCGGGGGCGCCGTGGCAGGGTTCCAGCGTGATGCTGCGGCGCATCGTCGCTCCCACGCTTTGGGCCCTGCGTGCCTACCGAGGAACGGCCCTCCTTATTTCGGCGGTGGCAGCCACGGGACTCGCCGCGCTCCTGCCGGTCGCCTCCCTCGTAGCCCCACCCGGCACCGCCGCCGCCACTCGCCTCGGCCTAGCAGCGTGGCGCGGCGCCGATCTCGGGATGCCCTGGAGCGCGCTCGCGTCGAGTCCGACGGCGACGCAACGAGCCGCACTGGAGATCCTGTTTCGACTGCTGCTCGGGGTCGCCACGGGCGTTCTCGCCATCGCCGCCGTGACCATCGTCTCACTGTCGGCCGCTCGCGCGGCCGAGCGTAGCCAGGAAGTGAAAGTCCGCCGGGCGGTTGGCGCGTCGCGACGCGCGGTCCTGGCCGCCGCCCTGGTCGAGGCCTTCGCCATCGCGGCCGTCGCCCTGGCGATCGGTGGGATCCTGGGGGCCCTCGCCCTGCGCGTCGTGATTGCCGCGTGGCCCGGGACGATTGGTCCGGCGTCGCCGTCGGCGAACATACTGACGATCGTTGCCACGCTCGCCGGCGTCGTGCTCGGCGCCCTGGCGCCGCTCGCCCTCCGCCGTCGCACGTCGCCCTTCTCCGGACCCACGGGAAGACCGCTCCACCTGGGTGTCCCGGCCATCCAACTCGGGCTGGGCCTCACCGTGCTGACTGCCGCGACGCTGCTCGACCGGGCAGCCGGCCGACTCGCCACCACGGGCGCAACCCCGTCCGCCGTCGGTGAGATGTTTGAAATCACCGCGATGCCATCGCCGCCGGCGAAGCGGGCGGCGCAGTACGCGGCCCTGCTCCGGCGCCTGACGGACCGCCGCAGCTTCGATTCGGTGAGTCTCACGAGCCCCGGCGCGCTCGTCGGATCCGGCATCGTCGACCTCGTGACGACCGACTGTGGTGACTGCCAGCAGGGAGGAATCTCCCTGCCGCTGCAGCCGGTGATGGCGACGCACTATCTGGTCAGCCCGGACACGTTCCGCACGCTGGGGCTGTCCGTGACCGCCGGCCGCGGAATCACCCCCGCCGACGGATGGAGGGGAGCGCGCGTCGCGGTGCTGAGTCGCTCGCTCGCCATGCACCACTTTCAGAACGGTAAGGCGGTCGGCCGGCGCATCCTGGTTGGCGCTGAGCGGAGCGATTGGTACCGGGTGGTCGGCGTCGTCGAGGACCAGCGGCCGGCCGGTTTCGGAGCGGGGCTGCAACCGGTGGACGCGGTATACCTGAGCGTCTTGCAGCATCCGGCGCCCGCCGTCGACCTGCTCGTGCGGCCGCACCGGGACCCCGGGACGTCCGACGCCGTGTCGCACGATGTGCGGTGCGCGCTCGGCGCGACCGGTGTCGACGTCGTGCGACTCGATGCACGAGGTTTCCTGGCCAGGCAGGCCGCGCCGCTGGGCTGGTTCGCGCGTGCGCTCGAGACCGAGGGATGGGTAATCCTCGTGCTTGCTACGGTGGGAACCTTCGTGGTGATGCAGCTGTGGGTCACGTCGCTCCTGCTGGAGCTCGGTGTGCGTCGCGCCGTGGGTGCACGGCGAACGCACATTCTCCGGTTCGTGCTGGCACGCGCGGCGGGCGTGGCGCTGGTCGGGGTCGCAATCGGCTTGTGGGCGGGTCTCGTCGTCTGGGGCACCGTGGCGTCAGTCGCCGCGGGGCTCCCCCCGTGGGACCCGGCTGCGGCGGTGCGCTTTGCCCCTCTCCTGGTGGGCGCGACGCTCGGCGGCGCCTTGTTGCCTGCGTGGCGGGCAACGCACTCCACCCCTACGAGCCTGCTGGCGAGCGACGCGACCTCGAGCCTATAGCAGGGCATTCTTCAGCAGCTGGATGTAGATCCGCACCGCGTCGGCGTATCCCTGCACGCCCACTCGCTCGTCCGTGCCGTGGACCCGGCGCAGATCGTCCTTCCCGATCGTGGCCCCCACGAAGCGCAGCACGTTGGAGGTGAGCCGGGCGTAATGGCGCGAGTCGGTCGCGCCCACCACCAGCCACGGCGTCACCACGCTGGCCGGGACCACCTGGCGGATGGTGCGCGCGAGCAGCTGAAACGGCTCGGCCTCGACCGGCGTGACCGGTGACGGATTGCTGAACGTCGCCTCCAGCGCGCTCACCCCGATTCGTGGATCAGCCACCGCGCGCTGCACATGCTCGAGCACGCTGGCGACGCTATCTCCCGGAAGAATCCGGAAGTTGACGAGGGCGCGGGCGGTGGACGGCAGCACGTTCTCCTTCACGCCCGCCTGGAGCACGGTGGGAGCGGTGGTGGTCCGGAGCAGCGCGTTCCCCTGGGGCGTCGTGCCGAACCGCGCGGTGAGGATTCCGCCCAGCAGCCAGCGGTTCGCCATCACCAGGCGCGGCGCGAACGGCATCTCGGGACCGAGGTAGTCGAACATGTCGGCCGTCGGGCCGCGGATGGCGCGCGGCATCTGGTGCGCCTCGAGCCGCGTGAGCCCGGCGGCGAGGATGCCGACCGCCGTCGCCGGGGGCGGCATGGAGGAGTGCCCGCCCTCGGCCTGCGCCGTCAGCTCGACTGTGACATATCCCTTTTCGGCGATCCCGATGAGTGCCACCGGCGCGGCGACGCCCGGGATGAGCCCCGTGGCGAGCGCGCCCCCTTCGTCCAGCACGAATTCCGGGTGCACGTTGCGCGCGGCCAGGAGCTCCGCGATACGGGCGGCGCCGCGGCGACCACCCACCTCTTCGTCGTACCCGAAGGCGAGGTACAGCGTGCGGCGGGGCTTCGCCCCCGCGGCGACGAGATGCTCGACCGCTTCGAGCAACCCCACGAGGCTGCCCTTGTCGTCGAGCGCGCCGCGTCCCCACACGTACCCCCCCGCAATCCGGCCCTCGAACGGCGGCTCCGTCCAGCGGCCTTCCGTCCCGGGCTCGACGGGAACGACGTCCTGGTGGGCGAGCAGCACCACCGGCGCGAGTCCCGGGTCGGAGCCGGTCCACTCGTACAGCAGGCCGTAGCCGTTCACTTTCGTGAGCTTGAGGGCGGCGTGCAGTTTCGGGAAGGAATCGCGCAGGTAGCGGTGCAAGCCCTCGAACTCGCGCGCGTCGAACTGATTCGAGTCCTGGAACGAGATCGTCTTGAAGCGCAACGCGCCGGCGAGGCGCCGTGCCAATGCGGCCGTGTCGAGCGGCTCGACCGCCACCGGGGCCACCTGGGGCTGGCGCGAGCGGAACGTGACGGTGCGCTCGAGCGTGACCGCCGCGAGCACGACGAGGACCAGGGCCAAGACCGCAAGAACGCGCTTCATGGAGCACCGGGAGAGGAAAAGAGGTGGACAGGGCGGCGGCGCGCTACACGACGGGTCGCCACAAGTAGAAGCCCACTGCCAGCAGCGCCTGGCCTGCCGCGAACGCGCCGGCCACCCACGCCACGCGCCGTCGCGGCACGACCAACGCGAGCCAAAAGAATAGCGGGAACAGGACCGATGTAAACCGTCCGAGCGAGATGAAGAGATGGGCCGCCACCGGCGGGAAGATGTTGATGGCGATCCACAGTCCGTACGCGACGCCGAGGCGTCGGGCGACCGGCACGATCGACACGGCTGCCCAGAAAAACGCCGCGATGTCGCCGACGTAGACCATCACTTCGCTCACCTTCACCCGGAGGTCCTCGGCTGTGCGGACCGGGTCGGGCGCGGGACCGCGGCCCAACAGCGGCATGCCCCACGCGGCCTGGCCGTGCATCCACGCCAGGGCGTCGCCGAAGCGCACGGCGAGATACGCTGAGAAGATCGCGACGCCCGCGAGCGGCGCCAGCGCGGCGAGGACCGCCGCGACACGCCGCCTGTCGGTTTCGGCGTCTGAGGGCGTGGTCGTGGCCAGCCACAGCAATGGGACAGCCAGCCAGAACCCGTTGGGACGGGTGAGCCCCGCCGCGAAGCCCGCCAGCGCCGCGAGCAGCAGGTAGCGCCGTCGCATGGCGTAGAACGCTGCGACCGTGAGAAACAGGAACAAGGACTCGGTATAGACGACGGAATAGAACAGCGCGAATGGGTACGTCGACACGAGCAGGATCACCGGCCACGCCTTCTCCTCACCCAGCTCGAGCACCGCCACCCGATACAGCAGGGCGGTCGCGCCGGCGAAGGCCGCGAGCGAAATGATCGTGCCGGCGAGGAGCGGATGGCCCCCCAAGAGCGCCCCGCCCCAGCGCATCAACAGCGGATACAACGGAAAGAAGACCACATTCTGGTGCAGAAACACCGACGGATCCCAGCGGTAGCCGACGGTCGCGATCTGGTGATAGAAGTCGGTGTCCCAGCGGGCCTGGAGATTCACGAGCTCGTTCGACGACACCCGCCACAGCGCCTCGGCGGTCGGTGCGGGAATCGTTCCGACGACCGTTACCGCGATGGCCCCGAGCAGGAGAATCGGCAGCCGCGTGCCGATGAGGCTGACGAGAACCGGAGACCGGGGCGTCGCTATCGTCCGAGGTAGTCGCGCGCGGCGGCGAGGACGCGCCCCTGCACCTCCGCGAGCGTGCCGTCGAACGAGGCCCCCGCGGCCTTGCGGTGCCCGCCGCCGCCGAAGCGGCCCGCGAGCTCCGCCACGTCCACGTCGCCGAGCGAGCGGAAGCTCACCTTGACCTTCCCGTTCGCCAGGTTGCGAAACAGCAGCGCGAGCCGCACGCCGGCGATGGAGCGCGGGTATTCCACGATGCCGTCGAGGTCGTCGGCGGTGGCGCCGTGGCGGCGCAGCGCGTCCGGCGGCACCGTCACCCACGCGAGACCGTGCTCGGGCTCCACCACCAGAGTCTCGAGCACTTCCGTCATCAGACGCACGCGCCCCTCGGGGGCGCTCGCGTACACCGACGCATAGATCGATTCGGGATCCACGCCGTGCTCGAGCAGCGCCCCCGCCACGCGCAGGGCACGGGGCGTGGTGTTGGCGAACCGGAAGGCCCCCGTGTCGGTGAGGATGCCCACGTACAGCGCTCGCGCGGCCTCGGGCGAGAGCGGCCACTCGAGCGCATTCGCGAAGTCGAACACCAGCTCGGCCGTGGCGGCGGCCTCGGCCGCGACGAGGCGCGGCCCGCCGGGGAGCGAGCCGCCGCTCACGTGGTGGTCGATACACGCCACCGCTTGCGACTGCGTGATGGCGCGCGCGAGATCGCCCAGACGGCTCAGGTCCGAGATGTCGAGCACGACTACCACGTCGGCGGCCTCGATCTCGCGCGTCGCGCGCTCGGAGCGGTCGGCGCCGCTCGGGAGCAGGAAGCGAAACCGGTCGGGGATGGGGGTGGGGTTCGCGATCGCGGCGGTGAGCCCTCGCGCCGTGAGCAGGTGCCACAGCGCGACCTCACTGCCGACGCCGTCGCCGTCCGCGTTTACGTGGGTGGTGAGAGCCACACGCCGTCCGGGAGCGAGCACCGCAGCCACGGCCTCGGCCGCCCGCACGCGCTCCGGGGGGATGGAGACTCCGTTCGTGGACATGGCATCAAGATAAGCGAAAGGCGTCACGCGAAGACGTCGCGCGAGAAGCGTAGCACGGGAACGTCGAACGAAGGCGTCGCGCGAACCCGTAGACTCTACGGTGCCGACCTCCCGCCGATGAACGAGAGTGGGTGCGGGCTCGTGCCCGTCACGGCCAGGCGCCCGCTCACCGACAACGTGTTTTGCTGCAGCACGAACCGCCCCAACACTTCCACCATAACGGGGAACCCCGAGACCTTGACCACGCCGGTCACGTGGATCGAGTCTGGGAGGGGGTGGGTGTACGTGCCCAGGATGCTTTCCGGCGCCTGCCCCTGCGCCACGAGGACGGCGACGAAGGAATCCACACCAGTTGCATGGCTCAAGGTGACGTGGCCCGACTCGGCCGGCGGGGTGTAAGCGGGAAGGGTGTCCAGACAATACGACACCAAGTGGTACAAACCGTACAGTGAGTCGCCTGGCGACAACCCGCCGCTGTACGAGGGACACGGCACTGGCTGATGCGGGGCGGTGCTGCCCTTGCAGGCGACCGCGATGGTCACCCCCACAGCCCCGAGGAGACAGGTGATGCGCACCCGCACGCGCCGCGTCATGGGCGCAAGCTACCGGGCGTCGCCCGGGGCGTCTAGGGCCGCAGCGCGCTGTGCTTTCGGCTGTACCCGAAGTAGATCGCGAAGCCGATCACCAGCCACACCGCCAAGCGGATCCACGTGTCGAGCGGCAGCGTCAGCATGAGGCCCAGACAGGAGAGCATGCCCAGGATCGGGACTAATGGAACGAGCGGTGTCCGGAACGGGCGCTCGAGGTCGGGGCGCGTGTGCCGCAAGATCCACACGCCGGCGCACACCAGCACGAACGCGAGCAGTGTACCGATGTTGACCCAGGTGCCCAGCAGCTGCAGCGGCAGCAGTCCGGTAGCAAAGCAGACCGCGATGCCGGTGTAGATCGTAGACAGGTAGGGGGTGCGGAAGCGGGGATGGACCTTGCCCGCCCAGGGCCCGAGCAGGCCGTCGCGCGACATCGAGTAGAACACGCGGGACTGCCCCAGCAGCATCACGAGGATCACGGACGCGATGCCCAGGACGGCGCCGACGTCGATCAACACGCGAATCCACCACGGCGCTCCGATCCGCTCCATGGCGTACGCCATCGGCGCCGGGAGGTTGAGCTCGCCGTAGGGCACCATGCCCACGAGCACGGCCGACACCACGACGTACAGCAGGGTGCAAATCGCGAGCAGGCGGTCGTGCAGGATCGCGCGGTCGAGGCGCAGCGTCGGCAGGAGCAGGTCGATCGCGCAGCGGATCGCGCCGTCGCGACCATGGAACGCGCGCTCACTGTTCCCGACGTGATCGTGACGATGACGGCGGGCGGCGACGTGAATGCGGTCCCCGCGGGCCGACTCGCGTACGTGCCGCAACCGTCCGTCGG
>DATDFC010000078.1:0-45111 GCA_036522815.1 Gemmatimonadales bacterium | reverse complement strand
CGGCTCGCGTGCGCGGCGCTCGTCGGCGCGGTGCTCGTGGGCGGCCTGCTCGCCGTCCCGGAATCGGTCCTGTTCGGGGCGAACCTCGGCTACAAGCGCATGGAGCTGCAGGCGGCGTTGAGCGTGGTGGGCGGGGTCCTGACCGCCGCGGCCGCCTACGCCGGGCTGGGACTCGCGGGCGTCAGCGCCGCGCAGCTGCTGGTCGCCGCCCTCACCGGCCTGTGCTACTGGGGGATCGCGCGCGCCTATGTCACGTGGTTCGGGGCCGCGCGCCCCACGCGCGCCGACTTGCGCGCCCTGTTCGCGATGAGCGGCTGGCTCTCCCTCGGCGACGTGATCGCCAAGCTGCTGCTGGCGAGCGACCTCGTCATCCTCGGCTTCATGCTGTCGCCCTCGGTGGTCACGACTTATGTGCTCACGAGCTACGCCGCGCGCACCGCCGTGAACCTGCACAGCGCGGCGATCACGGCGGCCATGCCGGGCCTGGGCGGCCTCATCGGCAAGCGACACTTCGCCTGGGCGGCGCTGGTGCGGCGCGAGATCTTCGCCCTGACGTGGCTGTTCGTGACGGCGGCGGGCGCGACGATTCTCATGTGGAACCACTCGTTCGTGACGCTGTGGGTAGGCGGCGGCCAGTGGGCGGGGACGGTCGTGGACGTGCTCATCGTGCTGACGGCCGTGCAGACCGCCTTCATCCGGACCGACTCGAACATCATCGATGCCGCGTTGCATCCCTGGCGCCGGGTGCGGGTCGGCGCCGTGGCGGCGGTCGTGTCGCTCGTCGCCATGGTGGCGTTCACCCGCTGGCTCGGCCTCCCCGGCCTCTGCCTCGGCATCGTGACGGGCCGGGCGGTGCAGACCCTCGCCTACCCGGGGCTCGCGCACGCCTGCCTCGACGGGGCGACGCCGGAGACGCCCTGGCCGGCGGCGCGGCCCCTGGTCGCGATGGCGCTGCTGTTCGGCGTCGCCGCGGCGCTCGGTAGTCGCGTGCTGGTTTCCGGGTGGCTGGCGTGGGTCGGAGGCGTGACCCTGAGCGCGGCGCTCGCCGCGGGCGTGGCCTTCGCCGCCGGACTGTCGCCCGAAGCGCGGCGCGGTGTGATCGGGCGCGTGCGGGCCGTTATCGTGGCACGGGGGACGGGCCCGTGACGCGGGCCGTCCTCAAGTTCCGCGAGCTCGCCGGGCTGCCGCAGCTCGCGTGGATCGCCAGCGCGGCGCCGGCCGGCGACGACGTGGTCGTGTACCACGGCTCGGCCGTCGAGCGCGCGCCGGAGTGGCTGGTCGAGGGCGTGTGGGACGACGAGTTCCCGGCCGGCGGGTTTCACACGAGCCCCCACTTTTTCGGCAGCGGCATTCGCGTCGCGGAGGGGCGGCTCTATTTCGTTCCCTCGAGCGCGCTGGTGAACCGGCTGGTGTACTGCCGCTACCGGGACCGGATCGTGGTCTCGAACAGCCTGGCGCTGCTGCTCGGCTTCACGGGCGCCACCCTCAATCCCGCGCACCAGTATCGCGCGGAGACGTACGCCATCCGCCACGGCGTCGGGCGCTACCCCCGCAGCTTCACCGTGACGCACCCGGAGATCCGCTCGTTCTACCAGCTGTACGACGAGTGCCTCGTGCTCGGCTCGGGCGACCTCGCCTTCGAGTCGCCGCGGCGCGTGCCGCCCATCACGTCGTTCGAGCATTACCGGGCGCTGCTCGGGGAGGCGCTCGGCCGGCTGCGGGCCAACTACGCCAGTCCCGCGCGCCGCCTGCCCATGACCGCGTTCGCGACCATCTCCTCCGGCTACGACTCGGCCGCCAGTGCCGCGCTGGTGGCACCGCTCGGGATCGCCACCTGCTTCACCAGCCGGCGCTCCAACTCGCACATCCCGGCGTGGCTCAGCCGGCGCGCGGCCATCGACGACGGCAAGCCGATCGCCGACCTGCTCGGCCTGCGCACCGTCTATCTCGACCGCCGGGCCCCCGTCGACGGGGACGAGCTCTACTTTCTCGCGCCGGGCTGCGCGCCGACGATGACGGTGCTGCACCCGCTCGCGAGCCACTTGCAGCAGCGCGGCGGGCCGGCCGTGCTGTTCACCGGATTCCAGGGGGACGAAATGTGGGATGTGAACCGCTGGGAGCGTGCCTATCAGGACGCGGGCCTGGTGCGCGGCGACACCACCGCGGTGATGCTGTCCGAGATCCGGCTGAAAGCCGGTTTCGTCAACGTCGCGGTGCCGTCGTTGTTTGCGCGCGCGGTGCGGGATATTTCGGCGATCTCGCTGTCGGACGAGATGGCGCCCTGGCGCCTGGACTCGGCGTACGAGCGGCCCATCCCGCGACGCATCCTCGAGACGGCGGGGGTGCCGCGGGCGCTGTTCGGCGGCCGTAAGAAAGCGATCGTGGAGCGGCGCACCTACCCCGCCAACCGCGCGCTGCGCCGCGACTTCTTCGCGTATCTGCGGGCGCAGGGCCGCTGCTCGGGCTGGTTCGTGTACGTGCACGGCGCGGTAAACCGCTGCCTGTTCCCGTTCGTCCGCGCGTGGGATCTGGTGCGCAAGCGACTGTTCGCCATCGAGCCACCCACCATCCCCGCGGCGTACGTGTGGAAGCGCTTCGACTTCGCTTCGATGATGTTCGCCTGGGCCGCGGGCGCGTTGAGCGCACGCTTCGCGGCGGTGTTGCGCGACGCCGGCGCGATGCGGCAGCCCTCCCCGGCCGGGCGTCGCGCGGACAGCGATCCCGGACGAGTGGTCCCGTGGGCGCGTCCCACCGTCGAGAGCACGCGGGTGGTCCTCCCATGAGCGCCATCCTCAAGCGGGTGCTGGACGTGCTGCTCTCGCTGGTCGCGCTGGTGGTGCTCAGCCCGATTCTGTCGCTCGCCGCGTTCGGCGTCTGGCTCTCCGATCGCACGCCAATCCTGTACCGCGCGCGCCTGACGGGGCGCAACGGCCGGCCGTTCACGATGTACAAGCTCCGCACCATGCGGGTGAATCACGGCGCGTTCCGGAGCGTCATCACCGCCGATCAGGATCCCCGCGTGTTCCCGTTCGGGGCCTGGCTGCGGCGCGCCAAGCTCGACGAGCTGCCGCAGCTCGTCAACGTCCTGCGCGGCGACATGTCGATCGTGGGACCTCGGCCCGAGCACCCCGACATCGTGAGCCGTCACTATCGGCCGGAGCACCGCGAGCTGCTGGACGTGCGCCCCGGGCTCACGAGCCCCGGCACGCTGTACGACTACGCCCACGGCGACGCGATCGTCGGTCGCAGCGATCCGGAGCGCGGCTACGTGGAGCGGCTGCTGCCGCTGCGGCTGGCGCTCGACCTGGTGTACGTGCGCCGGGCGTCGCTCGCGTACGACGCCGCGCTGGTCGCCCGCACCGTGCGCATGATCGCGGCAACCGTGCTGGGGAGCGGGGCCGCGGACGATCCGCCGGAGCTGATCCAGGCCCGCCGCCTGCTCGGCACCGCTTTCCCGGTCGACACTCGGGACGAGCCGGCTCGTCGTACGGCGGCCGCTTACCCGTAGGGAGGTTGCCAAAGGTCCGATGCGCCCGCGCCCTCGACACTACATCGCCGCCATCCGCGGGTTGGTGGCCATGCTGGCCATTGCGACATGTCGCGGCGACCAGGGACTCGAGGCTCCGACGGCGCGCGCCGGCGCGCCTCGCCCCACCTTCACCACGACGCCGCCCGCGAGCGTCACGCTGGTCGGCGCCGGTAACATCGCGCGCTGTGACCGCACCAACGACGAGGCCACGGCGAACCTGCTCGACGCGATTCCGGGGACCGTATTCGCGCTCGGCGACAACGCCTATCCGGGCGGCACGGCCTCGACCTACACCACCTGCTACAATCCCACGTGGGGCCGCCAGAAGGCGCGCACCTCCCCGGCGCCGGGCAACCACGAATACGACTCGAGCAGCACCGCGGCCGGCTACTTCGGCTACTTCGGCGCGGCCGCCGGCGATCCGACCAAGGGCTACTACAGCTACGATCTCGGCGCCTGGCACGTCATCGTCCTGAACAGCAACAATGCGTTCGTCTCCACGGCCGTCGGCTCGCCCCAGGAGACGTGGCTCAGGGCCGATCTCGCCGCGACCACGCAGCGCTGCATCGTCGCCCTGTGGCACCACCCGCGCTTCTACTCGACTACGTCCAGCTCGTTCTCCCCGACCACGTCGGTCAAGCCGTTCTGGGACGACCTCTACAACGCGCACGCGACCTTGATCCTCAACGCGCACATGCGCGACTACGAGCGGTTCGCCCCGCAAACGTCGGCCGGCGTCGCCGACCCGAACGGCATTCGCGAGATCATCGTGGGGACCGGCGGCGAGGGGCTCGACGCCACCAACACCCTGATCATCCCGAACAGCGAAGCCCGCATCAGCGGCGTGTACGGCGTCCTCAAGCTGACCCTGTACGACGGCTCGTACACCTGGCAGTTCCTCCCCGTGGCGGGACAGACGGGGAGCGACGCGGGCAGCGCCGCATGCTACGGAGCGGGGCCGATCCCTCCGACCGTCAACGCCGGTCCCGATCTCAGCGCCAATACCGGCGACACCGTCCCGGTCACGGCGACGTTCACGGATGCGGGTGCGAACGACGCGCCCTGGTCCTACACGTTCACCTGGGGCGACGGCGGCTCGACAAACGGAACCACGAGCAGCGCGTCGACCCCGATCACGGCAACGCACGTGTACGGCACCACCGGTCTCAAAAGCGTCCGGGTCACCGTCACGAACTCCGCCGGGTTGTCCGGAGCCGATTCGCTCGCGGTGCAGGTCAACACGGCAGGCGCGCCCGTCCTCGTCGGCGCCGGTGATATCGGCGACAGCACGACCAACGGCGACTCGCTCACGGCCAACCTGCTCGACGGCATCGCCGGCACGGTGGTCGCGCTCGGCGACAACGCCTACCCGCTGGGCTCGAGCGGCGACTACACCAAGTGGTACAACCCGACGTGGGGCCGTCAGAAGACGCGCACCCGCCCAGTGCCCGGCAACCACGAGTACTCGAACGGCTCGGCGCCGGGCTATTTCGGCTACTTCGGCGCCAGCGCCGGCGATCCGTCCAAAGGCTACTACAGCTACAACGTGGGCGACTGGCACATCATCGCGCTCAACAGCGAGCTCGACGTCACGCCGGCCGGGGCCGAGGTGCAGTGGCTGCGCAGCGACTTGGCGCTGTACAGTAAGACGTGCACGCTCGCCTACTGGCACGAGCCGCGCTTCGTGTCCGGCGTCAACACCACCAGCAACCCCAAGTACCAGACGCTGTGGGACACGCTGTACGCCTACGGCGCGGACGTGGTGCTGAACGGGCACAAGCACAGCTACGAGCGCCTCGGGCCGCAGTCCCCGTCCCAGCAGCGCGACACGCTCTACGGCATCCGGGCGTTCGTGGTGGGGACCGGCGGCACGGGGTTGGACGGCGGGGACCCGCCCCCCGTGCCCAACAGCGAGGTACGCAACACCACCACCTGGGGCGTCCTCAAGCTGACGCTGAACACGGGCGGCTATACCTGGCAGTTCATCCCCGTCGCGGGCCAGACGTTCGCCGATGCGGGGAGCGCCTTGTGCCACGCTGCTCCCAGCCGCGTCAACCACCCGCCCGCCGCCTCGGCCGGCGGCCCGTACACGGGTACCGAAGGCGCGGCCGTCGCATTCGACGGCACCGGGTCCGCTGATCCGGACGGCGACGCTCTCACCTACGCATGGAGCTTCGGCGACGGAACCAGCGGCAGCGGGGTGCGGCCGAGTCACGGCTATGCCGACAATGGCACGTATACCGTGACGCTCACGGTGACCGACGCGCGCGGAGCGGCGAGCGCGCCGGCCACCACGACCGCCACGATCGCCAACGTCGCGCCGAGCGTCACGGCGAGCGCCCAGTCGGCGACCGCCGCAGCGAGCTTCACCTTCACCGCCGGCTTCAGCGACCCCGGGACCGCCGACGCTCCCTGGTCGTACACGATCAACTGGGGCGACGGCACCACCCCGACGGCGGGGAGCGTCACGAGTCAGGCGAGCGCGATTACAGCCGCGCACACCTATGGCGCCGCGGGCACGGACACGGTGCGGGTGACCGTGACCGACAAGGACGGCGGCGTGGGCGCTGCGGCTGCGGTCGTCACGGTCAGCACGAATCATCCGCCCACGGCCGTGGCGGGTGGGCCGTACTCGGGGGTGGAGGGTACGGCGATCGCCTTCAGTGGCGCCGGCTCCTCGGATCCGGATGGCGACGCGATCACCTACGCGTGGACGTTGGGAGACGGGGGCAGCGCTACCGGTGTGGCACCCACTCACGGGTATGCCGACAACGGTACCTACACGGTCACGCTGACGGTGACCGACGCGCACGGTGCGGCGAGCGCGCCGGTCACGACCACAGCGACCATCGCGAATGTGGCGCCGACCGTCAGTGCGGCGGCGAGCCAGACCGCGACGGCGGGAAAGGCGGTCACGCTCAGCGCGACCTTCAGCGACCCCGGCGTCAACGACCAGCCCTGGACGTACAGCTTCACCTGGGGCGACGGCTCGGCGCCCACGACCGGAAGCACCACGAGCCAGTCGACGATCCGGGCGACGCATACCTTCGCCGCCGCAGGCACCGCCGTCGTCCAAGTGACCGTGACCGATAAAGACGGCGGAGCGGGCTCCGCCACTACGACCGTCACGATCAAGGCCAGCCACAAGGGGCCGTGACCATTCGCGCGCGATGTGTTAGGGAGTCGCCACAACGGAGCACTTTCTGCCTGCGGACGGCACCGGCAAATAGCTGCGCAACCACGAGTTAGTCGCTTGTGTCGCGCGCACGCAACATGCAGGTCTGGAAGTGTTGATGCGCCTTCATCTTCACCTCCCCTCTTACGCGACCGCCGCTCTACTGGCCCTGGTCACCTGTCGTGGCGACCAGGGACCCGAGGCGCCGCGCCAGGTAACCGCGGGGCCCCGGCCCAGCCTCGCCACGGTGGCGAACGGCATCACGCTGGTCGGGGCCGGGAACATCGCGCGCTGCGACCGTACCAACGACGAAGCCACGGCGACTCTGCTCGACGCCATTCCCGGGACCGTGTTCGCGCTGGGCGACGCGGCCTATCCCAACGGCACGACGACCAACTACACCTGCTACAACGCGAGTTGGGGCCGCCATAAGGCGCGGACCTATCCAGCGACCGGCAACCACGACTACGACTCGAGCGCCACCGCCTCCGCCTACTTTCAGTACTTCGGCACCGTCGCGGGAGACACGACCAAGGGCTACTACAGCTACGACCTCGGTTCCTGGCACATCATCGTCCTCAACAGCAACTCCAGCCGCGTCGCCACGGCGGCGGGCTCGCCCCAGGAGACCTGGCTCAAGGCGGACCTCGCCGCCGCCGGGAAGCAGTGCGTGCTGGCGATGTGGCACGCCCCACGATTCTACTCCAGCACCTCCAGCTCCTTCACGCCGAGCGCGTCGGTGAAGCCGTTCTGGGACGATCTCTACGCCGCGCACGCCACGCTGATCGTCAACGCGCATATGCGCGACTACGAGCGGTTCGCACCGCAAACTCCGGCCGGCACCGTGGACTCCGTGGGGGGGATCCGACAGTTCATCATCGGCACCGGCGGTGAGGGTCTCGACTCGCCCAACACGCTGATCGCGCCGAACAGCGAGGTACGGATCAGCGGCGTGTATGGCGTGCTCAAGCTCACCCTGGGAGATGTGGCCTACTCCTGGCAGTTCGTCCCCGTCGGCGGTCAGACGGCGACCGATGCGGGGAGCGGGACGTGCTATACGCCGGTCCCCATCGTAAACGCCGGCTTCGATCTCGCCCCGCATCCGGGCGACACGGTCAACCTCGCCGTCACGTTCGCCGATACCGGGGCGAACCGCGCACCGTGGGCGTACACGATCGCGTGGGGTGATGGCGACTCGACCGCGGGGACCGTCTCGAGCTCGTCGCTGCCGATTCCCGCTTCCCACGTCTACTCGGCGCTGGGGCTGGACACCATCCGAGTGACGGTGACCAACAACATGGCGCGGGTCGGCTCGGACCGGGTTGCGGTCGAGGTGCTCCCGCCCACCACGTTCGTCCTGGTGGGCGCGGGCGACATCGCCGACTGCACGACCAACGGCGACTCGCTCACGGCCTCCCTGCTCGACAACGTGCCGGGCACCGTGTTCACGCTGGGCGACAACGCCTACCCGATGGGCGCCACCGCCGACTACACCAACTGTTACAACCCGACATGGGGCCGCCAGAAAGCGCGTACCCGTCCGGCCCCCGGGAACCACGAGTACAGCACCTCCGGGGCGACTCCCTATTTCACCTACTTCGGCGCCGCGGCGGGGGCTCCCGGCAAGGGCTATTACAGCTACGACCTGGGCGATTGGCACATCGTCGTCCTGAACTCGAACATCGCGCGCAGCGCCGGCTCGCCTCAGGAGCAGTGGCTGCGGGCCGATCTCGCGGCGACCAGCAAGCGCTGCGTGCTCGGCTACTTCCACGCCCCGCTGTTCAGCACCGCGACGCTGGCCGACACCACGGTGCGGCCCCTGTGGCAGGCCCTGTACGACTACGGCGCCGAAATCGTGATGAACGGCCACGAACACCACTACCAGCGCTTTGCCCCCCAGACCCCAAGTGGCGTGGCCGACCCCATCCACGGAATCCGCGAATTCATCGCCGGCATGGGCGGCGCGCGGCTGTTCGATTTGGGAGCGCCCCTGCCGAACACCGAGACGCAGTACAACAAATCGTACGGCCTCTTGAAGCTCGAGCTCTCTCCCGGCGGCTACACCTGGAGCTTCATCCCCGCCTCGGGC
This sequence comes from Gemmatimonadales bacterium, assembly GCA_036522815.1. Lineage (GTDB taxonomy): Bacteria > Gemmatimonadota > Gemmatimonadetes > Gemmatimonadales > GWC2-71-9 > AG41. The sequence goes on along the minus strand of DATDFC010000078.1, from coordinate 36,318 downwards.
TCGTACGCCGATTCAGGGAGTGGCTCGTGCCACGACGCGCCCGGAGCCGTGAACCACTCGCCTACGGCCGGCGCGGGCGGACCGTATACCGGCTCGGAGGGCGCGGCCGTGGCGTTCGACGGCAGCGCCTCGGCCGACTCCGACGGGGACGCGCTCACCTATGCCTGGAGCTTCGGCGACGGGAGCGGCGGTAGCGGCGTGCGGCCGAGCCACGTCTACGCAGACAACGGGACCTATAGCGTCACGCTCACGGTGACCGACGTGCCCGGTGCGGCGAGCGCGCCGGCCACTGTCAGCGCCACCATCGCCAACGCGGCGCCCGTCGTGACCGCGGCCGCCCAGGCGGCGATCGCCGGGGCGAGCTTCACCCTCAGCGCCACGTTCTCGGACGCGGGCGTGAGAGACAGTGTGTGGTCATACACGATCGACTGGGGCGACGGCTCGCCTGCGACGACCGGAACCACCAACAGCCAGGCGACCGCGCTCACGGCGGCGCACACCTACGCCGCGCCCGGCAGCGACACCGTGCAGGTGACGGTGACGGACAAGGACGGCGGCGCGGGTAGCGTGAAGGCCGCGGTGACGGTCGCCGCCACGAATCAGCCACCGACGGCCGCTCCGGGAGGGCCGTACTCCGGCGCGGAAGGCAGTGCCGTGAGCCTCACCGGCAGCGGCTCGTCGGATCCCGACGGCGATGCGTTGACGTACGCCTGGAGCTTCGGCGACGGCGCCACGGGGACGGGCGTCACGCCGAGCCATACGTACGCCGACAACGGCAGCTATGTCGTGACGCTCACGGTGACCGACGCGCACGGTGCGGCGAGCGCGCCGGTCACCACCACCGCGACCATCGCCGACGTCGCGCCCGCGGTGAACGCGGGACCGAGCCAGACCGTCACCGCGGGGGCCCCACTCACCCTCAACGCGACGTTCGCCGATCCAGGCAGGAGCGACGCCCCCTGGTCGTACGCGATCGACTGGGGCGACGGCGGCTTGCAGACCACCGGCACCACGGCGAGCCAGGCCGCCCCCGTCACCGCGACGCATACGTACGGCGCGGCGGGGACGGCCGTGGTCCGCGTCAGCGTGACCGACAAGGACGGCGCAGCGGGGTCGGCCACGACCACCGTCACGATCACGCCGCCGCCCGCGTCGGTGACGCTCGTGGGCGCGGGCAACATCGCCCGCTGCGATCGCACCAACGACGAAGCCACGGCGAACCTGCTGGACGGCATCGCGGGCACCGTGTTCGCCCTGGGCGACGCGGGCTACCCCAACGGCACCGCCGCGACCTACCAGAACTGCTACGACCCGACCTGGGGCCGCCACAAGGCGCGCACCTACCCGGTTACCGGCAATCACGACTACGACTCGAGCGCGACCGCGGCCGGCTATTTCGGCTACTTCGGCGCCGCGGCCGGCGATCCGAGCAAGGGCTATTACAGCTACGACCTGGGCGCCTGGCACATCATCGTGCTGAACGGCAACAGCGCCTTTGTCGCCACCGCCGTGGGCTCGCCGCAGGAGACCTGGCTCAAGGCCGACCTCGCGGCGAATACCAAGCAGTGCGTCCTCGCGATGTGGCACAACCCGCGGTTCTATTCGACCACGTCGGCCACCTTCTCGCCGAGCACGTCGGTAAAGCCGTTCTGGGACGACCTGTACGCCGCCCATGCCGAGCTGATCATCAACGGGCATATGCGCGACTACGAGCGCTTCGCCCCGCAGACGTCCACCGGTGTCGCCGACCCCGTGAACGGGATCCGCGAGATCATCGTGGGGACGGGCGGCGAAGGGCTCGACGCCGTCAACACGTTGATCATCCCGAACAGCGAGGCGCGCATCAGCGGCGTGTACGGCGTCCTGAAGCTGACCCTGTCCGACGGCTCGTACTCCTGGCAGTTCGTCCCGGTCGCGGGCCAGACGGCGACGGACTCGGGCAGCGCATCCTGTCACTGACCAGCCACGGTGCTGTGAGGAAGGCGCTTCAGCTCGTGGTACGGCCCCCTTCGTCGCCTTCATAACTCTTTGCGTGACGTGACGTTGCCCCTGCCCGCGACGGGCACGCCTCGTGCGTTGGGCGCGCTATATGACCAGACTGCGCGCCGCGCTCGCTCCGCTGCTGGCCCTGGCCAGCGTCCTCGCCCTCTCCACCTGCCGCGACGACTCGGGTCTCAGGTCGCCGACGGAGGCCACCCCGCGCTCCGCTCCGAGCTTCGACCTTAGCTCCGGCCCTGCCACCCTCGTTGGTGCGGGCAACATCTCCTTGTGCGGTAAGACGGGCGACGACGCCACTGCGGCGCTGCTCGATTCGATCCCCGGCACTGTGTTCGCCGACGGAGACGCCGCGTACGACAAGGGCACGCTTACACAGTACACCACCTGTTACGGTCCGAGCTGGGGAGGACACAAGGCGCGCACGCTGCCGGCGGCCGGGGAGCTGGACTACAAGACCGCCAACGCCGCCGGCTATTTCGGCTATTTCAGCACCGCCGCGGGGAACCCAAAACAAGGCTACTACAGCTACGACCTGGGAGCCTGGCACGTCGTCGTGCTCAATACCGGCAGCTCGAGCCTGGTGCCGTTCACCGCGACGTCGCCGCAGGTGCAGTGGCTCAAGGCCGACCTCGCCGCGCACCCCGCCCGCTGCACCCTCGCCTACTGGCACAACCCGCTGTTCGACTCCAAAGACGCCCCCAACACCGCCGTCCGCCCCCTGTGGGACGCGCTGTACGCGGCCGGCGCGGACGTGGTCGTGAACGCGCATTATGCGTTCTACGAGCGGTTCGCGCCCCAGACGCCGGCCGGCCTTGCCGACCCGGCCGGTGGGATCCGGGAGTTCGTCGCCGGCACCGGCGGAGCGGCCGTCCAGCCGTTCGGCACCGTCCGGGCGAACAGCCAGGTCCGAAGCAGCGGCACGTTCGGTGTCCTGAAGCTCACCCTCAACGACGGGAGCTACAGCTGGCAGTTCGTCCCGGTTGCGGGAAAGACCTTCAGCGACTCGGGCTCGACGAGCTGCCACGGCCCCGCGCCGACGGTGAACGCGGGGCCCGACATGCGGTCGAACCCGGGCGACACCGTCACCCTGGCGGCGACGTTCACCGACCCCGATGCCGCCGACGCCCCCTGGGCGTATGCCGTCGGCTGGGGCGACGGCAGCTCGAGCACCGGGACCGCGACGTCGCCGGCGACGCCGATCGCTGCCACGCACGCCTACGCGGCCGTCGGCACGTACAAGGTGGCAGTGGCGGTCACGAACGGCGGGGGCCGGACCGGAGCAGACACCCTGGTCATGACCGTGGTCGCGCCCAGTGTGCTGGTCGGCGCCGGAGACATCGCCGACTGCACCAAGACCGGAGACTCGCTCACGGCGAACCTGATGGACACCATCCCCGGCACGGTGTTCGCGGCCGGCGACAACGCCTATCCTGACGGCGCGACCAACGACTATAAGAACTGCTACGCCCCGACGTGGGGCCGGTTCAAGTCGCGCACCAAGCCGGTCCCCGGCAACCACGACTACCTCACTGCCGGCGCCGCCGGGTATTTCAACTACTTCGGCGCGGCCGCCGGCCAGTCGGGCAAGGGCTACTACAGCTACGACCTGGGCGACTGGCACGTCGTGGCGCTGAACTCGAACATCGCGATGAACGTCGGCTCGCCCCAGGAGGTGTGGCTCAAGGCCGATCTCGCGAACAGCACCAAGCGGTGTACGGTGGCCTACTGGCACCACCCGCTGTTCAGCTCCGGCAACGAGGGACCCCACGTCGAGGTGCAACCGCTGTACCAGGACCTGTACAATGCCGGCGCGGAGCTGGTCATCGTCGGGCACGATCACGACTACGAGCGCTTCGCCCCGCAGACGCCGGACGGCGTGAGGGACTCGCTGCACGGCATCCGTGAGATCGTCGCCGGCACCGGCGGCGGCGGTCTGTTCGTCGTCTATCCGCCGGTGCCCAACTCCGAGGTGCTGGACAACAACACCCTCGGCGTCTTGAAACTGACGCTGCACTCGAACGGGTACACCTGGAAGTTCCTGCCGATCGCGGGGAAGACGTTCAGCGATGGGGGGAGCTACCCGTGCCACGACGCCCCCCTGTCGGTGAACGCCGGCCCCGATCTCCTGACGCATGTGGGCGACGCGCTCGGGGTCTCCGTGACGTTCAGCGATCCCGTGTCGAACAGCGCGCCGTGGCAGTACACGATCACCTGGGGCGACGGCAGCTCGAGCACCGGCAGCACCGGGACCGCCTCGATCACCGCCAGCCATGTGTTTGCAGCGGCCGGCACGGACAGCGTGCGGGTCACCGTCACCGACAACGCCGGCCGGTTCGGGTCCGACTCGCTCGCCGTGCAAGTCATCGCGCCGAACGCCGCGGTCCTGGCCGGCGCCGGCGATATCGCCGACTGCAAGCGCGGCGCGACCCTGACGGCGAGCCTGCTGGACAACATCGGGGGGACGGTCATGACGGTGGGAGATAACGCCTACCCCGATGGCTCCAGCACCGCGTTCACGAATTGTTACGACCCGACGTGGGGCCGACACAAGCTCCGCACCCGCCCAATCCCCGGGAACCATGACTACGAAACGTCGGGCGCCAGCGGCTACTTCAACTACTTCGGATCGTTGGCGGGCCCGTCCGGCTTGGGCTACTACAGTTACGACCTGGGCACCTGGCACATCATCGCGCTCAACAGCGAGCTCGACGTGTCGGCGGGCTCCGCCGAGGTGCAGTGGCTGCGCGCCGATCTCGCCGCCCACCCGGCGCGTTGCACCCTCGCGTATTGGCACGAGCCCCGCTTCGTCTCCGGGACCGTCATCGCCAGCAACCCGAAGTATCAGGCGCTGTGGGACACGCTGTATCGGTATGGCGCGGACGTCGTCGTGAACGGCCACCGGCACAGCTACGAGCGCTTCGCACCCCAGTCGCCGGCTGAAGTCGCCGACCCGACGTTCGGGATCCGCGAGTTCGTGGTGGGCACCGGCGGCGGGTCCCTCGACGGCGACAGCCCCGCACCAGAGGTGAACAGCGAGGTGAAGGACGGAAACACGTGGGGTGTGATCAAGTTCACGCTGAATGATGGCTCGTATGACTGGCAGTTCGTGCCCGTGGAGGACCAGACGTTCACCGACGCGGGCACCGGCTCGTGCCATGACGCCCCGCCGGCGAGCGTGAATCACCCGCCCAGCGCCGCGCCGGGCGGCCCCTACAGCGGTACGGAAGGCGCGACCGTGGACTTCGACGGGAGCGGCTCCTCCGATCCGGACGGTGACCCAGTGGGCTACGCCTGGAGCTTCGGCGACGGCGGCAGCGCCACCGGAGTCGCGCCGGGTCACACGTACGTCAGCGCGGGCAGCTACACCGTCACGCTCAGGGTCACCGACACGCACGGAGCGTCCAGCTCGGCGACCACCACGGCGACGATTGCGAACCTCTCGCCCGTGGTGAACGCGGGCCCCGATCAGGTCGTCGCCGCGGGCAGCCCCGTGACGCTGGACGCGAGCTTCACGGACGGCGCGAACGATAGTCCCTGGTCCTACGCGGTGGACTGGGCCGACGGCTCGGCGCAGACCACCGGGAGCGCCACGCCGGCGACGCCGATCGCGCCCTCGCACGTCTATGCCTCGGGCGGGACGTACACCGTTCGCGTCAGCGTGACCGACAAGTTCGGCGGGACGGGCTCCGGAACGCTCACCGTGAACGCCGCGCATCAGCTGGTCACGCTCGTGGGCGCGGGCAACATCTCGCGCTGCGGCCGCACCGGCGACGATGCCACCGCGGCAATCCTCGACACGATCGCGGGCACCGTGTTCAGCGCCGGCAGCGGCGAATTCGAGGGATCGCTGACCGACTACCAGACCTGCTACGGCCCGACCTGGGGGCGGCACAAGGCGCGCACCTTCCCGGTGCCGGGGAAGCATGACTACGACTCGAGCGCCACGGCGGCCGGCTACTTCGGCTACTATGGGGCCGTCGCGGGCGACCCGACGCAAGGCTATTACAGCTTCGACCTGGGCGCCTGGCACATCATCATGCTGAACAGCAACAACGCATTCGTTTCGGACTCCGTGGGCTCGCCCCAGGAGACCTGGCTGAGGAGCGATCTGGCCGCGACCACGAAGCAGTGCGTGCTCGCGATCTGGCACCACCCGCGATTCTACTCGACCACCTCGAGCACGGTCTCGCCGAACACGACGGTGAAGCCGTTCTGGGACGACCTGTACGCGGCGCACGCCGAGCTGATCGTCAACGCGCAGATGCGCGACTACGAGCGGTTCAAGCTTCAGACGTCCGCGGGCGTCGCCGACAGCGTGAACGGGATTCGCGAGTTCATCGTCGGCACGGGGGGCGAGGGGCTCGACAGTCCCAACACCACGTTCTGGCCGACCAGCGAGAAGAACCTGAGCCACGAGTTCGGCGTGCTGAAGTTGACCCTCGCCGACGGCTCCTACTCGTGGCAATTCATCCCGGCCGGCGGCGGGACGGACGATTCAGGAACCGGCGCGTGCCATTGAGGCGCCACGGGGCGCCCACGCTGCTGTAAGTCGGTTGCTACAGCCGCGTAGCGCCACCCGGAACCGCTACGCCAACGCACGTAATGACAACTGGTTACCCATGGTACCCGGGGCACGGCTCCTGCCTGTTCTCGCGCCGCGATGCCGAATGCCCGTCCCCCTCACCTGACGACCCATGCTCGAAACCCAGGCGCCTGAGCTCGCCCTAGGCCCCAGCGAGCGCCAGGCGCGCTCGCTCGTCATCGCGCTGGGCGAGGCCCTCGAGCGGCGCCACGTGATGTACTGCTGCCAATGGAAGGGCAACTGGAAAAAGCGCCGCTGGATGTCGGGCGAGGGCGACATCGACCTGCTGGTCGAGCGCTCCACCGAGCCGCATTTCACCGCGGTGCTCGAGGAGCTCGGCTTTCGCCGCTGCACGCCGCCGCTCGAGGCGCGCGTCGCGGGGCTGGAAAGCTGTTTCGGACTCGACCCCGCCACGGGGCGGCTCATCCACGTCCACGTGCACTATCAGCTGCTCACGGGCGGCTTCTGGACCACGATTTACCGCCTGCCGTTCGAGCGCCCGCTGCTCGAATCGGCGACGCATCGCAACGTGTTCCGCACGCCGGCGCCCGAATTCGAGCTGCTGGTGTTCGCGATCCGCATGGTGCAGCGCTACCGCTGGCGCGACCTGCTGCGGGGAGAGCCCGGCTGGCTCAAGGCCATCCAGGGCGAGCTCGATGCGCTGCTCAAGGAGGCGGAGCTGCACCGCCTGGGCGACGTCATGGCGCAGCACCTGCCGACCGTCGATCTGGCCTTTGTGGACGAGTGCATCGCCTCGTTGCGGCCCGGGTACTCGCGCTGGCGCCGCATCGCGCTGCGCCGGGACCTGCACGACCGGCTGCGCGCGCATGCCAAGCAGGCCCCCCTGCGACTGAAGCTGTGGCGCCTGGTGCGATCAGTGATCACCCTGCAGGGCCGACTGGGAGGGCGGATGGCAAAGAAGGGATTCGCGCACGGCGGAACCGTGATCGCGCTGGTCGGAGGCGACGGCGCGGGGAAGTCCACCTGCGTCCAGGAGCTCACCCGCTGGCTGGGCGGCGACCTCGCCGTGATGACGGCCCACCTCGGCCGCCCGCCCCGCTCGGGGCTCACCTTCGTCGTGGGGGCGCTCCTCAAGCTCCGCCGGCTGATCCTGGGAAACTCAGGCGACGAGGAGGGGACCGAGTTTCCGGGCTACGTCTACTGCCTGCGGGACCTCTGCACGGCGCGCGACCGCTATCGCCTGTACCTCAAGGCCCGCCGCTTCGCCCTGGCGGGCGGCATCGCGCTGTGCGAGCGCTACCCGATTCCCCAGAACTGGGAGCTGGCGGGCCCGCGGCTGGGCGCGTTCGCCGCGCGCCTGGAGCGGACCGGCATTGGCCGCTGGCTGCTCGCCAGCGAGCGGCGCTACTACCAGCACATCCTCGCTCCCGACGTGCTGATCGTGCTGCAGATCGATCCGGAGGCCGCGGTCCGGCGCAAGACGACCGAGCCCGCCGACTACGTGCGCACCCGTAACCGCATCGTGCGCAGCGCGGACTGGTCCGGCAGCGGCGCGCGCTTCGTCGACGCCGGCCGGCCCCTCGCCCAAGTCGTCGAGGACCTGAAGGTCCTCATCTGGTCAGCGCTCTGATGATCGCTGAGCTGGTCGGTGCGGCAGGCGCCGGCAAGAGCGTCCTGAGCCAGGCGCTGGCCCAGCGGCCCGAGGTCATGCGGGCCAGCGTGTGGAAGCTGCCCCGCGGCTGGTGGCTCTACAACGCCGTGCGCTCGTTGCCCACCCTCATGGGCCTATGCGTGCGCACCCGCGCGCTCCCCTGGGCCGACATGCGCTACATGATCCGGTTGCGCACCCTGCACCACATGCTCACGCGCCGCACGGCGCGCCGGGCGCCGTTCGTCGTGCTCGACGAAGGCCCCGTGTTCGCGCTCGCGTGGCTCCAGCTGTACGGCGATCCCGGCGTCGGCAGAGGCGCCGCTATGGCGCGGTGGCGGCGCGAGGTCATCCGGGAGTGGGCGGAGACGGTGGACGTCGTGGTGCTGCTCGACGCGCCCGACACGGTGCTGGCCGGCCGGATCCGCACGCGCGAGCAGTCGCATCGCGTCAAGGCGGGGAGCGACACCGAGATCAGTCGCTTCGCCACGGCGTACCGGCAGGCGTTCGGCGACGTGATCGGCGCGCTCACCGCGGCGAACGGTGTGCGAGTCATCGAGCTCCACAGCAACGGCGAGGGAGTCGATCGCACCGTCGATCGGCTGCGCGCGCTGCTGGGTTGGGATGCCCATGGCGACTGAGGCCGTCGAGCTTCCACCGAGCGCGCCGTCTCGGCGGCGCCCAGCCGCGAACCTGACGCAGCGGGCCTCGCTCAACGTCGCCGCCTCGTTGCTCGACTACGCGGCGAAGATCGCGGTCAACTTCGTGGTCATCCCGATCCTGGTCACGGGGCTGGGGCGCTCGCTCTATGGCACCTGGGAAATGCTGGGACGCCTGGTCGGATACCTCACGGCGGGAGACGGGCGACCCACGCAGGCGCTGCGTCTCGTCGTGGCGACCCTGCAGGCGAGCGACGACGACGCAGCCAAACGCCGCTATGTGGGAGCGGCCTTCGTCGTCTGGTTGCTGTTCCTACCCCTGACGCTCGCGGCGGGGGCGCTGCTCGTCTGGCTGGTGCCCACGATCACGCACGCCGCGCCCGAGCTGCACGGCACCGTGCGGATCGCCGTCGCCCTGCTGGTGGTGGGCCTGTTGTGCGCCAATCTCGCGTCGCTCCCCGAATCGGTGCTGCGGGGGATGAACCTCGGCTACAAGCGCATGGGTCTCCAGGCGGGGCTCGAGATCGTGGGCGGCGCGCTCACCGCCGCGGCGATCGCCGTGGGGTTGGGGATCGCCGGTGCGGCGGCGTCGCAGATCGTGTTCGGCGCGCTGCTCGGGACGGCGTTCTGGATCGTGGTGAAGAAGTACGTCCCCTGGTTCGGCGTCGCCCGTCCCACCCGCGCGGACGTGCGCTCGCTCCTGGGCCTCTCCGCGTGGTACTCCGTCGGCGAGGCGATCGCCAAGCTGCTGCTCGCGAGCGACGCCATCATCCTGGGGATGATCGTCTCGCCCGCCGCGGTCGCGTCGTTCGTACTCACCGGCTACGCGGCGCGCATCGCCGTCAACATCCACGTGCTGGCCGCGGGCGGCGTGATCCCCGGCATCGGCGGCGTGATCGGGCAGCGCCAGTACGATAAGGCCGCGGGGTTGCGCTACGAGCTGCTGGCGGTGACGTGGCTCTTCGCCACCGCGGTCGGGGGCGCGATCCTGTTGTGGAACCGCTCGTTCGTCGCGCTGTGGGTGGGCAGCGACAACTACGCGGGCCCCATCGTGAACCTGCTGCTCGTGCTGGTCATGGCCCAGACGACCCTGATCCGGAGCGACGCGTTCGTGATCGACTCCGCGCTCAAGCCCCGGTCGCGGGTCGTGGTTGCCGCCGCGACGGTCGTGATCACGATCGCGCTCGCGACGCTGCTGACCTGGCGCTTCGGCATGCTGGGGCTGTGCGTCGGCATGTTCGTCGGGCGGCTCACCCAGAGCATCGCCTATCCGGCGCTCACGCACGGCTGCCTGGGACGGCCCCCCAAGCCGCCCCTCGCCACGTTCGTCCGACCGCTGGCCGTGATGCTGTTGCTGTTCGGTGCGTGCGCGTACGCGGGACAGCGGTTGCTCGTGCGGCACTGGGCGCTGTGGGCGCTCGGGGCCGCCGCCTCGGTCGCGCTGCTGCTCGCGCTCGCCCTGGTCACCGGCCTGCCGCGCCAATTCCGCCGCGCCGTGTTGGCCCGCGTGGACGATGCCGTCCGCGGCCTGCGCAGGCTCCGGCGATGAATCGACCGGCCCAGCTGCTCCGGCCCCTCACGCATTGGATCGTCTGCTCGGCGTTCTACCTGTTCGTCTGCTCCATCCCGTTCGAGTTCTCCGACAGGGATGCGCGCGACCTGCCGATCGAGATTCCCACGGCGATGGGAGCGTTGTTCCTGGCGACGACCCTGCTGCAGCCGCGCGTGAGCTTCGGACGCCCCTCGCGACCCGCCAAGTGGTTCATGCTGTACCTGTACATGTTCCTCGTGGCCGCGGCGATCAACGGCCGGGACCATCTCGCCACCATCCTGAACGGGGCGCAGTACTGGACCGAAGTCCTGAAGCTGCTGGTCTCGCTGATCGAGCTGTTGCTGATCTTCTGGGTGGGGAGCAACCTGATGCGCTCGCCCACCGTCACCCGGCGCGCGCTCACCGCCCTGGCGCTCGCTTGCGTGGTGCGCGCCGCGATGCCCTTCCTCGGCATCATGACCACCGTGCACAAGGTCCAGACGGGCGGCGCCCGGCTCTCGGCCCTGGGACAGAACTCGAATCACGCAGCCATGATTCTGGGCGCCGGGCTGGTCGCGCTGGTCGGTCTCACGTTCGCGCGCCAGGGCCGGACCCGGGGGCGGCTGGCGATCGGCATCCCGCTCTGCGGCCTGCTCGCCATCGCGGTCGCCGACACCGGATCGCGCGGCGGCATTCTCGCGCTCGCCGGCGGGATCATGGCCTTCATGTTCCAGGGCGGCACGTTGGGCAACCGCATTCGCAACGTCGCTATCGCGCTGTTCGTGATCGCCGGGCTGGGCGTGGCGGCGTACCAATCCGAAGTGATGCGCAATCGCTTCGAGGATACGCTCGAGACGGGCACGCTCACGGGCCGCGAGCGCATCTATCCCGCCGTCGTGGGCATGATCCTGGACCGGCCCCTGTTCGGCTGGGGGCCCGCCAACAACAAGTACGAGCTCGGCCTGCGACTCGACGAGCGCGTCCGCCGGCGGCGCGGCACCCACAACACGATCCTCGAGGTCTTGAGTTCGACCGGCGTGGCCGCGGGCATCCCCTTCTTCATCGGGACCTGGCTGTGTCTGTGGTGCGCGTGGCGCGCGCGGCAAGGACCGGACGCGACCCTCCCGCTCGCCCTCACGGTCACGGTGATGGCGTCGAACATGAGCGGCGACTGGTTCGTCACCCCGCTGTATTGGTTCGCGCTCGCATACGCCGTGGCGAGCGAGGGCCACGTGGCGCAGGCTGCTGCCGCCGCGCCCGCCGTGGTGCGCGGCGTCTGGCTCGCGCCCGAGCCCGCCGGGCGTATCGGGACGCCCGCGCAGCTGTAACGCAGTTGCCACAAGGGGCGCGGGGCGCGCCTCGCTAACACCGCATAAGCGTAGATGCATCAATCAATTACGGACGAGACCCGCACGCACGCGTCCTGCTCGATGCCGGGTGGACAACTCAACGCCTGGGGAGAACGGCCGCCGCGATGTTGATCACGTTTTCGGGCCTCGATGGCGCGGGGAAATCGACGCTGATCGAGTGGTTGCGCAGCGCACTGGAAGAGCAGCGTCACCGCGTGGCAGTGCTACACCTCGAGCACAACGTGGGCGTGTACGCCGCCGTGCGCCGCCTGCGCGACGGGGCGGCGCGCCTGGCGCGCCGTGTCGCGGGGAGCCCGCCGCCCGTTGCCACCGCGCCGGGTCGGGGCACGACGCTGCTGCGCCGCATCCGCCACGCCGTCGTGTGGAGCAAGCTGGTCCGGCGTGTGATCTACCCGCTCGATGTCGTCGTGTTCTTGTGTTACCGCGCCTACTTCGAGGGCATCCGCGGGCGCGTCCTGATCATGGACCGCTATTTCTACGACATCCTCGTGGACGTCTCGAGCGAGCGGTCCCGTGGTTGGATCCGCTGGCTCAAGCGGATCACGCCCACCCCGACGTTGCCGCTGCTGCTCGATACCGGGCCCGAGCAGGCGTACGCGCGCAAGGGTGAGTATTCCTTGGGGTATCTGCGGGATCGCTGGACGGCGTACGGGGAGGTGTTCCCCTGGGTGCGCGGCGGCGTCAGGCTGCGCAACGACGATCCCGGCGCGGCGCGCGCCGCCCTGCGGCAGCTCGTGTCCTGGAGGATGGGCGGGGCGGAGACTCCCAACCCCGCGCCGCTGAGCCAGCCATGAAAGTGCTCATGATCACGAGCGAATGGCCGGTGCCCGACGGTCGCCCGCGCACCACGCACTTCATCAAGCGTCAGGCGGAATTCCTGCGGGCGGCGGGCGTGGAGGTCGACGTGTTTCACTTCAAAGGCGCCGGCAAGCCCTGGAATTACGTCAAGGCCTGGCTCGGCGTCCGCCGCCGCGTGGCGCGCGGCGCGTACGATTTGGTCCACGCCCAGTTCGGGCAGAGCGGCCTGCTGGCCTTCCCCAAGCGCCTGCCGCTCGTGATCACGTTCCGGGGAGACGACTTGCAGGGCATCGAGGACGCGCGCGGGCGCCTCACGCCGGGCGGCCGGCTGCTCAAGCTGGCCTGCCAGGCGATGGCCCGCCGCGCCGACACGACCATCGTCGTTTCGGAGCACATGCGACGGTTCTTGCACCCGTCCGTCCCGACGCGCGTGATCCCCTCCGGGCTGGACCTGAGCCTGTTCCGCCCCATCCCGCGGGAGGAAGCTCGCCAGCGCCTCGGCTTGCCGCTCGACCGGCGGTTGCTGCTGTTCGCCGGCGACCCCGCGCTGGCGCGCAAGCGATTCGCCCTGGCGCGCGCCGCGGTGGACGTGCTCAACCGCTCGCTCGCGGCCGAGCTGATCGTGGCCTGGGGCGTACCGCACGGCGACGTCCCGTTTTTCATGAGCGCATGCGACGCGCTGGTGTTCACCTCGATGCAGGAAGGGTCGCCCAATGTCGTGAAGGAGGCGCTCGCCTGCAATCTGCCGGTGGTGTCGGTCGCCGTGGGCGACGTCCCCGCGCGGCTCGGCGGCATCGCAGGGTGCGAGTTGTGTCCCGACGATCGGCCCGAGACCATCGCGGCGGCGCTGGAGCGCGTGCTGCGGCGGGGGCAGCGCATCGCCGGTCACGAGGCCGTCCGGCATCTGGACGAGGCCAAGCTGACGCAGGAAGTGATCGCCATCTACCGCTCCGTAGTCGCCCGGCGCGACTCCGGACGCGTGGTCGTCGAGGCGCCCGATGCGGTCTCCTGACCTGGCCGCGAGCCGGGTGTTGGTGCTGGACGGGCACACCAACCAGGCGTTGGCGTGCGTGCGGTCCCTCGGACGGGCCGGGGCGACGGTATTCGTGGCGAGTCCGGAGCCGTTGCCGCTGGCCGGATGGTCGCGGTACTGTCGTTCCCGGTTCCGTCAGAGCGGAGAGACCGTGGCGGCGTTCGCCGCGTTGCGCCGCTGGGCGCGCCAGCACGAGGTCGACGTCGTGCTGCCGCAGCGGGAGCGCTCCTGCGTGCTGTGCGCCGGCGAGCGCGACGAGTGGGAGCGGGCCGGGGTGGCGGTGGGGTGCGGTCCGACGGACATGCTGCTCTCGGCCTTCGACAAGGCGCGCACCCTGGAGCTGGCCCGGACCTGCGACGTGCGCATTCCCCCGACCGGCGTCCCGACCTCGCTCGCCGAGTGTCACGCCGCCGCCGCCGCGGTCGGCTACCCCTGCATTCTCAAGCCCCGGTTCTCGGACTTCTGGGACGGCGAACGCTTTGTGGCCGACCACGGGCCACAATACGTGCCCGATGCCGCGGCGCTCGAGGCGACGGCCCTGGCCACTCGACAGGGTGAGCTGTGGCCCGTGGTCCAGGGCCTGGTCGGGGGGCGGGGCAAGGGCGTGTTCGCGCTGTACGACCACGGCGAGCCGGTGGTGTGGTTCGCGCACGAGCGACTGCGGGACTTCCGGCCGTCGGGCTCGGGCTCGAGCCTGCGGCGCTCGGTCGCTGTCGATCCCCGCCTGCGGGAGCCGGCGAGCCGGCTGCTCTCCGCCATGCGGTGGCATGGACCCGCCATGGTCGAGTTCCGCGACGACGGCGTGGGCGAGCCGTGCCTTATGGAGGTGAACGGGCGGTTCTGGGGCTCGCTCGAGCTGGCCGTGGCGGCGGGCGTCGATTTCCCCGCCTTGTGGACCGGCCTGTTGCGGGGCCGTCCGGTGCACCCACCGGTCGGTTACCAGACGGGAGTGACCAGTCGCTGGCTGTGGGGCGACTTCAAACGGGTGCTCTATATCCTCGCGGGACCGCCCGCGGGATGCCGCGACCCGTATCCCGGCGTGCTCGCAGGGTTGCGCGAAGTGCTCGGGCCCCAGCCCCCCGGGACCACCAGCGAGATGTGGAGCCCGGACGATCGCTGGCCTGCCGTCGGCGAGTGGGTCCAGGGTGCGCGCGAGCTGGGCCGCTTGTGCCTGGCGCGCGTGGCCGCCGCGCTGTCTCCCACTCGCCGGGCGGTGCCAGCGGGCCCGGCGTCCCGGCCGCTCGAGGCGGTGCGCGGATGACTGCGCCAGCCGGCGTGCCGCCGTCGGTCTCGGTCATCGTGCCCTGCCGCAACGAGGAGGGCTACATCGGACGCTGCCTCGACTCGATCGTCGACACCGATTATCCCAAGGAGCGGATCGAAGTGCTGGTGGTGGACGGGCGCAGCGACGATCGCACGCGTGCGATCCTCGACGGCTACCGCTCCAGCCACCCGGCCATCCGCGTCCTCGACAACCCGGCGCGCATCCAGCCCAGCGCCTTGAACATCGGGATTCGCGCCGCCACGGGCGACATCCTGATGCGGATGGACGCCCATACGGTGTACCCGCCGAATTACATCCGCGATCTCGTGGCCGCCCTGCGGCAAACGGGGGCCGACAATGTCGGCGGGGTGCTCATCACCGAGCCCGTGAGCGAGACGCCGATGGGGAAGGCGATCGCGATCGCGCTGTCGCACCCGTTCGGCGTGGGCAACGCGTACTTCCGCATCGGGGCGCAGCAGTCGCGCTGGGTCGACCATGTCGCGTTCTTCTGCTGTCGCCGCGAGACGTTCGAGCGACTGGGCCTGTTCGACGAGAAGCAGCGCGACGAGGACAGCGAGTTCAACGCCCGCATCATCCGGCGCGGCGGGCGGGTACTGCTCGTGCCGAACGTGGTCGCCCGCTACTACGCCCGGGGGACGCTGCGTCAGGTGGCCCGGATGTTCTACCAGTACGGCTATTCCAAGCCGCTGGTGGTCCGCAAGCTGGGCCGGGTGATGACGGGGCGGCAGCTCGTCCCCCCGGCGTTCCTGCTCACGCTGTGCGCCAGTGCCGTCCTGGCGCACTGGGTGCGGGCCGCGGGGGTCGTATTCGTCACGACCGGCGCCGCCTATCTGCTGAGCGTGCTGGGATGCGCCATCCTCGCCGGACGCAAGGCGGGGCTGGCGACCATCCCGGCGCTCGCGCTGGTGTTTCCGGTGGTACACGGCAGCTACGGATTCGGGTTTCTGCGATGCGTCCTCGATCTCGCCATGCGGTCGCGTCGTCTGGCGTCGCGTGTCACCTTGCCCCTGTCGCGCTGATGGCGTCGACCGCTGAGCGCATCGCGGCGTTCGCCTACCACGACGTCACGGACGACCCGCGGGACTCGGGGTTTCACGGCGCCGGCGCGCTGCCCTTCAAGCTCAGCCGGACGGCGTTCGCGCGGCACCTCGACGCGATCGCCGAGACCGCGGCGCGACCGCAGCTCGTCACGGCGATCGACTGCGCGAGTCCGGGGCGGACGCTGCTGCTCACCTTCGACGATGGCGGGGCCAGTGCCCTGCATGCCGGCGACGAGCTGTGTCGGCGCGGCTGGCGCGGCCATTTCTTCATCGTGACCGGGCGCATCGGGGCGCGCGCCTTCCTCGATGCCGCCGGCATCAGGTACCTGCGCGCCTGCGGCCACGTCGTCGGCAGCCACTCGCATTCGCACCCCCACATTTTCCGGGAGCAGACCCCCGCCGAGATGGCCGCGGAGTGGCGCACCAGTCGCGAGCTGCTCGCCGACCTGCTGGGCGAGCCCTGCACCACGGCGGCGGTTCCGGGCGGGGACATCTCGCGCCTGGTGCTCCAATCGGCCGCGGCGGCCGGGTTCCAGCATGTGTTCACCTGCGAGCCCACCCTCGCCCCCGAGCGGGTCGGCGGGTGCTGGGTGCTGGGCCGGTTCTCCGTGAAGGCCACCACCGCGGCGTCCCGCATCCGCGAGCTCGCGGGGCTGCGCGGCTGGGAGCGCGCGCTGCTCGTGCGGCGCTTGAAGAACTTCGCCCGCATGGCGCTGCCCGGACCGTACCGCCAGTACGTGCGCTGGCGCACCACGTAAAAGCAGCCCCCCTCAGTTGCTGACGGTGACCGTGACGCCCGCGGACGTCGTCGTATGGCCCGCGACGTCGCGCGCGATCGCCGTGAGCGTATAGGTCCCATTCGACACGCCATGCGAGTCCCACGTCAGCGCGTAGTGCGTGGGCCCGAATTGGTCGTCGCCGCTCACGCCGTCCTGCGCCACCTCGGCGCCGATGTTCTGCCCGTTCAGCTGCAGCTGGACACTCGCCACCGCGCGATCGTCCACCGCGGTCGCGACGATCGTCACCGTGCCTGTCAGCGTCGTGCTGCCGGAGATGCCCGGCGAGAACAGCGACACGATGGGCGGCGCCACGTCGGGCAAGGTATCCGGATGGGCCGCCTCCCACTGTGCCACGGCGTTGTTCCAATACTGCAGTCCGGCCGCGCCCGTCATGATCGTGAAGCACGGCTGTCCGTTAAATGTGGTCGGCAGCGTCTCCGGGAAGGCCCCCGAGCCGAGCCACACCATGACGTTGTTCTTGCAGTCGGCGAGCTTCCCGGGCGGCGGCGCCATGTACATGCGAGCGTCATTCCCCTCTTCGGACGGCCCGTCGGCCCGGAACACGTTGTTGTACAGGGCGAGGCTCGGCGCGAGGTCGCTCCACTTCCAGAACGCGTTGTGGTTGGGCACCGCGCCGCCGTACACCGCATCCATCGACTGCAGCCGCACCAGAGAGTTGCTGATCGTGATGAGATGGTCGACTCCCTGAGTGGCACCGGGGTCTTCTTGCGAGCTGACGGCGTCATAGCAGCCGTCGAGGAAGGTGGAGTCGATCGTGCCGCCGTTGAAGAAATCGTCCTCGACGCAATCGTCGCGGATGTACTTGAAGTGCGCGTTGCGGATGGTAAACCCGGTGTCCAGGCCCGGATCGTCGAAGCTGACCCCCTTGCCGTACGCGAAGACCGTGAGATTCTCGATCCGGATCCCGACCGCGCTGCTCTGGCTGCCGGGGATCATCCCGTACTTGTCGTGCATCGTGTTCCACGACGTCGCGGGCAGAAACTGGCCGAGGATCTCGCCGCCCGACCAACAGAGGCCCGACCCTCCTCCCACTCGCACCACGACGTTCACCGACGTGTCGAGCGGGAACTGCGCCGTGGTCGCGTCGATCTTTGTCGAGGAGGCCAGACTGGTCGTTTCGTAAGTCGACGTCTGCGCGCCGCTGAGGGTGATGCTCGGGCCCGCCTGGCTCAGGCACGCGCCCGCAGGAGGCGGTGCCAGCGTCCAGACGATCGCGGTCGCCGTGTCGGACCTCGAGTCACGGGCGACGACGTGGAACCGCCCCGCCCGCGCGCCCGCCGTATAGCGCCCGTAGTGGACGCCCTGACTCGTGGTCGAATCGCTGATGGTGCCGCCCGTGGCGCTCCAGGTGACGGCGACGGGAATGGTATCGCCCGCGGTCCCGAGATCGAACGCCACGAACGCGGTGGACTGATTCTCGGGGAGCACGACCGTCTGCGGGCTGACCACCAGTCGCGCGCCGCCGCCCGAGCCCGTGATCTGCGAGGTGTGGTCGCAGCTCAGGACCAGGGCGGCGGTCAACGTCCCCGTCAGTTGCGCCGGGACCCGGCTCCTCCACAGCCACCGCACACACTGAAGACCCGCGTCAGTTACTGACCGTCACGGTGACTCCGGCGGAGGTCGTCGAGTGGCCCGCCGCGTCCCGCGCGACCGCGGTGAGCGTGTAGGTCCCGTTCGACACGCCGTGCGAGTCCCACGTGAGCGCGTAGTGCGTGGGCCCGAACTGGTCGTCGCCGCTCACGCCGTCCTGCGTCACCTCGGCGCCGATGTTCTGCCCGTTGAGCTTGAGCTGCACGCCTACCACCGCCCGGTCGTCGTTGGCGGTCGCGACGATCGTGACCGTCCCCGTCAGCGTCGTGCTGCCGGAGATGCCCGGCGAGAACAGCGACACGATCGGCGGCGCCAGGTCGGGCAGCGGATCCGGATGGGCCGCGTACCATTGCGCCACGGCGTTGTTCCAGTACTGCAGGCCGGCCGCGCCCGTCATGATCGTGAAGCACGGCTGACCGTTGAACGTGGTCGGCAGGGTCTCCGGGTACGAGCCGGAGCCGAGCCACACCATCACGTTGTTCTTGCAGTCGGCCAGCTTCCCGGGCGGCGGCGCCATCCACATCTGGGCGCCGTTCCCCTCCCGCGACGGCCCGTCGGCCCGGAACACGTTGTTGTACAGCGCCAGGCTCGGGCCGATCGTGCTCCACTTCCAGAACGCGTTGTGGTTCGGCACCGCGCCCCCGTACACCGCATCCATCGACTGCAGCCGCAGCAGCGAGTTGCTGATGGTGACGATGTTGTTGTTCCCGTTGGGGCTGCCCGTGTACTCCTGGGCGCTCACCGCGTCGTAGCAGCCGTCCAGGAAGGTCGAGTCGATGGTGCCCGCATTGAGGAAGTCGTTCTCGATGCAGTCATCACGGCTGTACTTCACGTGCACGTTCTTGATCGACCAGTTCGCGTCGTCCTGCACGTCGAAGCTGATGCCGTCGCCGTAGGAGAAGATGGTGACGTTCTGGATCTTGATCCCGTTCGCGCTCGAGCCGCTGCCCGGAATCATGCCGTACTTGTCGTGCATCGTGCTCCACGACGTCGACGGCGGGAACTGACCGAGGATCTCGCCCCCCGACCAGCAGATGCCGTCGCCGCCACCCACCCGGATCGGGACGTTGGTCCCCTGATCGACCAGGAACTGGGCGGTCGTGGCATCCACCTTCTCGCTGGCGCCGAGACTCCCGGTCTCGTAGGTCGAGCTCCGGAACCCGCTCAGGGTCACGAGCGTGCCCGTCTGGCTCAAGCAGGTGCCCGTGGGCGGCGGCAGCGGCGTGCTGACCGTGATCGCCGACGTGCCGCTCTTCGTCTCGGACGTGGCCGTGATGGTCGCCGAGCCCGCCGTCACGCCGCTCACGAGCCCGCTCGAGCTGACCGTGGCGACGGACGAGTTGCTGCTCCCCCACGTGATCGTGCGACCCGTGAGGGTGTTGCCGTTCGCGTCCTTCGGCGTCGCGCTGAGCTGCAGCGTCTGACTCACGAATACCGCCGCCGAGGCTGGGCTCACCGTCACCGTCGCCACCGGCACGGCGGTGACCGTGATCGCCGACGAACCACTCTTCCCCTCGGACGTCGCCGTGATGGTCGCGGAGCCCGCAACCACGCCGCGCACCAAGCCGCTCGAGCTGACCGTGGCCACGGACGTATTGCTGCTCGCCCAGGTGATCGTCCGGCCCGTGAGCGCATTGCCGCTCGAGTCCTTCGGGGTGGCCGTGAGTTGCGCGGTCTGGCCTGCCGGGACCGAGGCGGAGGCCGGGCTCACCGTCACCGTCGCCACCGGCACCGTTACGGCGGTGACCGTGATCGCCGAGGTGCCGCTCTTGCCCTCGGACGTCGCCGTGATGGTTGCCGAGCCCGCCGCCACCCCGCTCACGAGCCCGCTCGAGCTGACCGTGGCGACGGACGTGTTGCCGCTCGTCCAGGTGATCGTCCGGCCCGTGAGCGTATTGCCGTTCGCGTCCTTGGGCGTGGCCGTCAGCTGGACCGTCTGTCCGGCGGTGACGGAGGCGGATGCCGGGCTCACCGTCACCGCTGCCACCGGTACGGTGACGGCGCTGACGGTGAAGGCGGCGGAGCCGCTGTGCCCTTCGCTGGTCGCCGTGATCGTCGCCGATCCGGCCGTCACGCCTGCTGCCAGTCCGCTGCCGTCCACGCTCGCCACGGAGCTGTTGGAGCTCGCCCAGGTGATCGCCCGGCCTCCCAGCGCCGTGCCGGTGGAATCAAGCGGAATCGCGACGAACTGCACGGTGCTGCCCACGGACGCCGTGGCGCTCGTCGGGAGCACCGCGACCTGGGCCACCGGCACTGCCGTCGCGGTCACGACGGCCGTCGCCGAGTCTGACAGGCCAGTCCCGGGGTCGGTGGCGACGACCTTGTATCGCCCCGCCTGACCACCCGCTTTGTAGTGGCCGTAATGCATGCCCTTGCTAGTAGTCGAATCGGTGATGCTGCCGCCGCCCGTGACGCTCCAGCTCACCGCGACCGCCATGGTGTCGCCCGCGCTCGTCAAGCCGAACGCGGCGAAGTCGGCCGACTGATTCTCCACCACGTTGACCGTTGGGGGGAACACCACCAGTTGGGCCAGACCGTCGCCCACGCCGGTGGCCACCGGGCGCTCGCAGTTCGCGACCGCGGCCGCGAGCACCACCGCCAGGGAAAGCGCGCGACGGTCCTTCAGGAGCGCCAGGCGCCGCGACAGCTTGTACTTGAACGTCATGGTCGTCGTCCCCCCACTCTTATGGATTGAAGAACTCGCTCATATCCGGCGCCGTGGCCGCAGCGCCCGGGTACGTCGTCACGCCGAGTCCCTTGAGGATCAACCGCAGCGTGCTCTGGTGCTGATACGTCGTCGTGGACTGGTAGCCCCGCTTAGCCTTCGGGCTGATGATCGCCGTATAGACCCGCCCGCCGCCCAGCGTATTGTCACCGCCCGACTCGTCGAACGTGATGATCAACAGGCCATCCTGTTGGAACACCGGGCTCGCGAGCAGCGGCGCGATGTTCGTCTGCAGCCAGCTGTCCGCCGTGTTGAGCGAGCAGTCATGCGCGTCGTTGCACAGGTTGGGTACGATGTTCGAGAACGCGGGCAGCGTCCCATTTCGCAGATCGGTCGCGAACTGGGTGAACGGCACGATATTGCACGCTTGGCCCGTCGGGTCGTTCGCCACGTCCGACAGCAGCGCGAACACGTTGTGCTTGCGGGCGTAGTCCCCGGTGTCCCCGCCCAGGTAGCAGGCGTTGGGGATGGTCTCGGCGTATGACTTCCACGTCTTGCCCGCCGCGACGAGGCTGCGCACCACGTTCGGCACGTTCTCGATCGTCGAGGAGCCGTCGTCGTTCGTGAGAATCTGGCCCGTCGCCATCTGGAAGTAGTTCCCGATCGACGGATGCGTGACGGCGTAGAACTGCGTCGCCAGCCCGTACTGCGCCGCCAGGCCCGTCAGGTACGGCATCGACGAGCTGGTGACGTCGACGTAGTCGGTATTCTCTTCCGTCACCACGAACACGTGCCCGAACTGCGACGTTCCGGGCGGTGTGACCGTGATCGCTGACGTGCCGCTCTGTCCTTCACTCGTCGCCGTGATTGTCGCCGACCCGGCCGCGACCCCCGACACGAGCCCGCTGCCGTTGACCGTCGCCACGGACGTATTGCTGCTCGACCACGTGACCGTCCGGCCCGTCAGGGGATTGCCGCTCGCGTCCTTGGGCGTGGCGGTGAGCTGTACGGTGCTCCCCGTCGTCACCGTCGCCGATGCCGGCGTCACCGTCACCGAGGCGACGGGCAGGTGCACGACCGTAATGGCCGAGGTGCCGCTCTGTCCCTCGCTCGTGGCCGTGATCGTGGCCGACCCGGCCACCTTGCCCGTCACCAGCCCGCTCGTGCTCACCGTCGCCGCCGAGCTGTTGCTGCTCGACCAGGTGATCGACCGCCCCGTGAGGACGTTGCCGTTCGCGTCCCGCAGCGTCGCCGTGAGCTGCTGCGTCTGGCCCTCGTTCAGCGTGGCCGACGCCGGCGCCACCGTCACCGAGGCGACGGGCGTGTGCACGACCGTAATGGCCGCGGTGCCGCTCTGGCCCTCGCTCGTGGCCGTGATCGTGGCTGACCCGGCCGCGACACCCGTCACCAACCCGCTCGCGCTCACCGTCGCCGCCGAGCTGTTGCTGCTCGACCAGGTGATCGACCGGCCGGTCAGGATGTTGCCGTTCGCGTCCTTGAGCGTGGCCGTGAGCTGCTGCGTCTGGCCCTCGTTCAGCGTGGCCGACGGCGGCGCCAGGGTCACCGTCGCCACGGGCACCGGGGGTTGGCTGCCGGCGATCGCGAAGTTGCACACCGTGTGGGTGCCGGTGATCGCGGTCAGCGCCCAGTTGGCGAGCGAGGTCACGCCGCTCTGCTCCGTGCGGAACGCGAACCCGGTGCCGATCGTCAGCTCGGCGGCTCCCGCCGGTGTCACGTACGCCGAATACGTGTGGCTCGGAACGTCGACCACGACCCGGAAGTGGTAGCTCGCGCCGGCCGTGTAGGGGATGCTGTTGGTCGCGGCGTACGCCCCGCCGTTCCGGGCGTCGATCGTCCCACCCGTGTTGAAGCGCAGGATGACCGCCAGGTCGGTGTACGCGGCCGCGGCGCCCGAAGACAGGCCCGTCGCCGCGTCGAGCCCGGTGCCGTTGGGCGTCGCGTCGAACGTCGCGGTGAACGACCCGTTCTGGGAGGTGAACGCGCTGTTCTGGAACGCGGTCGTGCTGGTGGCGCAGCCCGGAGCCGCACCCGTCACCGTGATGGCCGACGTGCCGCTCTGCCCTTCGCTCGTCGCCGTGATCGTCGCGGACCCGGCCGCGATCCCCGACACGAGCCCGCTGCCGTTGACCGTCGCGACGGACGTGTTGCTGGTCGACCACGTGACGGTCCGTCCCGTCAGCGGATTGCCGTTCGCATCCTTCGGTGTGGCCGTCAGCTGCACCGTCTGGCCCACCCCGACACTCGCCGAGGCCGGGCTGACCGTCACCGACGCCACGGGGACACTCGTCACCGTGATCGCCGCGGTTCCGCTCTTGCCCTCGCTCGCGGCCGTGATCGTGGCCGAGCCTGCCGCTACACCGGTCACTCGACCGCTCCCGTTCACCGTCGCCACGGACGTATTGCTGCTCGTCCAGGTCACGACGCGGCCGGTCAGGGTGTTGCCGTTGGCGTCTTTGGTGGTGGCGGTGAGCTGCGTCGTCTGACCCTGCGCGACGCTCGCCGAGGCGGGGCTGACGGTCACCGACGCCACCGGGACGTTGGTCACGGTGATCGCTGCGGTCCCGCTCTTGCCTTCGCTCGTGGCGGTAATCGTCGCAGATCCCGGCGCGATGCCCGTGACGTTGCCGTTCACGTCCGCGACCGCGACCGCTGTGTTACTGCTCGACCAGGTGACCGTGCGCCCCGACAGCGGATTGCCGTTGCCATCCTGCGGTGTCGCCGTCAGCTGCACCGACTGCCCCGCCGAGACCGTCGCCGACGCCGGCGTCACGCTCACCGACGCGACCGGGACGGTGCATCCGGTGACGGTGACGCTCGCGCTGTCGGACAGATTGCCGGGGTTGCTGGTCGCGACCACCTTGAACGAGCCGCAGTTGCCGTTGTGGTAGTGGCCGTAATGGCGCTTGCCGTTGGAGCTCCCGTCGACACTGCCGCCCGTCGCGGTCCAGGTCACGCCGACGTCCGCGCTGTCGCCCGTAGCCGTGAAGCCGACCGCCAGGAAGTCCTGGGTTTGATTCGGCTGGAGCGTCACGTTCTGTGGGGAGACAACGAACTGCGTGATGGTGGATCCTGGACCGGTGACTGCAATTGGCTTTTCGCACCCGAAGACGAAGGCGACCGTCAGCGCGGCCGCCCAGGCCGTCAACTGTTTGAGGCGCGCCAACCGGCTCGCCAGCTTGTGCATGAAGTTCATGGCACGCCCCCGCTGATGGAAAAAAGACCGGGCCGCCAACGTCGACCCGTGTCGGGATCGCTGGCGGCCCGGCGAGCGTAGCGGATTGAAACCGCGTTAGCCCCGTGGCTCTGCGTCACCGCCTTTCGACGGCTTTGCTCTGAGCAGCGTGCGAGGGGCAAACTAGGACGACGTGTGCGCGCGAATCCGTGACGCGCGTCATGCTCCGCCGTGGCGTTACGCAACGCCCCGAATGACTCCCGAAGCGAGGGGTCACCGGCACCGCCTGGGACGCCGTATCGGGAGGCCCGCGCAGCTGTAACGCCCTTGCTACATGGCCCCGAGTTTCCCCTCGTGTAACCCACCGTAACCGCATATCGCTCTTGGCATTAACCACCATAGCCCGCCCGCATGGGTTCTGCTGCTGCATTGGGCACAATGGTGGGGAGATTCTAGGTGAAACTGGCGGTCTTCACGAGCAAGTATCCGGCGCGTGTCGCCACGTTCTTCGAGCGCGACATGCGATCGCTGCTCGAGGCGGGCGTCGAGATCGACGTGTTCCCGATCTACCCGCTCGATCGGCGCATGTGGCGCTACGCGCAGCCGCTGCTCGACGCCGCGGTGCTGCCGCGCGAGCGGGTGCATCATCTCGGCTTCGCCCAGAGTCTCGGTCGCCTGGTCGCCTCCCCTCCCCGCCGCGGGCTCAGTCGCTTCCTGCGCGATGCCGGCGCGGTGAGCGCGGCGGCGCTGCGCTACGGGCCGGTGTCGCTCGCGAAAACGGCGTACGTGCTGCCCAAGGCCTGGGCCGCCGCCGCGCAGTACGCCGATCGTTACGACCACGTGCTCGGTTATTGGGGGAACTACGCAGGCACCTGCGCCTACCTGTTCCACCGCCTGCAGCGCCGGCGCGTCCCCCTCTCGCTCTGGGTGCACGCCGGCACGGATCTCTACTTCCGGCCCGCGTACCTGCGTCAGAAGCTCGAGTACGCCGACAACATCATTACGTGCTGCGACTTCAACCGTTCGTTCATGCTGGAGCGCTATCGCGACGTGGCCCAGCGCCTCGCTCCCAAGATCCACGTGTGCTACCACGGCCTCGACCTCCCGGTGTTTCCCTTCCGACCCGACGGCCGTCCGCCCGCCACACTGATCGCCGTCGGTCGGCTCGCTCGCGACAAGGGGTTCGCCTATCTGCTCCGCGCGGTCGCCGTACTCGCAAGCCGCGGCGTGGCCCTGTCACTCGAGATCGTGGGCGACGGCGAGGAGCGTGGTGCGCTCGAGCGTCTCACGCGCCGGCTCGGGCTCGGCGACCGGGTGGCGTTCCGGGGCTGGGTCCGGTTCGACGAGGCCCGCGCCCGCATGGCCCGAGCGACTGTCCTGGTGCACCCCTCGGACCGCCTCGGCGACGGCCTCCCCAACGTGCTGCGCGAGGCGATGGCGCTCGGCACGCCGGTCATCGCCTCGCGCGTGGCCGGCATTCCGGAAGCGCTGGACGGCGGGTGCGGAGTCCTGGTCCCGCCGCGGGACGTCGGCGCCCTCGCGGACGCGATCGCGACGCTGCTCGGCGATGCCGGGCTGCGCCGCGCCTTGGCTGAGCGCGCGCGGCGCCGGACCGAGCAGCAGTTCGACATGGTCCACACCGGAGCGCGACTCGCCGAGCTGCTCCGCCGCCCCGCGCCGGGCGCCCCCCCCTCCGTCCCGGAGCCGGCGCATGCCGCTCCGGTGCTGTCCGCACATCCCGGATGACGGTGTCCGTGCATCCCCTGACCGACGAGGAGCGCCACGCGCGCTTCATTCTCGAGCTGCTGCTCGACGACCCGGCAGGCGCGGGACCCGCTCTCGACCGGCCCGACTGGCCGCTGCTCGGCCGGCTGGCGCAGCGACACGCCGTGCTGGTCCGAGTCGCGGACCGGCTCGCGGACCTCGGGGTTCCCGTGCCAGCCGGGTTCGCGGCGCTTGCCGAGCGGGAGCGCGAGCGGGGCCGCGCGACGCTCGACCTGCTACGCGTGGTGCACGCGGCCTCCATCCGGCACCGCATCACATGGATGGCGCCCAAAGTGCCCCAGCGCTATCCCGACGTGGGCGACGACCTGGATCTCCTCGTCTTCACCTCGGACTGGAGCGTCGACCGGCTCATCCTGGAAGGCATTCCCGTCAGCCGCCAGCGAGCGTCGCTGGCGAACCGGCTGTCCGGCAGCACCGTCTACACGGTGGTCGGAGCCATCGCGCCCGGGCTGGTGGTCGACATCCATCACGGTCGCGTGGGGCCCGCCGGCCAGCACGTCGCGTTCGCGCGCGGGCTCGCTGCCCACGGACAGCGTCAGGTGCTCGGCGGGACCGAGCTGTGCGTGCCGGCGCCCGAGGACCAGCTGGTGCTGCAGGGCCTCGAAAAGGTGGCGGGGCGACGCTCGTTCCATCTCTGCGACGTGCTCCAGACCGTCGCCGTGTTACGCCGCCCCCGCCTCGACTGGGACCGGGTGGTCACGACGGCCAGGGCCCACGGAGGTTGGGACGGCCTGAGCTGCTACCTCCATTATGTGGACGAAGCCTACGGGCGGCTCGTCGGGCGCGAGCTCCTCGCCCTGGAGCAGCGCCGCACGCTCACGCTCCGCGGCTGGGGCCACGCGAGCCTGCGCGAAGCCGGCTTCCTCTTCCCCGCCGTGCGCGTCACCGGCCGGCTGCACGGCTCGCAGCTCGGTCGCTCGCTGGGACAGGCCGAGTGGAACACCGCGCTGAGACTCAGTCTCTGGCCCTTCGCCGTGGTCGGCACCCGGCTCGGACAGGCACGCCCATGGTGAGCGATACTCTGCTGCGGCTCTATCATCGCCTGCCGGCCCCGGCGCGGTCTGCGGCCGCGACGTTGCGCGGCTTCTACCTGCGCGCGTGGCGCTACGGTGCGGACTTCGAGTATCTGGTCCAAGCCGCGCTCGCCCGCGAGCGCTGGACGCCCGAGCAATGGAAGGCCTGGCAGGACGAGCGCCTCGCCGCCCAGCTGGAGCGTGCGGCGACGCGCGTGCCGTTCTACCGGGAGGCTTGGGGCGCGCGGCGGCGCGCCGGCGACCGCGCTTCCTGGGACCGGCTCGAGCACTGGCCGGTGCTCGAGAAGCAGACGCTGCGTGACGACCCCGGGGCGTTTCTGGCGGACGACCGTGCCGGGCGCGGTCTCTTGCGCGAGCACACCAGCGGCACGAGCGGGGTCCCGCTCTCCATCGGGAAGACCCGCGGCATGCTGCGCGAGCTGTACGCGCTCGCCGCGGCGCGCACGCGGCGCTGGTACGGGGTGCTCCCCGGCGACCGCACGGCCCGCCTGGGCGGCCAGCTCGTCGCCTCGTTCGCGCAGCGCCGCCCGCCGTTCTGGGTATGGAACGCGGCGGCGCGAGAGCTCTACATGTCCACGTTCCACCTGGCGCCCGAGCACGTACGTCATTACCTCGATGCACTGGTGCGCTACCGCGTCGTGTACCTCACCGGGTACACCTCCTCGCTGGTGGCTCTCGCACATGAGGTGCTGCGGACCGGTCGGGTCGACCTTCGAATGAAGGTCGTCGTGACGAGCGCCGAACCGCTCGGCGAGGATCAGCGGGCGGCGATCGAGGCGGCGTTCGGCTGCCCGGTGCGCGAGACGTACGGCATGACCGAGAACGTGGCAGCGGCGAGCGAGTGCGAAGCCGGACGCCTGCACCAATGGCCCGAGGTGGGCGTGATCGAGGCTCGGGACGAGGAGTTCATCTGCACGGGACTGATCAACGACGCCATGCCGCTGATCCGCTACCGGCTGGGCGACCGCGGCCGGCTCGCGCCGGCCGGCGCCACCTGCCCGTGCGGGCGGACGCTGCCCGTGATCGCCGCCATTGAAGGACGCACCAGCGACCTGCTGGTGACGTCGGACGGGCGTCGCATTTTCTGGATGAACCCCGTCCTGTACGGGCTCCCGGTGCGCCAGGGCCAGATCGTCCAGGAGTCGATTCGCCGCATCCGCGTCCGCTTCATCCCGACGCCCGCCTTTACCGACGGCGCCGGCCAGACCCTCGTCGCCCGGATCCGTGACCGGCTCGGCGAGGTGGACGTGGTGCTCGAGCCGGTGGCGGAGCTGCCGCGGACGGCCGCCGGAAAGGTCCGCGCCATCGTCGGCAACGTCGAGTGGGCACCGTCATGACCGCGACGCTGCCGTTCGTGTCCGTCGTCGTGCCCTGTCTGAACGAGGAGCGGTACGTCGCCGCCTGCCTCGACTCCATCCTCGCGACCACGTATCCGGCCGACCGGCTGGAGGTCCTGATCGTGGACGGGATGAGCGAGGACCGTAGCCGGCCCATCGTCGCGGCGTACGCGAAACGCCACCCGACGGTGCGATTGATCGACAACCCGAGCCACATCACGCCCACCGGGCTCAACGCCGGCATCCGGGCGGCGCGGGGCGACGTCATTGTGCGAATGGACGCGCACGTCGTCTATCCGCCGGATTACCTCGCCCTCTCGGTGGCCGCGCTGCAGCAGACGGGCGCCGACAATGTGGGCCCGGTGATCGTGACGCGTCCGGCCGACGACCACCCGGTGGCCCGGGCCATCGCGGTCGCGCTCTCTCATCCCTTCGGGGTCGGCAATTCCCACTTCCGCATCGGCAGCCGCGAGCGTCGCTGGGTCGACACGGTGCCGTTCGGGTGTTTCTACCGCGGCGTGTTCGACCGGGTCGGCATGTTCGATGAAGAGCTGCCCCGCAACCAGGACGACGAGTTCAACCACCGGCTCGCCAGGCACGGCGGGCGCGTGCTGCTCGAGCCCCGACTGGTCGCGTACTACTATGCCCGGGCGTCCATCCGGCAGGTGGCCCGCATGTGGTATCAGTACGGCTACTTCAAGCCGCTGGTCGCGCGCAAGGTCGGCCGCGTGATGACGTGGCGCCAGCTCGTGCCGGCGTGCTTCGTGCTCGGCCTGGCCGGGACCGGGGCCCTGAGCGGCTGGT
Organism: Gemmatimonadales bacterium; assembly: GCA_036522815.1. GTDB lineage: Bacteria > Gemmatimonadota > Gemmatimonadetes > Gemmatimonadales > GWC2-71-9 > AG41. The sequence continues at coordinate 7,205 of DATDFC010000078.1, read as the reverse complement.
TTCCCCTCGCCCGCGTGGCGTTCGGCGCCCTGGCCCTGGCGTACGCGGCCCTGGCGGTCGGCTGCGGGCTCGCTGCCACCCGCAAGCAGGGCGTGGCGTGCGCGCTCACGCTGCCGTTCATCTTCGGGGCCATTCATACGAGCTACGGCGTCGGGTTCCTGCAGGGCGTGGCGCACCACCTGTTGGGCATGAGCCGGGGGCGGCGCGACCACGCCACCCTGGCGCTCACCCGCTGACGCGCGCCAGCGCGATGTCCCTGCGCCTTCGCTATGCCCGGATCGCCGACTGGCCGCCGCTCGCCTGGCTGGCGCGGTGCACCGCGTCCGACCGCGAGATCGAAGTCCTGCACGGCGGTCTCGTCGAGGTCACGCCCGACTGGTTCTGCGAGGCGGTGTGGACGGGCGACTACGAGGCCGCGGATTTCGACAAGAGCGACGTCGTGTTCGGCTCCGGTGCCCGCGTGCGCGGGGAGCGCGCCACGTTCGTGTCGGCGTCCTCGACGGTCGATCGGCTGCACGCGTTGGAGCTGTCCGATGGCGCCTGGGTGTCGAACTCGCTCGCCTGTCTGCTTGCCACCGCCCGGGCGGGCGTCGACCCGCTCTACGCGCGCTACTTCGAGGACTTTCGCACCGTTCGCGACGGCCTGATCCGATACCGGCCATCGCTCTTGACGACCCGCGGCGCCGTTCGCCTGACCTACTACCGTAACCTCGAATGGGATGGTCGCCGGCTCCGCTCCGTGAGCAAGCCGGCCCCGGTACGCACGCTCGACTCCTTCTGGCAGTACCGCACGTTCCTCAGTCAGTCGCTGCGCGCCCTCGCCGACAACATGGCCGACCGCCGCCGGCGACGGCCGTTCACGTTCCTCGGCACGATCTCCACCGGCTACGACTCGGCCACCGCGGCGGTCCTGGGACGGGAGGTCGGGTTGTCCGAGGCGATCACCGTGAACCGGGCGCGCGGCGGCGCTGCGGACGCAGGCGTCGAGCTCGCCGCCCGGCTCGGCCTGACGACGCACGTCGTCGAGCGGGACGCGTGGCGACGGGACGCGTTCCCAGAGGTCCCGTTCATCGCGTCCGACGCCAAAGGAGAGGACGTGTATTTCAAGGGCGCCGAGTCGCGCCTCGCCGGCCGGGTGCTGCTCACGGGCTTTCATGGCGACGGCGCCTGGTCCCGAGCGCCCCATCGATCGAACGGTGACATCGTCCGCAAGGACCAGTCGGGCCTGTCGCTGTCCGAGTACCGCTTGTGGATCGGGTTCCTGCATTGTCCGGTGCCGTTCATCGGCATCCGGCAGGCGGCGGCCATCAATGCGATCAGCCGCTCGCCCGAAATGGCCCGCTGGGACTGGCCGTCGGGCAACAGCCGGCCGATCTGCCGTCGCATCCTCGAGGAGGCCGGGCTGCCGCGCCACGGGTTCGGCCTCGCGAAGCGGGCGGCGTCCGTGCTGTTGTTTGACGAGGGATTCCTGACGCCGGACTCACTCGGCGACTATACGGCCTGGTTGGCGGAGCGCGCCGGCGATGCGCACGGTCCGGCCCGCCGTCCGGCCGAGGCCCTGTGGCGCCTGTGCGGTCGCCTGGTGGCGCCGCTCGTCCACGTCACCCCGCAGCGGTGGCCCCGGGTGCGGGCTGCCCTGGGCCGTGTGGTCGAGATCGGCCGGCGCGACCGGTTGTTCCGCTACGTCTTCCCGTGGGCCCTGGCCCGCGCGCAGCGCCGCTACGAGCCCGGGCTCGAGGCTTAGTCCCCGATCTCCACGCCGACGCCCTCGCGCCGCAGCTTGCCGAGCAGCCACGCCTGCACCCGGGCGGTGACCTCGACGACGCCGTCCACCTGCGCTTCACCGAGCACCTCGGAGTCGCGGTGCAGCGCGGCGAGCAGCTTCCCGTCCCCCACGGGCACGCGGATACGCGCGATCGGACGGAGCGCTTGGGCGGAGGTGCGGAGCACGGAGCGCAGCCCGTCCACGCCGTCGCAAGTCGGAACGCGGAACGCGGAACGCGGAACAGTCGAGGTCAGCACGGCATGGGGATAGCGTTCTCGAACCTGGGTCAGAAACACCTCGGGATCGGGCAGCAAGTCTGCCTTATTGAACGCGTAGATCACCCGTTTGCGCTCTGGGCTTCCACTGCTGTTCCGCGTTCCGCCTTCCGCGTTCCGCATTTCATTATCCACCACGTCCACCTGCTCCTCCCAGTTGGCGGCCCCCGCGTCGATCACATGCAGCAGTAGATCCGCCTCGCGCGCCTCCTCGAGCGTAGCGCGGAACGAAGCCACCAGGTGATGCGGCAGCTTGCGGATGAACCCCACCGTGTCGGTCAGCCGGAAGCGGTAGCCCCCGCCCACGTCGACTTCCCGCGTCAACGTATCGAGCGTGGCGAACAGCCGGTCCTCCACCAGGATGTCGGCTCCCGAGAGCGCCCGCAGCAGACTCGATTTGCCGGCGTTGGTGTAGCCGACCAGCGCGGCGCTGGGAAGGTCGCGGCGCCCCTGCCGCTGGTTGGCACGATGGTTGGCGACTTCCTCGAGGCGCCGCTTCAGGTTGGAGATCTTACGCCGGATCACCCGCCGGTCCGTCTCGAGCTGCGTCTCGCCCGGCCCGCGCAGTCCGATGCCGCCGCGGATGCGCGAGAGGTGGGTCCACATCCGCGTGAGGCGCGGGAGCAGGTACTCGAGCTGCGCCAGCTCGACCTGCATCTTCGCCTCGGCCGAGCGCGCGCGGGTCGCGAAGATGTCGAGGATCACCTCGGTGCGATCCATCACCCGCACCGCGAGCGCCTTTTCCAGGCTCGACCCCTGCACCGGCGACAGCGCCTCGTCGAACAACAGCAGCGTCGCGCCCGTGTCCTGGAGCACGCCCTTCAGCTCGTCGACCTTCCCCTGCCCGAGATACAACGTGGGCGTGGGAGCTTCTACGCGTTGGTGGGTCCGCCCCACCACCTCGGCGCCCGCCGTGTCGGCGAGCCGGCCGAGCTCGTCGAGATGGTCGTCTACCTGCGCCACTTCCACCGAGCCCTTGCGCGGCGCCCCGACCAGGAACGCGCGCTCGACCGGCGGCTGGACGTCGATTAGTTGTCGGATCGGAAGCAGCTCCTGGGAGTGATCTTACCCACGAATCTATATGCGAGATGCGGGATGCGGGATGCGTCCGTCACTTCAAGAGTTTCATCAACGGCACGTTCCCCGTGCCCGTCAATCCCACCGTCTTCGTCCCCAGCGGGGTATCGAGGAACACCCGACCCGTCACGCCGTATGCGAGGGCCCGTCGCGTGAGCAGCGCCTTCGCGCCCGCCCCGATGCCGGCCCACGCGAACCGCACGGGGACGACCACCCGGTTGTGATTGGTGGGCGACAGGTCGAGCGGCCGATCCAGCAGCGCGTCGCCGAAGTGCGTGCCCTCGAGATCGATGCCCACTTCGAGTCGCGTCGAGCGCAGCCGGTAGTCGTTCGGGTTCCACACGTCGAACACGAGATCGAACGTGCCGCCGGTGAGCCCGAGGCCGGTGACGTCGATCTCCTGGAGCGTGACATCGGGCTCGGTGAACGAGAGGCGGCCGAGGGTCGCGCATGATGCCAGGGCGAGCACCCATACCGGGAAAGGGGAAAGGGGAAACGGGAAAGGTGCGCGGATTGTCACGTCACGTTTCCCCTTTCCCCTTTCCCCTTTCCCGCTTGAGGTTCTCCCACCACTCCAGGCGCTTCTTGATCTCCTTCTCGTATCCGAACTCGCTCGGCTCGTACCAGTGCACGCCGCGCAACGGCTCCGGCAGGTACTCTTGCGGCACGTAGGCCTCCTGGAAGGCGTGGGCGTACTGATACCCCGCCCCGTAGCCCAGGTCCTCCATGAGCTTGGTCGGCGCATTGCGGATGTGCAGCGGCACCGCCTCGGCGGGATGTTGCCGGGCCGCGTCCATCGCCCGGTCGAACGCGACGTACACGCGGTTCGACTTGGGCGCCGTCGCGAGATACACGACGGCCTGCGCGAGGGCGAGCTCTCCCTCGGGCGAGCCGAGAAAGTGGTAGGCCTCCTTGGCCGCGAGCGCGACGGACAGGGCGCGTGGGTCCGCCAGCCCCACGTCTTCGGCGGCGATGCGCACCACGCGGCGGGCGACATACAGCGGATCCTCGCCCCCCGCCAGCATCCGGGCCAGCCAGTACAGCGACCCCTCCACGTCCGACCCCCGCACGGCCTTGTGCAGGGCGGAGATGAGGTTGAAGTGCTGCTCGCCAGATTTGTCGTACAGCGGGAGCGGCTTTTCGAGAACGGACTGTACCAGCTCTGGGGAAAGGGGAATGGGGAAGGGGGAAAGGGTCGACGCGTGCTTGAGCACCGCCTCGAGCGTGTTGAGCGCCCGCCGAGCGTCCCCCTGCGCATGTCGCACTAAGAGTTCCAGGGCCTCCTCCGCGAGCTCGACCTTTCCCCTTTCCCCATTCCCTTTTCCCACTTCACGCACCGCGCGCTCGATCACGTGCCGCATGTGCGCATCGGTGAGGGGCTCGAACACGAACACCCGACAGCGCGACAGCAGCGGGGCCGTCAGCTCGAAGCTGGGATTCTCCGTGGTAGCGCCGATCAGCGTGATGATGCCGTTCTCGACCCAGGGGAGAAACGCGTCCTGCTGCGCCCGGTTGAAACGATGGATCTCATCGCAGAACAGAATTGTGCCGCGTCCTTCGTACTTGAGGCGCTCCTCCGCCTGCTTGATGATCTCGCGCACGCGGGCCACCCCCTCCGTGACCGCAGAGAACGGCTCGAAGTGCCGGTCGGTGTGGTTCGCGATCAGCCGAGCGAGCGTGGTCTTGCCCGAGCCGGGCGGGCCCCAGAAGATGCACGACCCCACGTCGCCACGACGGATCAGCTCGCCCAGCGCCTTCCCGGGGCCGAGCAGGTGCTCTTGGCCGAGGAACTCCTCGAGGCGCGTCGGGCGCATGCGCGCGGCGAGGGGCTCGGCAGCCCCCCCCTTCCCGGTTCCCTGGAATAGCGTGGGCTCAGGCATTGGGGAAAGGAGAATGGGGAAAGGGGAATGGTGGCGCGCATTTTTCGGCCACGATTCGCGCTATCCAGGTCACGGCTTTCGAGCCCGACAAACCTACACTGGGGGCATGAAGCAACTCGCGTCGCTGCAAGCGTGGATTTGCGCGAACCAGCTCGCGCGCTCGGCCTACAGACTCACACTCGAAAAGCCGCTGAGTCGTCATTTCGGGCTCTCCGACCAGATCCGTCGGGCTGCCGTATCGGTCCCCGCCAACATGGTGGAAGGATACGCGCTTGGTACGACCATGCAATTCATTCGTTGCCTGCGCATTGCGCTGGGCTCTGCCGCTGAGCTTCACTGTCATCTCGAGATCGCCAGAGACCTGGGTTTGGTCACGCCGAGCGCGGTCGAGCCGGAGCTCGAACTTTCGCTACGTGTCGTGCGCCTGCTGGTGGGGCTGCTCCGCAAGCTCGGAGCCCGTACACCCACACCTTTCCCCTTTCCCCATTCCCCTTTCCCGATCAGGAAAGCGCATCGAGTAGGGTCTTCGTGACGTAGAACGCCAGGGCTCCGGAGAAAAACGCCGCCGGCAACTTCCACCCCCGCTTCCCCTGAAACTCCGGCACCAGGTTCGAGGCCGCGACATAGATCGTGACGCCCGCGGACAGTGCCAATCCGTGGCGCACCAGAAACGACAGCTGGTCCGTGAACACGACCCCCGCGAGCGTGGCGCCGCCCAGCATCGCCGCCGCCGTGATCGCCTGCCCGCGGGTGCGGCCGCCTGCCAGCATCAGGCTCGACACCGTCACCCCTTCCGGCAGCTTATGAAGGAAGATCGCGATGAACACCATGACGCCGAGCGCCGGCCGCACCAGAAAGGCGCTGGCGATGGCCACGCCGTCGAAAAACGTGTGCAGCAGCAGGCCCACCAGCGCCGACGTGCCGGCCACGCGGTTGACGGCGTGCGTCTCCTCGCCAAAGTGGAAGTGGGGCGTGAGCGTATGCTGCGTGAGGTGCACCGCGAGATACCCCGCGAGCACCAGGCCGGGAGCCGCCGCTCCCGAGCGGGCGAAGGCCTCCGGGAGCAGCTCCACCAGCGCGACCGCCAGCATGAACCCCGCTCCAAACGCGACGAAGTGCTCGATCAGCGCCAGCTCGCGCGCCGCGCGTCGGGTCACCGCGAGGGCGCCCGCGACGTTGCCCAACGCCGCCACCAGGGCGTACAGCAGGGCGCTAGACACGAGCGAGCAGCTGCTCCCGCGTGTTGCGCGTCGGGTCGTCCAGCACGTCGGCGAGCAGCCGCGCGAGCGTCTCGCCCACCTCCGGCCCGGGCCGCACGCCGGCGGCGATGAGATCGTCCCCGGTGACGGCGAGGTCCTTGAGGGTCAGGGGATCCTTGGCGGCGCGGATCGAGGCGACGACCTTGGGCAGGCGGGAAAGGGGAAAGGGGAAACGGGAAAGGTCGCATCCCGCTAGGAGCGAGAGCAGGTCGTCCCCGTACTCGCCCACCTGCGACAACCATTTGCGGACGTCGGGAAGGTGTCGCGGATCGGGATACTGCTCGCGCCACTGTCCGATCGCGCGCGCCCGGTCGATGTCCTTGTTGGAGCTCTTGAGACGCGTCAGGAGCGATGCTGGATCGGATGCGAGGTAGGCGGTCACCAACACGGGGTCACGGGGCAACTTGTCCACCTTTCCCCTTTCCCGTTTCCCCTTTCCCGGGATCTCCGGCAGCCAGATCCTCGCCGCCCCCACATCGATCCATAGGGCGAGCAGCCTGGAGACACGGCCCGCCGTCCGGATCCCCTTGAACCACTCGTCCCGCACTCGCTCGGCCGAGAGCTGCGACAGGCCCTGGGCGTTGGCCTTCGCGGCCTCCAGCGTGCCCGCGTGGATGCGGAAGTCGAAGCGCGCGCTGAAGCGCAACGCCCGCAAGATCCGGAGATAGTCCTCCTGGAACCGCCAGTTCGCGTCGCCCACCGAGCGAATCAGCTTCTTCGCCAGGTCGTCCGCGCCCTTGAAGGGGTCGCGCCACTCGTGTCGGATCGGATGGTAGGCGATCGCGTTGATCGTGAAATCGCGGCGCGCGAGGTCGTCGGTGAGCGAGACGCCGAACTCCACCACGGCGTGCCGGCCGTCGGTGCGGATGTCCCGGCGGAACGTGGTGACCTCGTGGGCCCGGTTGTCCCGGTCGAGCACCGCGACGGTGCCGTGCTCGATCCCCACGGG